>DATBRN010000161.1:0-28771 GCA_036560225.1 Pyrinomonadaceae bacterium | reverse complement strand
TGGAAATGTTCTACCGCGATGCCCGTGCCGCAAGGATCTACGATGGTCCGGATGAAGTTCATCGTGTGGTGGTGGCCCAAAGAATACTTAAGAAGTTCAGGCGAGAGACTTAGATACTTCGGCTGACACTCGAGTAATTTGGAATACCACCTTTAGGTTGACTGTTAGTGCAAGCAGCAAGTTAAAGCTTGAACTTCGAGCGTCGGAGCCTCAACGCAAGTAAGCCTGTATGACGATAAATGCTGATAGCACAGAAGTTAGAGCCGGCGAGGAGTTGGACGCGGCAGCACTCGACCGGTACTTGCGAAGGCGCCTGGCCGCACAAACTCCTGGGTTTAATTCGAACTCGACAATTGAAATCGCGCAGTTTCCTGGCGGACATTCAAATCTTACATACCTGGTTCGCTATGGCGATCAGCAGTTTGTGTTGCGTCGTCCGCCTGTTGGGCCAGTGGCGCCGACGGCTCATGATATGCCGCGCGAGTTCAAGCTGCTTTCAGTGATCAACCCGTCGTTTCCTCTTGCCCCAAAACCCATCCTTCTCTGCGAAGACGTAGCAGTCATTGGCGTACCATTTTATTTGATGGAACGACGCCGCGGTTTCATTGTTCGCTTCAAAGTTCCCAGCCAGATTGGAGAGAATCTCGAGTTACGAAAGCGAGTGAGCGAGGCAATGGTTGATACCCTGGTGGCACTTCACGAGGTGGATATTGAATCGACCGGAATTATCGAGATTGGCAAGCCAAACGGTTTTGTTTCTCGCCAGGTGCGCGGCTGGGCAAACCGCTGGCAGCGCTCTAAGACTAGTGATCTTCCCGAGATGGACCAAGTGATTCAATGGCTCTTGGAACGAATCCCGCCAGAGTCACCAGGCGGAGCCACTATTGTTCATAACGACTTCAAACTGGACAACCTGATGCTCGCCCATGATGATCCTGCACGCGTCGTTGCAGTGCTCGACTGGGAGATGTGCACAGTCGGCGACCCGCTCGTTGATGTTGGCCTTGCCCTAACCTACTGGACGATGGAGCGAGGCGATGACAGCGAAGGCGGGCAATCACCGAATCAGAACAGCTCATTGCGTGCCGTTACGAATGGTCCGGGCTGGATGACTCGTGAAGAGATCATCGAACGATACGAGACGAAGACCGGCCGTGATCTCTCCCGCATCGCCTTTTACGAAACTTTCGCACGGTTCAAGATTGCAGTAGTGATCCAGCAAATCTATTTCCGTTACGTGCAAGGCCAGACAAGCGATGAGCGCTTTCGAAATCTTGATGGTCTGGTGCGACAACTTGTATTGGAGGCGCATCAATTGTCCGGCGATTCCGGGATTGAACCATGTGGCTTGTGAGGAATCGAGAGGGCGGGGGCAAGCCCGCCTTCCCGACCTGAGAGGTTACTCTAATTGTCTAATTGATCTCGCATTGACGCCTCTCAATCGAGCGATCCAAACTCAAGCTCAATAATCTCAGGGTCGGGAAGGTGGGCTTGCTCCCCCCGTCCGTTGCTAAACCTGGTATGTTGCAAGGAATGCAGGCTTTTAGGCCACAGATCCTGCGTTTTGACTCACTGCCCTCAACCAATCTAGAGGCGGCAAGGCGGGCTATCGAAGGAGCTCCGGAAGGTGTCTGCGTTGTCGCAGGCGAGCAGACTGCCGGTCGGGGCCGGCTCCAGCGGCAGTGGGTTTCGCCAAAGGACGCCGGCCTCTATTTTAGTATCATCCTTCGTCCACGTTTCCAGCAGGGCGTTTGGCCGCTACTTACGTTGATGGCAGCGATTGCTGTGCACGATGCTTTGCTTGATGCGTGCTCTCTCGAGACAGACATAAAGTGGCCCAATGACATACTGGCGGATGAAAAGAAGCTGTGCGGCATACTTGCAGAGACGGTTGAAACCTCGGTGGGCCGAGCGTGTGTAGTAGGAATCGGCATTAATTTGACTTCCAAATCGTTTTCGCCGGACCTTGATCGAGTTGCCACGTCAATCGAAGCTGCGACGGACAAGAGACCGGACGTGGGACTTATCCTCGAGCGTTTGGTGCGTCTCCTGACAACGCATTACCAGCGGCTCAACGAGGAGGGCGGCCCAGAAGCAACTGTTAGTGAGTGGTGCGTGCGTTCGACGTATGCAACCGGAAAGCGGATTCGGGTGAGTGAGAATAGCGAAGACTTTTCTGGGATAACTCGTGGGCTTGAACCCGACGGAGCGTTACGCGTCGAAACCGACGACGGTAGGATCAGGATTGTGCGGGCCGGCGACGTAACATTAGTTCGTCCTTCAGGTTGACTGATGACATCAATAGTGCGAAGGGCCTTCAGCTCGGCTTTTTGTTTGCTTTCCGAGCATGGTGGTCATTCAATCCCAACACCTCGTGTTCCGGAAGCGACGAGTCAAACGTGATTATGAAGTTGGGGAGATGTATCGGTGAATGAAACGCCAGCTAAAAAGATCGTGCTCAGCACTTTCGGTTCGTTTGGCGACGTTCACCCCTACATTGCGATTGCTCTCGAACTGAAGGCCCGGGGACACTCGCCCGTGATGGCCACGTCGGAAGTTTATCGGGAAAAGATGGATGCCCTGGGCCTTGAGCTATATACGGTGCGTCCGGACATGCCATCCTACGATGAGCCCGAAGCGCTCACGAGACTCGTGGCTGAGTTGATCAAGCCGAAAGGCGGCACCGAAAAAGTCATTCAAACTCTTACGCCGCACCTTCGAGAGGTTTATGAAGATCTGGAAACGGCAGTTGCCGGCGCGGATTTACTGCTGACGCATCCGCTGCCATTGGTGGGGCCAATCGTTGCTCAGAAGCGAGGTCTGCCGTGGGTATCAAGTGTGCTGGCGCCGATGTCTTTCTTCTCGGCTTATGATCCGCCCGTCCTTCCCCAGGTACCTGCGCTCTATCATCTTCAACGCCGGAGTGTGGTTCTAGGCCGCCTGCTTTATCGCATTGCGTCGCACAAGCTCGAGTCGATCATGAAGCCAGTCTATCGGCTGCGCGCGGAGTTGGGTCTCCCACGCGGTGAGCAACCGTTGCTCGGCGGACAACACTCGCCGGCGTTGGTGCTGGCTTTGTTTTCATCTGTGATGGGGCGGCCGCAGCCAGACTGGCCGGCAAACACCCGCGTCACGGGCTTCGCGTTCTACGATCGTCGAGACTTCTTTGGTGAAACCGAAGTGCAACCTGAGCTACAGAGATTTCTCGATGACGGACCGCCGCCGATCCTTTTCACGTTGGGCTCTTCTGCCTTCTGGGTCGCCAAGGACTTTTATCGCGATTCGATTAAAGCTGCACAGGCGTTGGGCCAAAGAGCGTTGCTGTTGATTGGGCACACACGAAATCTGCCGACGGAACAGTTGCCGAAGGGTGTTGCAGCTTTTGAGTATGGGCCTTTTGGCTGGGTGATGCCGCGAGCGGGGGCCATCGTGCATCAAGGCGGTATTGGTACCACCGGTCAAGGATTGCGCTCAGGCAGGCCCGTCCTGATTGTCCCTCACGCCCACGATCAGTTCGACAATGCTTCACGGGTTGTGCGACTGGGTTGCGGGCGCTGGATCGCACGGCCGCGTTACAATGCCCGTAGCGCGACAAAAGAGTTGGAAGCCCTACTAGGAAGCCAGGACTACTCTACTAACGCGGCAGAAGTCGGCCGTCAAGTGCAAAATGAGAATGGCGCCGCCGCTGCCGCCGATGCCATTGAAGAAGTATTGAACGTCAGAACCCTACCGGATCTCAATTATGCTGCTGGTCATTGATGCTGGAAACACAAACACCTCGCTGGGTGTTTTCAATGGGACCGAGCTGGTCGCGCATTGGCGTCTGGCTACGGCGCGTTCGCGGACAGTGGATGAGTATGGCGTTCATGCTCGTAACCTGTTTGAGTTAGCGAATTTGGATTTTAAGACCATCAATGCCATTGCCATCGCTTCCGTTGTGCCGCCGCTAAACTACACACTGAAGACGATGGCAGAAACATATTTTCATCTGACGCCGCTTTTTGTGGACCACACGACAGATACCGGACTCACGATTCTTTACGAGCCTGCATCGGACGTGGGCGCGGACAGAATCGTGGACGCAGTCGCAGCAATTGAGAAATATGGCGCGCCTTGTATTGTTGTTGACTTTGGCACGGCCACAACTTTCAATGCGATTAATCGGGAGGGTCAGTATCTAGGCGGGGTAATTACGCCGGGTATCATGATTTCGTCAGATGCACTGTTTGAGCGAACCGCGAAATTGCCACGAGTGGATATCAGGCGGCCGCAAAAGACCATCGGCTCATCAACGATTACGGCAATGCAGTCGGGTCTTTATCACGGGTTCGTTGGCCTGGTGGACGGCGTTTTGCGAAAGATGATTGAAGAGATCGGCAGTGTGCCACGTGCGCCACGAATAATCGCTACGGGCGGACTCGCTTCTCTAATCGCCACCGGTTCGGAATTTATCGAAAAGGTGGACGACACGTTAACGCTGACCGGTCTGAGATTGGTTTACGAAAGGGCGCAACAGTAGAATTAATTCTCCGCTCTTACACGCTTTGAACTATTTCAACTACTTTACCGAAATCGAAGACGCGTTTGTTCGGCGACGCGCCAAGCATTTGCTACTGAGTCCACTGGATTGGGCGCTCATCGAAAGTTGGAAAGAAATGGACGTCCCCTTGCACGTCGCCTTGCGCGGAATTGAAAAGGCCTTCGATTCCTGGGAGTCCAAGCCACGTAAGCGTTCGATTAAGAGCCTGCTCTATTGTCAGGAAGAAGTTGAGGCTCAATTTGCCGAGTGGCGCGAGGCGCGTGTAGGCACGGCGTACCAACCGAATCAGAATAGCGAAAACGGCGCGCCGCAGGGGAGTACAAATGAGAGTTTGCCGTTTTCCAGGGAAGCAATCCTGGCGCATTTGAAACAGAGTCGATCACGATTGTTGGAGGTTTGTGCCAGTCGTAAAAAAATAGGAACGGATGATTTTTCTGATGCGCTCGAGAGAGCGGCGGCGCTGCTCTCAGACCTCGAAGAGGACTTCGCAGCAGCCAGTTCACCTGACGCGCAAAAACTGGAGCTGTCGCTTTCAGGCGTGGAGAGGCTATTGAGTGATGCAATTCGTACGGTTGCGAGCTCTGAACAGACCGCCGCAATCGAAAAGGAAATTAAGGGACAGTTGAAGCCATATCGGAAACACATGGAGCCAGCTGTTTACCAACAGACGTTTGATAACTTTCTGCTTAAGCGCCTGCGTGAGCAGTTTGGCGTGCCGCGTATAAGCCTGTTTTATCTCTAACCCCTCGAGTGCTTGGCAACTAGAGCGCGATGCTGCTTTGGATAGAAGGAACAGTGGGCCAAAGCGCTGTCGCCGGTCGCGCTCTGCCAATTCACTTCGAAACCGTTCACTCAAAAGGAGACTACTCATGGCTGAAATGACTATCAGGCGTTTTAGTGTTTTCTCAGTTGCGAAGATACAGGGATTGCTCGCCTTTGTGATTGGGTTGCTCATCGGAGTGATCTACGGTCTCATCTTCATCGTGTTTGGTGCAGCTATAGCTTCGCGGATGCCTCAAAATGACGCTCAGGCGTTATCAGGAGTTGGGTCAGTGGTAGGCGGGCTGGTGATAATGATTGTGATTCCGGTCCTTTACGGAATCCTTGGCTTCGTCGGCGGAGCCATTGCAGCGCTGGTCTATAACCTCGCTGCGGGAGTTGTCGGTGGAGTACGGTTTGATCTCGAAAGCGCAGCGCCGGCTTACGCTCCGCCGCCTCCACAGTGGCGCTCGCCGGCATAAAAAGACGTACTGGGCCGCGGATCTACACAAAAATGATGAGTCTAGATGTTGAGAAAGACAGAATTCTCCAGGTGGAAATCGAGCGATTGCTGCCTGGCGGTGTGGGCCTGGCGCACGCGGAAGGCTTGACGCTATTCGTCTCACTAGCTGCTCCGGGCGATGTTTTGCGTGTAGAAATTGATCGTGTTCAGGGCAAAATTGGCTTCGCCTCGATTGTTGAAGTCGTCAAACCCTCACCGGTGCGCCTTGAACCACCGTGCCCTTATTTCGGTCGCTGTGGGGGCTGCGATTTTCAGCAGCTGACCTACGACGCTCAGCTTGAGGCCAAGCTTGAAATCATTCGCGATTGTTTGCATCGGATTGCGAAGATCGAAGCCCCGCAAAAAATCACCATAGCCCCATCACCTAATCAATGGCGCTACCGCGCGCGCGCCAACTGGCAGGTTGATTCCACCGCTAAACTACTCGGTTACTTCGAACGTGGCTCAAATCGGATTTGTGATGTGGGATACTGTGCCGTGCTCGTTCCGGAGTTACAGGAAACATTGGAGCAGGTGCGAAATCGGATCTTCACGGAGTCTTCTCGGACGCAACTAAGGGACATTGATTCGGCCATTGGCGATGAAGGCGTGTCAGTTGCTCCGCCACTTGCAGGCTTCAAGACGCAGGTTGTTAGTCGCCACATCGGAAATGAGACCTATTACTTCAGCGCGGAAGCCTTCTTCCAGGTCAATCATGATTTACTTGCAGCCTTGATCGCCGAAGCCTTAGCGGAGGCAAGAGGGCAAACCGCTGTTGATCTCTATTGCGGCGTTGGGCTCTTTACTGTTCCGTTGGCGCGGCGATTTGAGCGAGTGACGGGCGTTGAAGCGCACGCAGGGGCAACGCACTTTGCACGGCGCAACATCGAGTTTGCAAAACGAGATGCTAGTGTGAACGTAACCGATGGCACAGGGATCAAGGCAAAGCCTTCCGACCTTGGACAGGTGCAGATTGTGACCGCGCGCGTTGGCGACTGGTTAGAAGAACATTCCTCTGCGGCCAGGCGGGTGGATTTTCTGCTGCTGGATCCGCCGCGCACCGGATGTGAGAACAGGGACATCGCCGGCATACTCGCATTGCGCCCAGCGCAAATCTCCTACGTCTCGTGCGACCCAGCCACACTCGCTCGCGACCTCAAAAAACTGATTGCGGCTGGTTATTCCCTTGACTCTATTGCCGCGTTTGATATGTTCCCACAAACCCACCATGTTGAAACTGTCGCCCGCTTGTCTGTCGTAACCGCTGAATCACGAAACCGCTGAATCGCCCTCCGCTGCGCCTTAGATCTGATCAATGCAGGATAGAGCTTACGTGCAGCGCCATGTCCAGGCTGAGCCGCAGCTGTTTGCCGCTCATCCGCTGGCGCAGCTCGCGGCTGCATTTGCATTGGGAATTCTCGGCGGGCGCTTTTTTGAATTTAGAATTTCGTTTCTGATCTCGATGGCGGCAGTCTCAACGTCGCTCGCTGTCACGGCGCTTCTGTGGCGAATGAAACTGAGACTTGCCACGCTGTTTGTGACGGTCGCCATGCTATTTCTGGGTTCTACGTTCGCGCTAATCGAAAAAGACCGAGCACCGGCCAATCAACTTCGGCGCTTAATCGAGGAAGAAGCGATGCACGTCGGCGAACCGGTTGAGTTAACCGGGGTCCTTGAGCGCGATCCGGAACTTGCACCCGACCGCCTGTACCTGTTCTTGCGCGTTCAAAATGTAAGGCTAAGCCAGACTGAACGAGATGTTTCCGGTGTTGTATTGCTGTTGGTGCCTGTTTTGGGTCCCTCTATTCAACAGGAATTTGATCAACTTGACCTGCGTTACGGCGCGCGCATTCGCGTTATGACGAGACTCGAGCGCGCAGATAGCTTTCGTAACCCGGGAGTATCTTCTTTCACGGAGTATCTTGACCGAAAGGGATACGACGCCACCGGATTTGTAAAAAGTCCCTTGCTAATCGAGCGACTCGAGAACGAACGCGTCTTCCTGCCATTGGCTTGGCTTTACGAGTGGCGTCGCAGGCTGCAATTGGAAATCGACTCCCACTTTTCAAACGAAACGGCAGGCGTGCTCGATGCGGCGTTACTAGGAAACCGCTACAAGCTTTCGCGTGCAACCTCTGAAAGGTTTCGTGAAGGCGGGACGTTTCACGTTCTTGTCATCAGCGGCTTGCATATCACTTTTCTTGGTGGGTTGGTGTTCCTGATCACGAAACGGTTTACTAAGAACCGTGCATTCCAATTCCTGCTTTCAGTCGTCGTGTTGTGGGCTTACTCGCTTGCGGTAGGCGCCGAGTCGTCGGTGGTTCGGGCGGCTCTGACGTTTACCGTGGCTCTGTTGGCGCCACTAGTTTCGCGTCGTGCCTCTTCTGTCAACGCTCTTGGGGGCGCTGCGCTCGCACTGCTCGCCTGGCGTCCAGCCGATCTAGTGGATCCTTCTTTTCAACTGACATTTGTTTCGGTGTTGGCCATAGTGATATTCGCCTGGCCATTACTGGAAAAAATGTCAGCAGTTGGATCATGGAGACCCACACGTGAGACACCTCACCCGCCATCGTGCGCGTCCTGGCTGCGCAGCCTTTGCGAAAGTCTCTACTGGAGTGAACAGGAAGCACAACGCGAACTCGAACGAGTGAACCATAGTTATAGACTCTTCAAAATTCCAGTGGCCGGAATACTCGAGCGATTGCATCTTCAGAGTCTACTGCGTTACGGGCTAGGGGCGATGGTAGTTTCCGCCTGCGTGCAAACGACGCTGCTTCCTTTTCTGATAGTTTACTTTCATCGAATATCGTTCGCTTCTTTCCTGCTTAATGTTTGGGTCAGTCTCATGATGGCAGCGGTTGCGATCATTGCGGGCGTCGCGATAGTGGCCGCCCAGTTTAGTAACACCTTAGCTGCGCCTCTAATCAGCATCGTCAATACCTTTGATTGGATAATGGTTCACAGCGTTGATCCGTTTACTCGAGTTGGTGCCGCCTCGATTCGTTTACCCGAATACAGCGGTTGGGCGAGCGCGGTTTATGTTTCGTATTACTTGCCGCTCGCGATATTGGCGGTATCGCTTTCACGTTGGCAGCCGTTGAACCCTTCCGGTGGAGGAACCAAACGGCGTATCGCAAGGCTGGCACTATTAGGACAAGTAATGGCGATAGCCTTGATTGTCTTCCATCCATTCAGCGTGGTCCGATCACAAGGCGAGTTGAGGATAGATTTCCTCGACGTAGGTCAAGGTGATTCTGCGCTGGTGACTTTTCCCGATAGCACCACACTTCTTATTGACGGCGGTGGACGGCCTGGCCCCTTTCACCGGGACAGCAAGTCTGGCGTTGTTGAGGTTGGAAACGAGGAGACGTTTGAGCGCGAGACTCGGAGTATTGGCGAGTCAGTTGTTTCAGAATATCTCTGGTGGCGAGGCCTCGATCAAATCGACTATATCCTGGCCACCCATGCTGACGCCGACCACATCGACGGATTAAATGACGTGGCTCGGAATTTCTCTGTGCGAGCGGCGTTGGTGGCGCGAACTCCCGCAAACGATCCGGAATTCGCCAGGTTTTCAGAAACCTTGTTGGAACAGCAAGTACCTGTTCGCGTCATTGGCGCTGGAGATGTGTTGCGGTTCGGAAACGTGACCGCGAGCGTGTTATGGCCGTTAGCTTCAGCGAATCCCAACGCTCATTCGCGCAACAACGATTCGATTGTTCTTCGTTTGCAAATGGCCGACCGAGCTTTGCTGCTTACGGGCGACATTGAATCGGCCGGCGAGAGGGCAATGTTGGCGGCCAATGAAAATCTGTGTGCCGATGTTGTCAAGGTTGCACATCACGGCAGCAAGAGTTCCTCAACCGTAGCATTTGTGTCAGCTGCTCAGCCGCGTTTTGCAGTTATCTCAGTTGGGCAGACCTCGAGCTTCGGGCACCCCAGTAAAGAAGTCGTCGAAAGGTGGAAAGGCAGTGGCGCCCAGGTTCTCAGCACCGGTCAGAGTGGAACAATCACAGTCACAACTGACGGGCAGAGGTTGAATGTGCAGACGTTTGTTAGGACGAATTAGAACCCGCGAGCCACGCGTTTACATGGAATCAGGCCCTGGGCGGTAGGGTTGTTCGCGCTGCGCGCTCATTGCGGACGAGACGCCCGCGGTCCCAGTGGTTTGCGTTAACGAATCCGCACAGTGAGACTAACGCTGCCGGTATTGTTTGGGCCGGTTTGGCTAAGACTTCCCGTGAAGGTCCACCTGACATTTGTAACCAGACGATCGTAACCCGCCGGAGCCCCGCCGCCTCCGCTCGTGGGCGTGTAGGTCCAGGTGGTTCCGCCATCGTTGGAGTACTCGAAGGTTGCCACCAGCCCAGTTGAGCCCGGACTGCTGGTTAATGATCCGATCTTGAAATCAACGTTATGAAAGACCCTTTCTGCTGGCACTGCGTTCGCCATATTGGGGTCGATGATGACGAAATTGTTAGCCGCTTGCCCGCCAGTATTTGTGTAAACGATCGTGTAGAGAAGATCAGTGCCGGGCACCTGGGTGCCACCGGGGCTAACGCTCTTTACGAGGTTAATGTTGGGCGGTGCTCCTGCATTGATCGTCGTGGGATCGCTGGCCGTATTGTTTAGAACGTTGTTTTCGGCACCTCCCGCGACGATCGCTGTGTTTGTGACGCTACCTGGTGCGGTGGGTGAGACGTTAACGGTGAGGGTAATGACGGGATAACTTGCGCCGGCAGCGAGTGCATCGACGCGAGTGCAGGTGAGCGTGCCGAGCACGCAGGTCCAACCAGTACCGGCTATGTTGGTGGCGGAGAGTCCTGCCGGCAAAGTGTCGGTAACGGTGACGACGCCGCTGGTCGGAGCAAAACCGGAGTTGGTGGCGGTGATCGAGTAGGTAGCGCCGACTTCTCCCTGGGTGAAGTTGCCGCCGTGTGACTTCGCGATCGTCAGGTCAGGTAGCTGATTGATGGTGGTCGCGTCAGTGGCCGAGTCGTTGGCAGTGTTGGTCTGGCCACCACCGGAGACGTTAGCTGTATTTGTGACACTGGCAGCAGCATTGTTGGCGACAGTGACAGTAACCGTGATGACCGGATAACTTGCGCCGGCAGCGAGAGCATCGTTGCGAGTGCAGGTGAGCGTGCCGAGCACGCAGGTCCAACCAGTACCGGCTATGTTGGTGGCGGAGAGTCCTGCCGGCAAAGTGTCGGTGACGGTGACGACGCCGCTGGTCGGAGCAAAACCGGAGTTGGTGGCGGTGATCGAGTAGGTCGCGCCGACTTGTCCCTGGGTGAAGTTGCCGCTGTGTGACTTCGCGATCGTCATGTCGGGTGATGCCACAGTTACACTAGCCGTCGCCGGAGCGTTGTCGGTGGTACTTTGAGTCGTGTCCACCTGAAATTCGTTAAAATGAGCAATTGCTGTGTTGACATAGGTGCCGGGCGTGTTTGGCATAACCAATTGATAAGTGAGATCTCTGGTTTGCCCAGCGGGAATAAGATAACTGCCGGTCCATGTGCGCGTTGAGCCTGAAGTTACCGGGTCGGGAATTGAGGCGCCATTGAAAAACGAAGAGCCGGAGACATAAGTCGGCGAGGCGGGGCTGGTTGGCGGGGTATCAATAAAGTCTGTGAGCGTATAATTGACCGGTCCAGTATTGGCGACGCGTAGAGTATATGTGACCGTTCCCCCCGGCGTTGCTGTTATCGGATTGGCGATCTTGCTCAAGGTGAGCGGTGGTGGGAGAGCCGTGACGCTAATTACCTGGATTCCGTAATCGCTGTTGTAATGATAACTGCTTCCAGAAAAGTCCATGATTAGGGTGGAGGCGGTGGTATTGCCCGTTGATAGCACCTTCACGGTATAAGTAGTGACAACAGTTCCGCCGGCTTTGCCACCCGGATAATTATTCGGACCGATACAACTCCGGTAAGTCCCGCTTAGAGGATTGTTATCCCAGCCGCAGGCATCTGCATAGAATTTATCATTGGTCCCACCGGGGGGCGCGGTGTACGTCGTTGAGATGGACTGGACCTGAAAGATGATGTTGGACAGATCCAGAAAGGCTTCGAGCTGCGCGTATCCCCCGGTCGCGGTACTGGCATTCACCGTATAGTTATAAGTCTGGCCCACATAGACCGTGGTTGGCCCGGTGATGGAATTTACGGAATTCCGGTTCTGCGAAATGATTCTTTCGACGTACAGTTCCCGCGGGGTCGGCGTGCTGACGGACGCCACGCTGTCTCCGGTGACGGTAATGTGGTATCCCCGCGTTGTGTTATAGGCGCTGGAGGTCCGGGTAACAACAACTGAATAATAAAAATCAACGCAACTGCCGGCGGCCAGCGACGGCACGTTTATGGGATTCGACCCGCTGAGGTTAATGAAAGCATTGAAGCTATCCCAGACGAAGGTGCCGGAAAGGTTCGTCACTGCCGCACCACCCGTATTGCAAACGCGAGCGCCTACTTGAAAAGTATTAGGACCGACACTCACGTTGTTACTATCAAGACCAATAACATTCCAGGTGGTTGGTTGAATAGTCAGTCCTGCGTACGCGGTGCCCGCTCCCCAGAATCCGAACAAGAACATCAGTAACGCAGCGTTCACCAGGAATCTGCTCGCACTGCTTCTTTTTAATCTTGCTGCAAGCGCTTTCGGCATGTTGGGTGACTTAAGTACGACGTCGAAAACAAGGTGTCGTCAATTATCTCCACGTGTTTCGGTCGCTTCATTTCGTTTCGGCGACAGCAGGTTGCCCGTTGCTCGTTCCCGCCAGACCATTCTTCGAAGTGCCGAAGAGATCGAACAGATTGGAAAGTTTGGAAGAGATTGTGAAGTAGAAGCCCGCCTTGGTTGGCATGGCGCGATCCAGGCCAGGCTCTCCAGCCTTGGTGAAGTTGTAGCCGAGGCCGATCCTTAGATCAGGCATGGCCCAGACACCAATCTCGGATCCATAAACTGATCGCTGAGTGTGCGATGATGGCTGCATGATCAGACGTGTCTCACCTGCCCAGTCGACCCGGGTATTGAGACGATACTGCACCCGTGCCTGGGTAAGGTAAGTAAGCGTTGAAACGAATGGCAGAGTGGGCTCGCCGTTCGCGGCAAACCGAAGCGCGAATCGACCATAGAGTTCGAGCCGTTTGGTAGCCTGGTAGTAACCGTCCGTTGCCGCCGTATCAATTCGGTTGCGGGTAGGCGCGAGCCCGGCGACACCTGATTGATCCATCGAGCGATGATTGAAACTGAAGAGCAGTCCAGCGCGATCCGATTTAAGTGGCCGGAAGGCAAGCGCCGCTAATCCGTCGACTGAGGAGCTTTCTCGGCCGCCAAAGGCGCTCTGCGACCAGCGCATGCGGGAAAGTACCGTGATGCCCTCGTTGATGCGTCCGGCGGCGCCCACCGCAAAGAGTCGTCCATTGCCGCCACGATCGCGGAATTCGTAATGTGCAGAAGCCTTGAAACTGTCGTTTGGGGTCCAACCCAAGCCGAGTGTCGCGCTGTTAAAGCTCTTGCCCGCGCCGGCGAGGTGGAAGCCACGTTCAAAGCCCAGGTCGACTGCAAGTTCCTTCGTGATCGGCAACTTGTTTTGCATTCCAAAGACAGCAAAGGTGTCTGATCCCGCTGCACCGTTCTCGATTTGATAGCGACCAACCAGCGAGGTGTATTTCCCAAAACGCGATTCTACTCCCAGCGCTGTTTCCCGGCGCGCGTTGGTGCTGGCGAATCCGGTTTGCGAGAAATCACCAATCGGAGTGATGGGGGCAGACGCCAGTCGCTCAGTAAGAAAAACTCTTGTCCAGGCGCTAAGTTTGTAGTTCGCCGCAATGGTCGTCTGATTAGGATAGGTAGGATCAGCCTCACCGAGGTTCTGCTCGCGCCTAATCGATACGTCGAGCTTGTCCGTCACCTGTACCTGTGCGCCTACAGTTACCAGATTGGAATCGGTGGTGTGATTATTAAGATCGTCGACGAAATTGCGATGGTCAAAGCCAAAGTGTAAGCGGACGCGATCCTTGATAATTTGATCTCCGGCCACGGAGAAGGTTAGGCGGTGGTTATCGACATTGTCCGTCTGGTTGTCTTCTTTGGTGAGACCAAAACGCAGCACTGTTCCGCGTCGCGGTTTGAAGTCGAAGGTCACTTCGCCGCGTCGCGAACCAGGGGTTACAGTCGAGCCAAACGGATTGAGGAATCCGGCTGAAGCGCTTGCATACCGTGCGTGCACCACAGCTTCGTAGAATGGCAGAGGCTGGTACAAATCTAGGCTGAAAGCATTGCCATTGTGTGTTGTATCAGCGTCGGTTGCGTCAGTGGAACTGACTTCATTACTTAGCTCGCCGTGACTGCTAGCCCACGCAAAACGCAGCAGTCCACGACGTGGAAGGCTTTTCTCCAGATCCAAGCCGCCGACGATAAAACCTGGCGACGCTTCCTGTCGCTGCAGCACCGTGGAGAATCCTAGTTTCAATCCCAGGCCGGCAAACGTTTTTCTGCCCCGCGCGGTGTATACGCTGGAATTCATGCCGGTGGCACGATGTTCGTAAGTAACTACGATCTGCTTCAAGTTGAGACCGGAATCGAACGTGGGAATAGATTTTAAAAGGAACAGCTCACCGGTTACGGCGTCGAGGTTGTAGTCAATTGATCTCGCTAGCAATTCCCGCGAAATAATGATCTCTGGATTGCGCCGGTCCCTAACTTCGATCGCCACCGTTTCCGAACCCTGCAGGATTTCTCCGTTGCCAAGCTGAATTATGCTAAAGCCTCCAGCAGGAAAAACTTCGCGCGCGAAAGAGGTGTCGGGCCTGGCGCCGGTTACTGTCACAAAGTCGCCACCCGCGTTTTCCAAATGAACCTTAACACCCGTGAGTTTCCGCGTGTAACCAGCTAACGGAACCTGCTCCAGGTCAGTATCTAAATCGCCAAACATCGCGTAGGAACGTTTGTAGTCGAGTCGGGCATAGAGTTTGGAGTTGGAGGGGGCCGCTTCGAAATGAGTCGAAGAGTCGCCGAACAGTGGATATGCCCGATCAAGTGGATCAAATTGGAAGAGACGATCGTGTCCCGCGATGCGATTGATAGGCCGCTGGGAATCATAGGAGAGTGTCAAGGCGCTTTGGTCACCCAGGCGGCCGCTGTAGAAAAAGCTGATGTGGTTGCGACTGTTGCCTTGTTCGCCGCGGAGGCTTACCTCGGGAATCGCTTTACCGAAGGACATCTCCGCAAGTCCTACCATGATAGTGGGCCGGTTCTCGGTCAGGATTCGCACCACCGACTCAGCTTCGAGTTGGCCCGCGACAACGTGAAGCCGCGCTTCACCGGACTGGGCCGGCCCGAAGAGTCGTACGGATGCTTCGCCATTCTCCATTGGAATGATGATTTGACCGGGCGTTTGACCTTCGGTCCGCGCACTAACGTCGGTTGTTAGATCCGCGTTAGGTTCGACCCTTCCAGGAAGGAGTACGTCGTCAGTTGCGCTCGGTTGCAAACGCACCAAGCGGCCCAAGGTCGATTCAATGCCCACCTGATTGTCATTGGCCGGGTTGTTCCATTTATCAAAAGCGAGAATCTTGATGATCGTCGAATCGCGACTGCCCGCCTGTATCGCCGTTTTTTCGGGAACAACTTCCAGGCGCTGAACTGGACCACGCCCGATTACCGTAAGCTCTTGCGTACTGCCGGCGGCGCCATCAGGACCGATCGCTGTGACGCGGACGCGGTTTGGACCGGGACGCAACCCGATGCTGACAAAGGTAAAGG
This sequence comes from Pyrinomonadaceae bacterium, assembly GCA_036560225.1. GTDB lineage: Bacteria > Acidobacteriota > Blastocatellia > Pyrinomonadales > Pyrinomonadaceae > PSRF01. The sequence goes on along the minus strand of DATBRN010000161.1, from coordinate 13,202 downwards.
TCGCCACCTGATTTTTTTGATCGAGGCGCGTCGTGCCAATGTTCTTATCCGATATGGATTCTCCGTTGACCTGCAGCTGGACGGTCGACTTTAGTGTGACACGGGCGACCACTTCTAATGCCGGCGCCATTACAACTGAATCAGGAGCCGGCGAAAGCACTTGCACAGTACCTAGCGGGATTGCCTCGATCGTTTCATTAGAAACGAACTCGTAGGTGCCGGCAGCATTCGGCGTGGTTGAGGACACGGGAGCTTTCTGCTTGTCGTCGATGGCGGAACCTCGGCCTGCAGTCGCTGATCGTCCTGTGGCTCCAACCTGTGAGTTCTTCTTCGCCGTGGTTGTCTTGTTGGCGGTGTCGCCGGATTCGCTTGTTGCGCCGTCCAGTGGGGTAGAACCTTGATTCGTAGAAGCGAGTTTCGAATCGGAACCAGACCCCGGACGCACGAGTGCAAAATTCTGTCGCAGCATCGCGCCGCCGCCTATCGGCGTCCGCAAAAGTCTGGTCCAGCTTCTTCCGGCGACGGTGCCACCATCAGCCAAAACTAATCCGGTAGGAACGGTCACAGGATCAAGCGCCAGTACTTGCGATCCATCACCCAGCGCCGGGAAGTTGTACAAACCCTGCGAGTCTGTGATCACAGACTGGCCTGAAGTGAGATAGATACGCACGCCCGCTGCTGGCTTGTCCTTCGAGTCAAAAGACCCATTGCGATTAACATCCTCAAAAACCCGACCGATGATTATCTGGCGAGTTGAAAAGACGCCGCCGCCTACACGCACGATGGCGCGCGCAGCGCCGGTCTCGCTTTTCTCCCCGTCGGGGAACGTGCCCGATCCAATGGCAACATTTTCCATGTTACCTTCGCGAGCGTTGGCGCCAATGCGCACCCGGTAGAGGAGACGGGCTCCGGCGCCGGGAGCAAGCTCTCCAAGGTGGAACATCAGGTCGCCGCCGGATGTTTCCGGCTCGATGGACTGCTCAGGAGCCAGGCCAATATTCAGACGCGCCGTTCCCGGCACGTAGTGAAACGACTCGGGCAGGTGATCGCGAACAATGACATCCGTTACCTTCGCCACTGTCGGGTTGTGAACCTCAATACGATAAGTGACTACATCGCCAATCTCGGCGCGTTGTTGGTCAACAGATTTTGTAATCTCCAGTCCGTGCTCCTCAAAAACCGGAATGTTGAAAGCCAGATCGGCGAGATTGTCAATCGCTACATCTTCCCGGACCAACGTGAAGCCACCGGCGACAGCAAGGGGTTGACCGTCCAATGCGCGTTCGGTAAGTGACATGAGACCCGCTTCGCCCACGCGCACGTCAATCTCGATAAGGCGCGACATGAACCCATTGGCTCTTACGCTTATGAAATATCTTGCCGGAGCGGGAGCTGAACCTACCTGCGATTGACTCAAACCGAAACTGAAGTGGCCGAGGTTGTCGCTGGTGAATGGATTAGCATTCGCAACATTAGGCGTAAATCCCAGGTTGGCCTCGAGTGGCAAGAGGTTCGCCAGGGATTGGTCGGTGAAAACTGCGACGCTCGCTCCCGGCACGGGAAAACTTGAGCCCGCGCGGCCGGCGAAAACGGTACCGAACGGATCCGCAATCGCGACCACTGAATTGGTCTTAACAAGGGCAGCGTTGTCGGCAACTACCTGAGCGAGATTGATGAGTCCTACAGCTCCCGGGGCGTCGTGGCCCAATTGGGCTTTGAAAGTCAGCCGCACTACCTGGTCCGGAGCCAATAGCGCCAGTCTTAGTTCGACATGTTGCCCGTTAACAAAACCTTCATCGGCGTCCTGGGCATCACTGAGATCCTTACTACCGTTGAATTCCAAATGAAGCGAACTGGGGACGAACTCAACGCCAGCAGGCAAGTCATCAGTAAGCACAAGGTTGCGGGCAGCTGTGTCGCCGCTGTTGCGAAATGCGATCGAATAAGTAAATGGATTACCACGGGTAACCACTGCCTGGGCGGCGCCATTGATTTCTTTGAGAGGTGGCAGAGCTGCACTGTTGGGACTACTGAAATGCGGTCCGCGTCCAACCTCATTGATAATCGTTCCGTCGTCGTCAACGGTTCCGTTTGCGGCGTTTGCGTTTGAGTGGGCGGTTAGATGGATCCGCAACTGGCTGTTGAACGGAATATCGTTGGTGTCAACCAACGCGAGTACCAAGAGGCAGGCGCCAGGCGCGACTGATGCAGAAGTGGTAGCGCCTATCGTTATCTGTGAATCGCCTGGGGTGACGGTACCGCCGCCGTCATTGTCGAAGTACAGACTATCCAGTTTGGCAGGATCCGTGACGTCCACGTTAGCGATGGAATAGGTGTTGGCAACATTACCAGTGTTGCAAATACGAAAGGGACGCGTGATGCGTTCTTGGGGGACAACAGTCGCTGACGGCACGGTTTCCTTTGGTGAAACTGTGAGGGTGGCTACTGCGACCACAGTGAAGCTGACGGTCTCTGAAACACTGCTATAAGTTGTTCCGCCTTCGCCCTCGTAATTCGCTTCAGCACGGTTGCTGATGACCGTTCCGGCTGGAGTAGCATCACCAGCCAGCCGAGTACCCGAACTTGCGATCGATGCGCACAAGACTGCGACTACGATCGTCGAAAGCAGGGTGGTGAATTTTTTGCGAAGGTTCAACATCTGGGCACGCGAATCAAATGATCGGCGGGTAGTTTTAATAGGCTTGAAGCGACGTGTCAGTCTCGATTGAAACCGGCACGTCGCTTCTTGGCCACAGACTAAAGTCCGTGCGGGCTTAGTCGATAGAGCGCTTGAAGGTGAAGGTATTCGAAGCGCCTGGAGCGACTGAGGCAACAGTATCCGTATACTGAGTTGCACTCACCGTGACTACAACACCCGAACCGGAATCACTCGGTGTTCCTGAGTTCGTTGTGTAGGTGCCCCAGTTGTTTGGAGCGACCAGACCATCTTCCGTAATGACAAGATTGCTGGCCGTCAGCCTGACGCAGTTTGCATCACCATTTGAGCTCGAGATGTTTGTATAGGTGATGTTGTAAGTGATGACCGCTCCGGGAACAGCATCCGTCGGTCCGCCCACGCCTGTGCCATTAGCCACGCTGAAGGTCTTGGTGAGCTGAATGAAGCCAGTGTAGGCGCGATCGATCGTCTGGTTGTTGGAGGCCGGGGTGACGGTCGAAGTAGCGCGAATTGAGGTGCTGAACGCGTTTAGGATCAGTTTCCCTGTGGGCACTGTGACGCGTACCAGGAAGTTCGCCGAACTTCCGAAGTTAACGGCGAGCGAGGTCGAACCACCGCTGGAAACATCCGTCCATGGTCCGCCTATGCCGGTGGTCGAAATCTCAACCGTGAAGCCGGCCGGAACGCTGGGAGCATCCAGAGTGTACGTGTCGTTTGCGTTGCCGGTGTTCTGCACCGTGTTGGTGTACACGAGCGTGCCAGCTGCCGTGGTGGTGCCTCCCGGAGCAATATTGCCGGGGTTGGTGGACTTGTTGGTGTAGTCGTCGTTGTTGTCGGTTGGTCCAACAGCAGCCGGCGCTCCACTGGGTCCCAACAAGACTGAGCCAACTTGCATCAGCAAAGTCTGTTGAATCACACCATGGCCTAGACCAGGAACTAAGCCTTCATTGAAGTCTGCGTTGCCGTCGCCGTTATTGGCTGTGCCATCGCCAGACTGGTCGGTGATTGTCGCCAGCACAGTGTTCTGGCCAAACGCATCACCGATCTCATCGATCGGAATCGAGGCGTTGATGCCCGTGTTGACTGTAACAATCATGTTGATGGGCGTGCCCGAACCCACGGGGAGAGTAGCTCCCACTGGGAAGGCGATGCGCGTTGTGTTGGATAGTGGCACAGGAGCCGTTGTGCTCCAGGTTGCCGACATCGGAGCCGTGGTAAGCGGCGAGGTGGTGTAGAGGGTGCCAACCGGGAAGGTCTGGCCCGACTTCAGAACCGTGCGAGCGGGAATTGGCGCGATGATATAAACCTGCGGTGCACCGCTGAGCACTACGCCGGTAACAGTACGGGCGCCAACGTTGTCCAGTTGCCACGTGTATGTAATGTCCGAACCGAGAGCTACTGGACCCGGAGGGGCATTCAGCGATAGCCGCAACAGTGCGTCATCAACAACTGTCGTCGAGATGTCGCCGCGAGCTTCACGCTTGCCGTTGACCGACAGAGCTGATTCAGTTCGCACTTCGGCGGCCGAGCTATCGGCGGGTTGGTTATCGAATGATGGGGAACCAGTTGAGGCGTCGCCGAGGTAAACCTGAACTGACGAGCCAGTCGCGGCGGTGGCGCTGACGGTGACTTCGACCAGGACATTGATGCTGGCGTTCTGGGCAATGTTCGCTGAAAGCGCGCCACCGGTGATGTCGGTGTCGCCTGCGTTGATGGTGCCGCTGTTGTCAACGTCGATGACGGCCCTGGTGATGGTGTTCGGTGCGTTCACGCTGGCACTACCTGCCTGGAAGCGAACCTGATCAGTGAAGTTGCCGGTGTTAGTGACCGTGAAGGTGTAGACCACTTGTGTCTGACCAGCCACGACTGTGGGGATGCTGCCCGCATCCGGTGTGATTGTCAGGCCCGAAACAAGCGAAACAGTTACCGTGACCGTGTTTGAGATGGTCGAATAACTGTTGGTGCCGTCTGAATAGGTAGCGCTTGCCTGGTTCGAGATAGTTGTACCACCTGCTGTCTGGGCAAATGCCGGTGAGCAAAGCACGAAAGCAAGCGCGAGTAGCGCCGCTGTGCGTGCCAGCAGATTGAAGAGTTTGTATGGGGGTGTTTGATACATCGTCATTTCCTCGTTAACTATGAGTGCGGCCGATCAAAAAGATTGGGCGGCTCGGAAGAACTGGGAACGAGCCAGCTGTTGACTCGCAAGAAGAAGTCACGCTGGTTAGTTCACGCGAACTTTGTAAGAAGCGTTAAGCTTGTCGCCTTCATTGAGTGAGGACCAGGTGTAACGAACCTGGTTGTACATCGAAACCGGCGCCGGAACTTTTTTCACAGTACCGTCCGCCTGTCGCTCATTCACCATGGGTTTGGCTGAGAACGACTTGCCATTGTCGATACTGAAGGTCACAGTGGCGGAGCCATCGGCAGTGGCGCTGCCGGAGACGAATGAGGTACCTGGAGGAACTTTTCCTACCGCGTTGTAGTCATTCGCTGGGGCGTTGCCCTCGTTCACAGACGTGATCGTCCAATTCAAGATCTCGCCAGACTTCACCAGCTCGGCTTTCTCAACGGGTACTTGCGTGTTGTCACGCTCGACCGCGCCGGAAAGCATGACCTTCACTACCGGGCGACCGGATCGCAGGATCATGAATCTCTTTTGAGAGAAGGCTGCCGCGCTGCCCAGGACTAAAACGCAAAGGGCAATAACGGGTAGGGTGGTTGCGTATTTCTTAATCGTTCTCATTGTAGGTCTCCTGAAATTTTATCGAAGCAATGTCGGTCGGTGTGGATTATGGGGAGGGGCGCTCTGGGGCGGCTTTTCTCCCAGGAGCAGTCTTTTTACCGCACCCTTCCGCCACAGCTTTGGCAACAGGTGTGCCCGCATAGGGAAAATCCGGGCTTGAATGCGGGGCGTTTTGACCCTTCATTGAGAAACGCCAACCTTTTGCCTAGTCCGCAAACAAACTTTTTCGTGACATATTGGAGGGGTGGTTTGGGATATAGCAGGGGTATGAGTGGAAATGGAGGGAAAGTGACAATCGTTGTCTATGTCAGACTGACGACTTTTGGTAATAGCAAGTCCGATAACCGAACAGATGGAAGGTTTACTCTTCAACAACCGAGCGGCACAGGGTTGAGTGAATTGGAGCGCGCTCATGGGGCGCTCTAGGAACAAGCAAGGAAGGTTGGGCGAGGATTGTCCCGCTCAAGTTACAACAGGTCTTTGACCTCCGATGCGCGGCAAGTATCTGACATGCCGAAAGACTCAAAGAATTCTTAAGGTCTCCGACCTTGGGTTTCCGGTCCATGATTGAGTCTTGTGTCAGAAACTACGGGAGTGGTACTCGATCAAGCATTGATATCTTCGGGAACATAAAGATCGATCTTCGCGCTGCCGGGTTTGTAGGTATGCAGCACGCCGAGGGGCGGAGCATAGATATGAATGGTGACCAGGTCCTGACCGCTGACGTCAGGGTTGCCAAGTTGGTGGATATCTGGAACCTCTGAACCGGTGACTGCCCCAGGCGATAGCTCGCGCGCCGATTTGTACTGCAGCCCTGACACCGAATCGAAACTGAAAGTTGTTTCCCATAATATCCCGAGCTGGACCTTAACGCCCCCGTGGGAACCATTATGATCATGAATCGGAGTTCGTTGGCCGGGTCGCCAGCACAGTACCAACATCTCTACAAATTCGTTGCGACAAACCCGATGTCGCCAGTAGTTACCCTCCTTAAAACCGAGGTAAGGTTGTAAGTCTTCCATAGAGATCTGCGCACTTTCAAGCCACTCGTAAATCTGGTTAAGGTTCGGCACGCTGCTTTGTGATTCAAGCGCTTTCACGAGTGACTCGAGGGAGAGCGAATCACCTTTCAATTCTTCCTGGTAACTATCAGTTGTTTCGACGTGGGTAGACAATGTGAAGGTCTCCTCTGGTGATCAAAACCGATGACGAAAGGAAGCTTGCATTGTGGTTATATTCCCTCGCATAGATGGAGTCAAGGTTTTGCGGATTACGGGAACTCATGGTGTTTGGCGTCCGAGTCTCATTCACACCGTCGCTTAAGCCCGGTGTCAAAGAAGCTCGAATAGGCTTCTAACCGTTTCAACGGTTTTCGTTTTTCGATATGCTTCGCGCGCGGCCCAAAAAAAACCGTTGAAACGTGGTTCTCGTAAGCAATAAGACATTGTTCAGGTGGTGGTCCCTTAGTTCACCCAAGCGGGGGCAAGCCCGCCTTGCTTACCCTGAGATTAAGTAAGTTGTCTTTAGCTGTTTAGCTGGAATGACTTTCGCAGGCTCCGGAAGCTGATGAAAAACATGTTATTAGCTGCTCCCTAGCACTCAGGGTTTTGTGAGTCATTCGGAAATTGAAATGGTACGAGTCGTTTCGCCGTCGCCAGAAATAGTAATGCGCCAGACGTTCGCTGGAAGCGGATATTGACCGAGCCGATTGGCCCATTCGATTACGACAACTGCGCTCTCAACAGAGAGCAGTTCCTCCAGATCAACCGCGTGAGCGGCGGTAGCTCCTTCCTCTAATCGATAAAGGTCGATGTGATAGAGCAGCAAACGTCCCGCGTATGGATTGACAAGAGTGAATGATGGACTGGTTACTTCTTCCGGATCGATATCCAGAGCCGCGGCCAGGCCTTTAACAAAAACAGTCTTGCCGGCGCCGAGTGGCCCATCGAGCAAGAGTATCTCTCCTCCGCTGAGTTGCCCGCCAATCTCCTGGCCCAGGTTGAAGGTTTCTTCGCCGTTCTGCGTTTGCCATTGGCCGGTTGAGACGTGATGTTGCGCTGGAATAACCATCGCTTCGGTTATGGTTGTTCACCCTTTGGATCGAGTGAGCGAATTGCCTCGCTGAGGTGTTCTCGTATATCTGAAGCAACCATCGTCCGCATGCCAATGTGACTCGCTGCAAAGTCACCTGCCAGGCCGCCTACATAGAGCGCCGCAAGCGTCGCGGTGAGTGCGTCAAAGTCTTCTTTCAAAGTCGCGCGCGCTTGAGCGATGAATCCAGCGATAATGCCGGTCAATGTGTCGCCAGCCCCCGCAGTGCCGAGCCCCGCATTACCGGTAGGGTTGACGAACACTTGCCCATCAGGAGCTGCAACAATCGAGCGCGCGCCCTTGAGAACCAGAACGAGTTTGTGTTGAGCAGCAAACTTGCTGGCCACCGCCACGCGATCGTCAAGCGCAGCTTTATCGGTTGTGCCCAGCAACCGCAGCATCTCTCCCGGGTGCGGTGTGAGAATAAGCGGGGTTTCGTCTGATCCCTGCAACTCTGGAGGCCAACCCTTGACGGAATAATTGGCCAGACAATTCAACGCGTCGGCATCGATAACTACGGGAGTCTGCCGCTGTTTCACTACTGAAAAGACAAAACGACGCGTGCGCTCATCTTCTGAAGACAAGCCCGGTCCCATGGCGATGACGGTCGCTTTGGCCGCTAACTGCATTACGTGATCGACGGCTTCATCGCTAACAGCCCCACGATCCGTCTCAGCAAGCGCGGTGGTCATCACTTCCGGCATCACGCTCGCTGCGACGGTAGATTGCGCTGAGACGGGCGTCGCGATAGTGACCAAACCCGCTCCGGAACGAATTGCCGCATTGCCACAAAGAACTGCTGCGCCTGTATAGCCACGCGAGCCGGCAATGACCAAAGCGTGACCGTGCGTATTTTTGAAAGAGTCAGGCGTGTAACGCGTGCTGTGGAGCCACTGGTATACATCGCTTTCCTGAGTGACGAAGAGGTTCGGTTTTGCAGCCTCAATTAATGCCTCAGGCGAGCCGATGTTCGCAACAATGAGTTTGCCATTCAGGTGCGAAGCCGGTGGCAGAACGTTGGCGGGCTTCGGCGCGGTGAATGTAACCGTTAAATCGGCCTCAACCGCTTCGCCGATGGGTTTCGGCAAATTAGCGTTGAGACCTGACGGTAGGTCGATGGAAACAATCAACGGCAGGCAAGTCGAAGATCTCTCCCGGGCGCGTTTAAGCATAGCCAGATGCCGCACGACCTGAAGGAAAACTCCTTCGAGCGGCCGACTAAGGCCGGTCCCGAAGAGCGCATCAACAATGACATCGTAGGTTCTGACTGGCTGTGCCAGGTCTTCCCAGGCCGAGATGCTATCGCACTCCACCAAGCTCAAAGCCGAGGGACGATCTCCAGAGCCGGCTTCGAAACTGGCGAGCTTGGCAACAGCTTCGAAATTCGTGCGCGCATCACCTTTAGAAGCTTCGACACTTCCGAACAGTACAACGTCAGCGTGTACGCCTGCGCGGCAAAGCTGGAGCGATAGCGCAGCGCCGTCTCCACCGTTGTTTCCTTGTCCGCAGAGTAGCTGCGCTCGCTTTCCTTCAAGATTACCCGAGAACTGAGCGGCTATTTCGTTGAAGCAGGCGTCGGCAGCAGCCTGCATTAAGAGGAGGGAAGGTGTCTCATATTTCTCGGTAGTGAGGCGGTCGATCTCCCGCATCTTCTCGGCTGAAATAACGGGCTGCACGCTTGGGATGATAAGGACGAGGTCCGGACAATGTAAAGCAAACCGTTAGTTTGCGAAGCGTTTGTTACCACGCAGTTGAGCATTCCTCACGCAACGCAAACTAACAGTTTGCTTTACATTACTTCCAATAGCGGATCAGCGGATGCAGGAAAGCGATGAGTGGTCAATTGGAACAGGCGTGAGGCTGAGTTTCAGGAACAACCGAAAACGTGTTCCAGAAAATCCCGCTGGCGCGTCCGAAAACAGGACCGTTTGGCAAACACAAAAATGGCGGCCTCGGGGCCGCCCCCGCCATTGCCGCTGCGCTAACCTGTCCGTTTTCCAGGAGTAACTAAGTAAATAATCAATCCCGCCTGTTCTCCAGAAAAACTTCGACTTTTAAAGGAATTATTTTGGGTCGTCCGAGCCAGGATCCTGAGGGTCATATCCTAACCTCCAAATAACTTAGATGGGCTCTTCGAAAGCCACTCAGGTAAAAGGTCTGAACACAACTAGCCTAACCTCAGGGCAAGGAAGGTGGGCTTGCCCCGGTCTTCCAGGGCCACTCAAGGTAAATGGTCGGGACACAAGCGGGGGCAAGCCCGCCTTCCTTACCCTGAGGTTAATAACCTGTTCTTATTCCTACCGGCTGGAGTGGCTTTCGAAGAGCGGGGGCAAGCCCGCCTTCCTTACCCCGAGGTTATGTAAATTGTCCTTAGTTGTTTACCTAGAATGGCTTTCGCAGGCAGCAGGAGCAAGGCTGCATTCGATCTGTTTTTCAACATGCCGTGTCCGACAAGCAGGACACCAGGAGCTATTTCTTGATTCTCAATAGCCGTAGTATTCGGCCAATGACAGCTCGGGCTTCCGGCATACCCAGCACGTCGGTCAGCCCAAAATAGGCGACTCCATAGCCGCCGAGGACGACGGCAGCGAGGGGAATCGGGTGCAGCTCTCCCAATAGCAACTTGAAGCCCCAGCCAATCCCCGCGCTAACAAGCGCTGCCATCCAGAGCTTAATAACATATGACGCCGACAAACCGGTGCGACCAATACGCAAGTTCAATGAACGTCTCAGCAATGCAAACTCGATCCAGCCAGCGATACCCGCTGAAGCAGTAAGCCCGGCAACGCCCCACTTCGGATCAATTCCCAACAGTCGCGGAAGAGGCAGCGCGCACAAATAGCCCAGCACAGTCGTTAGTATTACGCGAACGATCGCATAACGAAGCGGCGTGCGAGTGTCGTGCAGCGCGTAGTAGGTTGAGGAATACAGCCGGCCAAGCGTTGAGGCGAGCAATCCGATAGTTGATCCTGCTAGGATGGCCCAAATGTATTTCGCATCCGTATGCGTAAACTTGCCGGTCTGATATAGGACCGCAGCAATTACATCTCCTAATGCGATAAAGGCCATCGACGAGGGAACGATGAAGAAGGCAATTCGGCGCAGTCCTTCGTCCAGCCGCTGTCGTAAGACCTCAGCCACATGATCGGCGCTGCCGATTGCGCGCGACATCGCTGGTAGCTCTGCTGCTGAAACCGACATTCCGAAAAGACTGACGGGAAGCGTGTAGAGACTCTGCGCATACATCAACGCGTTCACTGATCCCGTGGGAAGAAAGCTCGCAAGTATGGCATCGACGAAGGCGCTTATTTGCACTACACCCCGGCTCATGAAGACCGGAAAGAAGTTTCTAATTACCGTCTTGACGTGTTGACTGACGATGTCAAGCGTGGGCCGAAAGCGTCGCATCAGTCGCAACACAGTCGGCAACTGCACGCTGAACTGCAATGCGCTTCCCAGAACTGAACCCCATGCAGCGTATTCAGCCAATGGAAATTGACCGACGCGTCCGCCAAACATCAGCAGCGCACCAATGATTGCGAGATTCCAGACGACCGGTGCCGTGTAAGAGATGAAGAATTTATGGTGACTATTGAGTACGCCCAGACACCAGGCCGAGAGTACTAGCAGGCCTGCGCCAGGGAAGAGAATTCTGACCAGACGGATAGTTAGCTCGCGTGTGTCGCCCTGGAAACCGGGCGCAATTGCGTCGATGAGATATGGCGTTCCGAGAACGCCGGTGATCACTATCAGAGAGGTGACTAAGGCAAGCATGCCAAGCACGGCATTCGCGACGTGCGTGGCTTCCTCTTCATCGTCCTGCGCGAGGAGCTTTGCATAGACGGGAATGAATGAGGCTGATAGAGCGCCCTCGCCGAAAATATTCTGAAGAAAATTAGGAATGCGAAAGGCGGCGCTAAACGCGTCGCCAGCTGCGGAAAGACCGAAGTAATGAGCGAAGACTCTTTGCCGAATCAGGCCCACGATCCGACTGATTAAGATTCCCGCGCCAACCAGGAAAGCAGATCTTCCCGTGCTTCTCTCGGTCGTTGGGCGCGGAGCTACAGCACCACTGACACCAGCCGCAGCACCCACCTGGTCGACAGTTTCGCCGGCGATAGAACTCGCTTCATCGTGGACCAAGCCAGGAACTTCAACCGTTTCCGGCTCGCCGGATGGAAGAGACGCTTGGTTTGAAAGCCCGGGGTTGGAAGGCTCATCACCAGAGGACTCATCATCGGCAGACCCGTCGTTACGAAGATCGTTCATCTGGATCAGAGATTGTAGTCCTTAATTTTCGTGAGCAGGGTTTTGTAACTAACGCCCAGATCCTCTGCCGTCTGCATCTTATTGCCGTCGTTTGCTGCAAGAGTTTCAAGAATTTTATGGCGCTCCACGAAGCGCAACGCCCGCTGCGCGGCTTCAGACAGGCTTCCACTCAGGTCAAACAACTTTATCGCGTCGGCTTTCTCCGCTGGTTGCGTTGCCAGCCCGAGATCTTTTGCTTCGAGCATCATCGTGTCGGAGAGAATACACGCGCGTTCGATTGCGTTTTCCAGCTCGCGAACATTTCCCGGCCAACTGTGGGCCCGCAATGCTGCTATCCCATCGTCGGTTAAAGTAGCCTCGCGGCCGCGCAATTCCTTCCCCAGTTGAGCTGCGAAGTGTTTGCCCAGCAACACGATGTCGCCTCCACGCTCGCGCAAAGGTGGGATCTCAAGAGGAAACACTGCCAAACGAAAAAACAGATCGCGTCGAAACTCGCCACTTTCAACGGCCGTCTTCAAATCTCGGTTCGTGGCTGCTACAACTCGAACATCGACCGGTATGGATGCTCGCCCACCAATGCGATCCACCATCTTCTCCTCGATTACGCGCAGCAGCTTCCCCTGGACAGTTAATGGCAGTTCACCAATTTCGTCGAGGAAGACCGTACCGTTAGAGGCGAGTTCAAACTTTCCCAATCGCCGGTCACCCGCGCCGGTAAAGGCGCCGCGTTCGTGACCAAACAATTCATTCTCAATGAGCGTCTCCGGAATGGCTGCACAGTTGATGGCGACAAAAGGTTTGTCACGTCGTTCAGAGAGATGATGCACGGCACGTGCAAAGAGTTCCTTACCGGTCCCGGATTCACCCAGCAACAAGACCGTCGCTTCAGTTTGGGCCACTCGCTGAGTTTCGGAAACCGCCCGCTTGATCGCTTCCGATTCACCGATGATCCTGGGAAAGCCGTAGCGGCGCGACCATTCTTCGCGGAGCAGTATGTTTTCAGTTCTCAGTCGTTCCTGCTCAAGCGCGCGCTCCACGAGCAAGAGAAGGTGATTGGAATCAACCGGCTTTTGTAGAAAGTCGTGGGCGCCGTCCTTCATTGCCTGAACCGCCTCGTCAATCGAACCGAAAGCGGTCATGACAATTACAGGAATACTTTCGTCGGCTGCTCGCGCGGCGCGAAGAACGTCGAGGCCCGATCCGTTAGGCATGCGCAGATCAGTCAGGACCAGTTTGTGAGGACCACTGGCGATCTCATTCAGAGCGGCGCGTGCATCGGCGGCTTCAGTGACCGTGTAGCCGGCATTCTCCAATGTTAAACGCAAAACGCGGCGCAGGCTGTCTTTGTCTTCAACGAGGAGAATGTCAGGCATGTTTTTCGCGGTGCACGTTTAGCAGCAAAGATGCGACCGAGCCGGAATT
>DATBRN010000160.1:0-5690 GCA_036560225.1 Pyrinomonadaceae bacterium | reverse complement strand
ACGACATCTGGCTGGTCAGCTTTATGGATTATGATCTGGGATACTTCGATCGGGAGACCCGAGTGCTGGAACCGCTGGAGAATCCCTTCGGCCCAAAAGTGTTACCTATGTGACCGGTACATTCTGTCACCCATGTCTCCGGGCCGGACCTGGCGTTCATGGTTGCGGGGGGCGGATTTGAACCGCCGACCTTTGGGTTATGCGATCTGACTCACCTTTCGATGAGAGTCGGACTGTACCTTCACCCACATGGGGTGCTCGCCATCCAGTCTCTACGCCTTCCCCAAGTTTCAGGGGCTTGGTTCGGTATTGCCCTATCGCTCGCGCGACGTAGGTTCCACCGACTTTGACGAGTGATCTTCCGGTGCATTGCTGCGCCGGACGCCCAGTTTTCAAGCTCTTTAGAACCGCCAGGGAGTTCTTGGGAACTCTAAGGAAGTCTAAGGAGCGGGAGGTTATGAGCCCAAGAAGATTCGGAATTTCAACAACTTACAAGACGCGGGTGGCTACCTAAAGTCCTTGTAAGGAGCGGTTGGGAATCGTTATTGGACAGTTAAAGGACAGGCGAGTTTTTGGCAGTTTTCAGAATCTGGCAAGAAGTAGTATCGCTATTCCGATGCGCCGTATCAGGCTCAGGCTTCAGTCACTCCCCAGAACTCCATTCGACGGCAATAAGCGTTCGGGACTTCTTGAAGGCCACTGCCATTGCAAGGCAATCACTCACGACCTCTGCCTTAGCGATGATGTCGCAACCGGATCACTGCTGCCACCCTCCTCCCAGTGCCCGATACAGTTGGACCAAGCTGCGGAATTCGTCACCTCGTGCACTTGCGAGTGAAAGTTCGGCGCCGTAAAGCGATCTCTGGCCATCCAGAACTTCCAGATATGTCGTAGTTCCTCCTTTATAACGAAGAGTGGAGATGCGAACCGACTCCTGCAGGTCAGCAACCGTATCCTCCTGGCGAAGGCGGACTTGATGCAGCTTGTCATAGCCAATTAGCGCATCGGAGACATCGCCAAAGGCACGTTGGATGGTTTGACGGTAAGCAATTAAAGCTTGCTGGTGCTGAGACTCGGCAAGATGCAGATTTCCGCGCAGACCACCTCCAGTGAAGACGGGCTGGGCGACCTGTGCACCATAGGACCAGATTCCGATTTGGGTGGGAAACAGGCTGGTAAAGGCAGAGCTTCGTCCGAAAGAGCCTCCTCCGGATCCGGTCAGTGCAATCTGTGGAAAGAACTGGGCTTTGGCGACCCCGATTTCAGCGTTGGCTGCAATCAGGATCTGCTCCGCTTCACGAATGTCCGGACGACGCTCCAGGAGTGACGATGTCAAACCAGGAGGCACTTCCGGCGGAAGCTCTTGATCGACCAAGCTGAGCCCACGCGGCACACCGTTCGGATAATTTCCAAGTAGAATATTGATGGCGTCTTCTTCCTGGCCGATTTCGCGCTCCAAATTTGGGATGTCAGCGTTCGCAGTGTCCAGGACTTGCTGCGCCTGCAAGACATCAAGCTTCGTGGCGACGCCGTGCTCAAGGCGGAGCTTCGTCAGCTTGACCGAATCCGTTTGTGTGGTGACTGTTTCGTGCGTGATCCGCAGTTGCTGGTCCAACTGTAGAAGGGTGAAATAGTCGTTCGCCACATCGCTGACCAGTGTCAAGACAACCGTTTGTCTCGCATCGTCAGTAGCCAACAACTCAGCGCGAGCAGCCTCGGTGGCGCGCCGTAAGCGGCCGAAGAAATCCAGCTGAAATGCGGCATCTCCGACAAGAGTAAGAAAGTTGTATTTCGACTGGAAGGTATGTTCCTTGCCGCCGTTGAAATTGGCGCCGGCCCCTATTTGGGGAAAGAGGCTGGAACGCGTAACCGCAAGCTGAGCGCGCGCAGCGTTAATTCGTTCGGTAGCAATTTCCAGATCATAATTTTGCTTAAGTGCCGTCCGGATCAACTGCTGCAGTTTGGGATCCTTGAATACCTGCCACCAAGGCAAGTCGGCATAAGACGCTGACTGAGCCTTGATCTGCGGATTGTCCGCCAGATCACGAAATGTGTTTGGCGTCTGTACAACTGGTCGGTGATACTTCGGCCCCACCATGCAAGCGCTCAGAAAGGCTGAACACAACACGGCGGCAATCGAATGTTTGATTCTCGCGTTAGGGAGCATGTTCAATCTCCTGTAGCGGGTGAAGGAGCCGGTAGTGTGGCGGATGCAGGTTCCGTACCCGAGCTGGACCATTTCTCCACGGCGTAAAAGATCGCCGGTACGAAGAAGATGCCGATAACGCTGGCGGCCACCATGCCGCCGATTACCGTAGTTCCCAGAATCCGACGCGCCACTGCTCCAGCGCCAGTCGCAGTCCAGAGAGGAATACAGCCGAATACAAAAGCAAAGGAGGTCATCAGGATCGGTCTCAGGCGAAGCCTCGCGCCCTCCAGTGCCGCGTCTACAAGCAGCTTGCCGTTATCAAATTCACTTTTCGCAAACTCCACGATCAGAATTGCGTTCTTGGCTGCCAATCCAATGAGCATGACCAACCCGATCTGCGAATAAACGTCGTTTTCAATCTGGACCAAATAAGGCGGGAAGAACCAACCAAGTACCACACGACGTAACCATAGGGCCGCAAAGGCTCCAAACACCGCTACAGGTGTGCTAAGCAAGACGCTGAAGGGCAGCGACCAGCTTTCGTAAAGTGCCGCCAGAATCAGGAACACAAACAATAGCGACAGGCCGAAGACGACCGAAGGCGGCACGCCTTGCCTTGCCTGTTGTTCCTGGAAGGAGATGCCCGAGTAATCAAAGCCCATCTCACCCGGCATCGTTTGCTTGAAAACGTCTTCAAGAGCGGCCGTCGCTTGATCCGCGCTGAATCCGGCCGCCGCACTGCCGTTAATTTGAGTGGAACGATATTCGTTGAAACGTTGAGTGAATTCCGGGCCGAGGCGCGACTTGATGTTGACTAGGGTAGACAGCGGGACACTTTCCCCTTTGTTGTTGAGAACATAAAATCGTCCGACGTTCTCGATGTTGGCACGGTCTTCACCTTCGGCCTCGATATATACCTGCCATTGGCGGCCGAATCGATTGAAATAGTTGATGAAATAACCGCCCATAAAGGCTTGGATCGTCCGATAGACGTCACTCAGGTTGACGCCTTGCTTCAAAACCTTGTCACGATCTACATCAACGAATTTCTGCGGAACACTCGGCAGGAAAGTCGTATTGATGCTGCCAATTTCGGGACGTTTGCGTGCAGCATCAAGAAACGTGTTGACGTTCTTCGCAAGGAACTGAACATCGCCGCCGGAACGATCTTCGAGCAGAAACGTGAATCCTCCGGCTGTGCCGACCCCCGGAATGGCCGGCGGAGAAAACCCGAATACAACCGCCTGCGGCACTCTGCTGAATTCACGATTCAAATTGGCTTTCAGGGTTTGAAATTGTTCCGCGCGCGTCGTGCGATCGTCCCAAGGCTTGAAGGTAACGAAGAAGGTCGCGTTATACGTGGTACGCACGAAGCTCAATAGACTGAAGCCGATGAAGCATGTCGAGTTTTGAACTCCTGGCGTATTCATGATGATCTTTTCTACGCTGTCCACGACCGCTGTCGTTCGTTCCAGTGAAGCTGCGTTGGGGAGTTGAACGGAAACATAGGCATAGCCCTGGTCTTCATCGGGAAGAAAGCTCGTCGGCACGCGATGGGCGAAGAACCCGGCAGCCCCGCCGAAGGCGACAAGCAACACTGCCATAACAAGGGTTTTCTGAAGAAGTACCCCACTCCAACGTACGTAACCGGCGTTTACGAGCTCGAATGCACGGTTAAACCAGTCAAAAAATCTGCGTAACAGCCCGCGGCTTTCCTCCCGTGGACGAAGCAGGAGCGCAGCCAGTGCCGGGCTCAGGGTAAGCGCATTGAACGCGGAGAAGAGAACCGAAATCGCGATCGTCACCGCAAACTGCTGGTAAAGGCGTCCAGTGACACCGGGAATGAATGCCGTGGGCACGAATACGGCGGACAGAACCAGCGCTATTCCGACGACCGGACCAGAGAGTTCCTCCATCGCCTTCAACGCCGCGGCTTTGGGCGAGAGTCCTTCCTCGATGTGGCGTTGGACGCCCTCAACTACAACGATCGCGTCGTCGACCACCAGACCGATCGCCAGGACCAGCCCGAACAGAGAAAGCGTATTGATCGAAAAACCGAATAGCGGAAACAGAACAAACGTGCCTACCAGAGATACCGGCACCGCAAGCAGCGGAATCAAGGTGGCTCGCCACCCCTGGAGAAAAAGATAGACGACCAGGATCACCAAGATGAGAGCAATCACCAGCGTCTTGACAATTTCTTTAATTCCTTGCGTTACGGCTAGGGTCGTGTCCAGGGAGATGTCGAAGTCGAGATCCTCCGGGAAGCGTTGCTTCATCTGAGCCATCAGCTTCTTGACACCGTTACCTACATCCACCGCGTTCGATCCGGGGAGTTGATAAATCGCGATAACTGCTGCAGGTTTGCCGTTGAAGCGGCTGGCAGCGCTGTAATCCTGCGACCCTAGTTCAATGCGGGCGACATCACGAACACGGACGGTACCTCCATCCGGTGTTTCCCGCAGCACGATCTGACCAAATTGTTCAGGCGACACCAAACGGCCCTGGGCCAAAACGGTGTAAGTCAGCTCCTGACCTTTGGGGACAGGCGGGCCTCCGGCCTTCCCCGCGGGATTCACGGTGTTCTGCGTTTGAACGGCGCTAATAATTTGAGGAACTGTGATCCCCAGCTTTGCCAGTTTGTCGGGGTTCACCCACATTCGCATCGCGTATTGGCCAGGGCCGAACACCTGGACATTGCCGACGCCGGGCGACCGAAGGATCGGATCAACGAGATTGATGTAGGCGTAATTCCCCAGAAAAGTCGCGTCATAGGTTCCGTGCGGCGAGTCAACGGCGATCAACATGAGGGGAGCCGTCACCGATTTTCGTACCGTGATCCCGAAGTTGGTCACATCCGACGGAAGTTGCGAAGCGGCCTGCGTTTCACGAGACTGGGCCAGGATGAAGTCGTTATTTGGATCGGTTTTTGTATCGAAATCCACGATCAAGCTCGTGGTCGAGTTTCCCGTCGCGTTCAGGGAGTACATGTAATTCATGTTGTCCACACCGTTCATCTGCTGTTCGAGAGGCGTGGCCACTGCTTGTTCGAGAGTTTGCGCGTCGGCGCCGACGTAGGTGGCGAGGATCTGGATTTCGGGTGGAGCGATTTTCGGGAACTGGGCAACCGGCAGTCTAAGGATGGTCAGAGCGCCGACCAGCACTAGGACGATCGAGATCACCATCGCGACGATGGGACGATTAATGAAGAACTTTGACATTGACTCACCTACCCGTTGCGTTTGCAGTGAATGGCGTTGGATTAACGTGCATGCCGGGGCGAACCTTCTGGGTTCCTTCCACGACCACCAGATCCCCAGGCTTGAGCCCATCTGAGATCACCCAGCGGCTATCCACCTGTGCCCCTACTGCAACCGGTCGAATTGCTACCTTGTTGTCGTGGTCCACTACGGCAACCTGGTAGCCGCCTTGTAACTCTGAAACTGCTCGTTGTGGTATAAGCAATGCGTCATGTTGGACGTCGACGAATACCCGCACTTTGGCATAACCGCCAGGTCGCAAGATGTTGTTGGGGTTCGGG
>DATBRN010000159.1:0-40683 GCA_036560225.1 Pyrinomonadaceae bacterium | reverse complement strand
TGGAGCGTCTTCGGTTAGTGAGCTGTTACAGATATTGAGTCGTTCCCTGGGAGGACGCCGCGCCCAGACTCGTGGCCAAAGCGCCGCCAGGCCGGCGCACTTCAAAGAGTTGACGCAACGTTGTTACAAAGTGAAAAGGGGCGGTACTTACTCAGGAGTGCTGCCCCTACAATTCTTTTTGAAGACCGCGGGCCTCGCGACGTTTAGTTATTCGCCGGAAACGGAAGCAGCGCTCGGCTGTAGATGATGCAGTTCGCTGGCATCGATCAGGTTGAGGCCCTTCTCGCGCACATTCTTGAATCCCGGAACAATCTCTCCCTCGAAGGGTTGCATGCCATTGAAATTCCGCTTGTGACCGCTGAAGTCCAGATAGAGATGTTTGCGCAGGAATCGATTCGGTACCCCGGCAAAACGCGCGATCGGATACTTGATCACATCGCCAAACAGTCTCTTGCCCATCTTGGTGTAATAGATAGGCACGCCGAGTGAAAACTTGGCATTTACCTTGCTGCCACCCTTCCAGAATTCGAGATTGTATCTCCAGCAGGTGAAGAAAAATTCCCACTGCAAGTCAGTCATCTCGATTAGTTTGGCGCTGGCCTTCTTCTGCATGCGCGTGTCTTCGAGCGGCACAAAGAAGGTCGGCACAAACGTACCTTTGGCGTCGCGCAAATCATAAAGCAGATCGAGAGACTGCTTGGTATCTTCCTTCGTCTCGCCAGGCAGGCCGAGGATGAACGTGCACATTGGAAACACGTTGTTCCGGTTCAGGATTTCCATTCCCTTCACGACAACGTCGCGCCACTGGTGAGACTTGTAAGGGTACGCCTTCCCTTTCATGTAAGTATCGAAGAGGCGGGCGCTGCCTGTCTCCAGGCCGATAATCGGATCGGCGGCACGTTTGTCTGGATGCGTCGAGCTTTTATGCTGAACGTGAGAATAGGGAACAAAGAAAGGAGCCAGGCGCTCAACAATGGACGGATCTTTGACGACCGGAGCCATTGTGATGTGCGAAGTTTGGATGAGTTTAATACCGGGAACGCTAACGATGCCTTTAAAGAGCTTCTCCAACGCCGGCACATTGGTGACGAAGTTTGGCAACTGCTCGTAGAGAAACATGTCCTCGGAGGCGAGCAGGACACTATCCGCGCCTTCGCTGGCGTTCACCCTAACGCTTTCGAGAATGTGTTCCAACGGAAACGAACGGCCTACCTTTGTTGCCGGTCCACAGAACTGGCAACCGCGTCCGCAGCCTCGGGTGATCTCAACTACACCGAATGTTGAGCGATGACGGACGACCGGAATTTCTTCGACCGTCGCCTGCATATCCTTGGGAACTTTGATAACTCTCGGCAACGACGAGTCGTCGTGCATGATGCGAGTGAACAAATCGTTAAAAACGCGCTCGATCTCGCCATCGATCAAGTAGTCGATCTTAAACTCGTCAAGCCGGTTTGCCTTTTCCAGTTGCCAGGCACCGGGACCGCCAACAACAATCTTTGGTTGATATTTCCTGATTACAGGATGGGTGACAATCTTGAGGAACTCATGCGCGTTAAGTGGAGTCAGGTTTTCGCCGAAGATCTTGGCGTAAATATCGGTCGCATAGGAGATGCCCAGCGGATTGTGCGCATGAATCGCCAGCACCTTAGTTTCAGGACCAACAAACTGTTCCAGGTTATGGACGTAGCAGGTAACGACATCTTCTTTCGGGTATTCCTTCAGCAACAAGGTCTCGACCATGCGCAACCCGTTCGGCACGTACTTGGCCCGGCCATCCGGCCACGACTCGTTCTCAAAAGAGACCTTATTGAAAATTGTGTTGCTGAGTTTGTAAGGTACGGCAGCTGACATCATCTGTTGCCAGATGCTGTGTCGCCACTCGCTAGCTTCAGTGGATGAAGCCGTCAACACGATTAGAGGTGAAGCCATTGAGGGCGAGCCTCCTCCGAAAATGTGATCGCTTAGCTGAGTACTCCTTGGGACAACCGACTTCCATAACCGCACCTGTGAGCCCAATTAAACAAGACCTCGGATTCTAGCACACTACTTAGGGTTGCCAACAAAACTTCTGAAAACCAGATACACACGATAGTGTGTACTTAGTACGCCCATCAGTACCGGAAGCGGTAGCGACCGGCCGAAGATTCAACGTGAGCATCTGGTTTACTGAGGTTCAATATCTGTCTCTCAAATCTTGCTCGAGTTCTCTTAACTAAGTTGTGTTTTGCGCCGGTCGCTAGCGCTTCCGGTACTGATGGTGAGTTAACTACCTCAACATCAAGGTCGAAGACTGCTTACCGTTGCTGCGCCACCTGGCACAAAGGTCATTCGCCGCTGTCTCCCAGGTCGGAAATTGAAAGGCGAACCCAGATTGCAGCAGTCTGGTAGGAATAACGCGACGGCTCTTAAGCATGAGTTCCGTTTCACTGCGAAGAAGGAACGCTCCTAGTTCCAACATCCATTCTGTTGCGGGGAGACCAAACGGTATGCCCCACGCTTTTCGCATAGTCTGCATGAACTCCAGGTTAGGAAGGGGGTTGGGCGCGGCAAGGTTGACCGGACCAGCGAGATCCTCATGTTGAATCAGCCAGTCTACGCTCCGCACGAAATCCTCGTCATGTATCCAGGAGACAAACTCTTTACCATCGCCAAAGCGACCCCCGAGTCCAAACCGCACCAACCGCAAAAGCATGTCGAAAGGTCCACCTTTGTTTGGACTCATCACGATTGCTGAGCGCATCAGCACTCTACGAGTGTTTGGCGTTGCGGCTGCGTTAAGTTCGCGTTCCCACTTCTTCACGACGTCTATACTGAAACGCCAGGTATCGGGAGCATTCGCTTCTGAGCCTCCGATGATTCCTGTTTTCTCGTCGTTCGGCGCATCGTAGCGGTGAGCATAAAGCGTTGCCGTGCTGGCTTGAAGCCAAACACGTGGAGGGTTGTTTGCTTCTGAAATAGCCTGCCCGACAATCCGCGTTGATTTTACTCGCGACTCTGTGATGATCCTGCGATTCTCTTCCGTGTAACGGCAATTCACACTCTGTCCCGCAAGATTGATCACCACGTCGGCGCCTTCAACCTCCGCCGCCCAGTCGCCAAGTGTCTCACCATTCCATTGCACCACGCGCCAGGGCCACGCATTGCTTTGCGATCTACTAAGGACGACAACTTCATCGCTGCGCTTGTTAAAGGCGCGAGCCAGGATCATACCCACCTGACCTAAACCACCCGGTATTACTATCTTCACAAGCTCACCTTACAGTCTACGGTCTCCAACGGAACGCGCCGACGGGCCGCTTAGCGCTACACCAAGCATTCCGAACGTGCCCCCAGCGATCCAACAAAACAGGACATTGAAGCTCCACGCCCCAAACCAGGGACCAAGAAACCACAGGTTTAGAGCGGTCCAGCCGAACCCAGCCAAGCCGCCGAAAAGAATACCGATCCAAACTCGATTGATCGTCCGCACGTTGCGCAACAAGATGGCAAATAAGGCAGCAGGCAAGAGAAGGGACATCGCAAAAAAGATTGTCCAGAGAACAAAGGCAGTCAGGTCACCGGCCCCAAACCCGTTGTTCAAAACAAGCAAGATCCTGGCTGCGAGATACGAAACGACAAAGCAAATCGCCGATGCAAGCGCAAAGGCAATTACCCTTGTAAGTAGCCGGTTAGTGTTCATACCTTCGCTTCCACTTCAGCCGCTTCAAAATCGCGGACTTCCGCGACCAGTTTCAGAGCCTTCTTTCGTACCGGACGCATTAATGGATTGCTGGCGAGCGAGATCAGCCTGTCCACCAGATCTACAGTCAGGTCAATCATCCGGTACGTCCGTGAGCGTTTACTGGAAGAATCATGAATCCAAAAGAGAATGATTCCCATATGGTAGAGCCACAACAGATAAGGCAGTTCCGCGCGCAGATCATTCGGAATACGCACCCTGGTTTGCTCTACCAATTGTTCGAAAAGTTTGATGCTGTCGTCTCGCACGGGCGCCGCAGCGCGCGCAAACGGGTTCAGTGGATTCTCTGGATTAGCAGCGGTCTGGAAGAGAACACCCGCAAACTCATGATACGGCTCAAGTGTCTCGATCTTGAGCCGCATCACTGAAAGCAGGCGCGCCTTCAAGGACGATTCCTTTTGCAGCGCTGGCTGGGACGCTCGCAAGTGATCTTCATGCGTGCGGTGATAGAACGCCTGGATCAGAAGATCCTTCGAGCCGAAGTAATGATAGGCATTGCCAAGAGACACACCCGCCTTCTCGGCAATGGCGCGCATGGTTGTTTGTTCATAGCCACGCTCATGAAGCATTTCCAAAGCAGTATTCAGGATGAGCGCTTTTGTCTGCTCACCCTTAGCAGTCTTTGTCCCGGCTGGCTGTTCCGAAGATCTCATTTCGTTACCTCGACAAGCCGGCAGCGCGGCTAATCTGATACCGGTGTTGCGAAATCAATGAAACTATTCGTCGCGTCGTCGGTAATAACTCCGGCGAAGCGAGACGGTAGGACCATTCGCGATAGCGACAAAGCGCCCATAAGACCATGAGCCACGCTTTCGGTCCGTAATAGACCGCACCCTGATCGCTGATCACTGTCAGGTCATTCAAAGTGGGTTCATGGTCCAGGGTTGGGAATCGACTCCGCGCCTCATCAGACTTCACGGGCACGAGAATTAACTCTACTAGTTTGGGCTGCTCCTCAAGCCATTCATGCACTCTGCGGCACAACCCACACTGGGGATCGTAAAGTACTGTGAGTGACGACATGACTTACGCCTCCCGCACAGCCGTGAAAGCGTCTGGCTCAACTGGTGGAGGAGCGTTGCGCAGCGTCGCTCGACGTCGCATGCGGCTGAAGACAAGGAGATTGAAGAAGTGCATTGCGCCCAGAACAAGCAGCACCATCCCCACCTTTGTAGACAGGGCTTCAATGCCTTCTTTCGCGGAAGCCAGGTTGTAACCGAGTTTGAGTGCCAGGCTCACGTATCCCAGGTTAATGAGATAGAAGCCGACGACGAGGAGATGATTAACCGAATCCGCCAGCGGCTCGTTGCCATGAAAGACGTCCACCAAAAACACCCGGCCGTTTTTGTGTAGTGTGTGCGCAACCCAGACGGTCAAGGCGATACTTATCGCCAGGTAAACCAGGTAAGTGATGATCTCAACTGACATGACACCCTCCTTTTGGGACGACGTCCAAAATTGAACGCGTTCAAAACATAACCTACGCTCCTCCGGAACGGCTGTCAAGAACTTTTTTGAACGCGTTCAAAAGAGGCTTTAACGGCCGGGCTACCTCGCGGTAAGCGGGTGTGGATGCGACCTCAACAGTCGCATTGTGAACGCGGCTGGAGAGCACGGTTTGCGGCTCTGCCGTCTGATGTGCGGAAGTCGCTGTGACCTTCCGATCACCGTCTAATAGAGTCTGGGGCTGCGCCCCCGCCTGAGTACGTGACGGTTCTTATGGGCCTAGCCCCATTGATTTAACTGGTGGCTCTCCGGTGGGGCATAACCACCACCTCACATCAGGCGGCGCAGAGCCGAAGAACATGACGCAGTCACCTCATTGAAACGGAAGGGTGTCTGATCTATGGTTGGTGGATTTAGAAGTGTTCGGAACTCTTTCCGCGTTTCGCTTTTCGCTTTCTGTCACGCTTCCGTTCCTCAACGCCCTTCAGCGAAGCCAGCGGCCAAAGTTTATGCTCAACAGCCGCCAAACCAGCCTCTGTGACAGCCATCAATACTTCTTCGGAAGACTTGTAGGCAGGCGCAGCTTCATCGAGTGGCACATGTCCATCCAAATTCACAAGGATCCCCGCGGCCCTGTATTGGTCGTCAATGTGTCGCTGGGAAAGCGTGCGTGAGGCCTGGCCTCGAGAAAGTCTGCGACCTGCGCCGTGGTTGACTGAGAAACCGCTCTTAACGGCGCCAGCGAGTGGGCGCAGAATGTAGCTGTAGTCTTTGTTGCTTCCCGGTATCAAGACTGGATGGCCTGAGTCTTCCCAGGCGGTTCCCTTGAGGAAAGGATGGCCGGCTGGGAAGGCGCGCGTCGCACCTTTGCGATGAACCCAAACGTCGCCAAACTCCGGATGCCATTCTTTTTGGACCAGGTTATGGCTAATCTCGTAGATAAGTTCCAGGTCGGCGCGAAAAACTTCATGGAAGGCTTCAGCGACAGCTTCAAAAATGATCAGGCGATTGAGAATGGCATAATTCCCACCGGCCGCGACAGCACTGAGATAACTGCGATAGTGTCGCGAGTCTGGTGTGAAGTAGCCGAGGTCAATGTCCGTTACTGCGTCTGGTCGTTCACCGCGAGCCAACTCAAAATAGTTTGTTGCCAACCCATGACCAAAACCTCTACTTCCCGTGTGCACCTGAACGAAAAGCTGCCCGCTCATCTCGGAACGCTGCAATTCAATGAAATGATTGCCGCCACCCAGACTGCCAAGCTGGTTCATTCCACGTTCAGGTTTGCCTTTGCCACCAAAGGGGATGTCCCAGTCGTCGTCTACCGGAATGCGGTGTCGCTCGGCGTGGCTGCGATCGAAAGATGCGCCATACTTTTCCACGTAGTACTCAGCTCCGCCACGCACGAGGTTGTTGAACTCTTCGTCGTCAATGTGTCCCAACCGCTCGCTCTTGCCGCCTGAGCCCATCTGCACGCGCTTCATCACGGCTCGATTAAACTTCAGTTTCTTTTCCAGTGTTGCCTGATCAGCTGCGACTTCGGATCTCGCACTCATCATCCCGCAGCCGATGTCGTAACCCACCGGTCCCATCGCCACGGCACCGCTGGTTACGTCTGTGAGAATCACACAGCCCACGGGCACGCCATAGCCGTAGTGAACGTCGGGCGTAATGACCACCAATTTAACGCCGGGAAACCGAGTGGCATTGACGATCTGTCTGTAGAGCGTGTCTTCGGCGTTCTGGAGCAGCGACTCCGTTAGAAAAAGCCTTACCGGAACATTGCCGATGTCTTCGGTCTGGAGAGTGAAGTAGCCATCACCACTCGCTTCGGCAAACGACTTCCAATTGTTCGCATGCCTCAGAGTCTTCATGCTCCATCACCCTCGGCCGCAATCTACAGGCTTTTGGATATTACTCT
This sequence comes from Pyrinomonadaceae bacterium, assembly GCA_036560225.1. Classification (GTDB taxonomy): domain Bacteria; phylum Acidobacteriota; class Blastocatellia; order Pyrinomonadales; family Pyrinomonadaceae; genus PSRF01. The sequence continues at coordinate 33,574 of DATBRN010000159.1, read as the reverse complement.
AAATTCTTGGATTCGCCCTGACGTCTCGTTGGGAGTAAACCTCAATTTTCCGAAGAAGTCGACGTGGCTCCTTTCTCAATCGCCCGGCATTTGTTTTGCTGCAAGTCTTTTTATCTCGTGCTCAAAAAGCCGATTCTCAATCTTTAAACGGCCGGAGTCGTTCCGGGCTCCCAGGGGAGCGCCATTTAATGGGACAGGTATCGGATTGTTCTATTCCTCCACTTCCTCGGCTCACAGTCGGTGATCCAGCTCTCTCTTTCTCTTTTTTCAGTCAAAACAGGAGGCATTTATGCAAAAGGAAAGTTGCGGCTTGCGGGTGTTCACTTTTGTGTTTTTGACAGCTGTGTTTCTTCTTCCGTGCGCCATCGCAATGGCGCAGTCCACATCGTCTTTGCAAGGCACGGTTACTGACGAAAAGGGCGGGGTCGTTCCCAATGCCACAATCCTGGTGCGCAATCAAGGTACCGCCATTGAAAGAACCACTCAGTCAGACGAGGCCGGAAACTATCAGGTGGCCGCGTTGCCGGCCGGCACTTATCACGTGGAAGTTCGGGCCCAGGGGTTTGGCACCCAGGTCGTTGATAACCTCGCGGTCGAAGTGGCGCGACCGGCGGTCAAAGACTTCCAGCTCAAAGTCGGAGATATCAGTCAAGAAGTGACGGTTACCGCAGATACTTCGGTCATTGAGGCTGCGACCACCTCTGTCGGGACCGTAATCAATCAAAGGACTGTGCAGGAAATACCACTGAACGGTCGTCATTTCGTAGACCTTGGGCTGCTCGTACCCGGTTCCGTTACCCCGCCTCAAAATGGATTTTTGACGGCACCGCTCCGTGGCCAGGGATCATTCGGCTTAAATACTGCAGGCGGACGCGAGGATACCGTGAATTTCATGATCAACGGGATCAACCTCAACGATATGGTACAGAACCAGATCACGTTCCAGCCCTCCATAAATACGGTTCAGGAGTTTAAGGTAGACAATTCGACTTTCAGCGCCGAATACGGTCGAAACTCGGGAGCTATCGCCAACATCGCGACGCGCTCGGGCACAAATGAGTATCATGGCGAGCTGTTTGAGTTTCTGCGCAACAGCGCGCTCGACGCGCGAAACTTCTTTGAGCGCACTCCACATCCAACTCCGTTCAAGCGCAACCAATTTGGTTTTAACCTCGGTGGACCGGTGATTCTGCCGCGCTTCGGCGAGGGTGGATCAGCTCTGGGATATAAGGGAAAGAATAAGACGTTTTTCTTTTTCAGTTATGAAGGACTGCGTCAGCGCCAGGGACTTACGCTGCCCTCGATTACTGTTCCTACGGCTGCACAACGAGCGGCGGTTACTGACCCGGCAGTACAGAAACTCTTGACTCTGCTTCCGCCGCCCAATGTAGGCGCCACCGGGTTCGTAGGATCTGGAACCGCACCTGTAAACATCGATCAATGGACTGGTGACGTCAGCCATAACTTTGGTGCCAACGATCGACTCCACGGGTACTACGCTTTTCAACGTGACTTTCGTGGTGAACCATCATTACAGGGTAACAACGTTCCCGGCTTTGGCGACACGCGGCAATCACACCGCCAAATCTTCACGCTAAATGAAACCCACACGTTTGGTCCCACGCTCGTCAACGAAGCGCGGTTTGGCTTCAATCGCATCCACATCACGTTCACTCCGAATGCGCAGCTGAATCCCGTAGACTTTGGCATCGTGGATGGCGTTTCGGAACCTCTGGGCCTACCTCAGATAGCTGTTGGCGGTGGTGGACCAAACTTCGGTGGGCCTGCGGGCTTTCCGCAGGGTCGATCTGATACGACTTATGTCCTTTCTGATACGCTCAACTACCTGCGAGGCAACCATTCGCTTAAGTTTGGTGGAGAATGGCGCCGGTTCTACAACAACAACACCAATAAGGATGCGGGTAGTTTCAATTTCGCCAGCCTGGCCGCCTTCCTGGCGGGAACGGCTAATGCTTTTAACATAACGCTTGGTCCTGGCAATTCCAATGACGTTTCGACTGCAATCGCGCAGGGCGCGTTGGGAGTATTCGTTCAGGACAACTACAAAATGCGATCGAATCTCACGCTTGAACTCGGCTTGCGCTACGACTGGCTCATGTCGCCCACTGAGAGGTTCAATCGGTTTGTAGACTATGTTCCGCAGTCGAACTCGCTCGTCCGCGTAAACAACGGCATCGCGCCCGTGTATCACACTAATTGGAAAAACTTCCAACCGCGACTTGGATTCGCCTGGGATCCTTTCAAGGATGGCAAGACCTCGGTACGAGGTGCGTACGCGATTCTTGCTGACCAACCGGTGACTAACCTCGTGACTGGAAATGCAACCAATCCGCCTTTCGCTAACAACATCGCCATACCACCGAACACAACGACGACTTTCGGAGCCACGAAACCGGCTCCAGGCAGTACGGTGGCTCCAAGTTCGTCCGATCCTGACTTCAATAACGCCTACGTTCAGTCGTGGAACTTGAATGTGCAGCGGGAGGTTAGCCCCGGACTGGCGGTTACTATTGGATACTTTGGTTCCAAGGGAACCCATTTGCGACTGACGCGAAATATTAATCAGACATTCCAGTCTGCAACCGGCGCAGCAGTGCGTCCGATTCCCACCTTGTCGTCGAGTAGCCCAATTTCGCCAGGAGCTCCGCTCGGCAATATCACTTTCCGGGAAGGAACCGGCAACTCGTCTTACCATTCACTCTGGGCGACAGCTAATAAACGGCTCTCGCGTGGACTCCAGTTCAACGCTTCCTACACGTGGTCGAAATCTATCGACTACAACTCGCAAAGCTCTCAGGGTGTCACTTTACAAAACAATAATAATCTGCGAGGCGACCGCGGGCTGTCAGATTTTGACGCCCGGCATCGCCTTGTAATGAACGGGATCTACGAACTGCCGTTTCACAAAAACCAGTTGGTAGGAGGCTGGCAACTCGCGTTCATCGTGCAGTCCCAGAGCGGAAATCCGGTCACAATATTGGCGGGAGCCCCGGTGAACGCCAATTTCACCGGCAACGCCACTGTGCGTCCGGATGCGGGAGCTCCGATAACCATTACGCGTACGGCGGCACCTGCGAATCAAATCGGTGTTCAGTACTTTTCCAGCGCTGTTTGTGATCCACGTTTCGCTGTTGGTTCTACTAATTGCCCCACGGGTTCTATTGTGATTTTGCCCGTGGCGACTGTGGGAACAGCAACCATCTTCCACTTTGGCAATCTTGGCCGAAACGTTGTCATTGGACCCACGTTCAACAACACCGACTTTTCCATTATTAAGCGCACGAAGATCAGCGAAAACCAACTCATTGAATTTCGTGCCGAGTTCTTTGATCTCTTCAACCACGCCAACTTTGGGCAACCAGGTCGCATTGCACAGGTCGGCAGCACTGCGTTTGGTGTAATCACCAATACGCGTTTTCCGACCGGCGACTCCGGATCGTCGCGCCAGATACAGTTTGCTTTGAAGTACAAATTCTAAGGAGGACTCGATCCTGCTTTTTCAAGCGCACCGTCCTTTATGGTCGGTGCGCTTTTTTCTGCATCAGCAATTGCATGCGGGTGTCGTTCGGATTATTCGCTTTCCGAAAGCCCACGCGTTATTTTTGTCGCTATCTCCCTGGCAGTCTCGTTCTCAGAGACCGGCACCCTAACATCCGACAGCGCATAGATTGGATGGCGCTGGTCATACAATGTTTGCGCCACATCGCGCGAAGGCGCTAAAGGCCGTCCCTCATTGCCCGCTTCGATCCTTTTCCAACACAATTCAAATGGTGCGTCCAACCAAACTGTCAAAGCTCCTTCGTCGACGATCAGCTTGCGATTCTCTACAACCGTCCAGGCGCCACCGCCGACGGCAAGAATCCGCGCTGACTTTTCCTGCAGTGCTTCGCGCAACAACTTCGTCTCGATCCGGCGAAACGCTTCTTCGCCATCTTGTTCAATAATTTCTTTAGGGCTTCGCCCTTCGCGCTCAGTGATTAGATCATCGAGATCCATGGCGCGACAGTTAAGCTCGCGGCCCAGCTCAAAGGCGACAGTAGTCTTTCCCGTGCCCATGAAGCCCATAATGATTATTTGCTGATCGGTCATGGTATGCCCTGGTCTAACAAACGGCGGATACCTCTGATAATACAGTATTGACGAAACACGCAGGATTTTGACAACGAATGCCGTTCGTTTGTAGCTGGCAAGGTGTGGCGACGGTATTGATGCTGACGTTGCCGCCAAGCTCCGACTCTACAACACTCGGTTCTGTAAATAGCCGATCTTCTGGCTGCTAAAATGACTCAACTGCGCTTCGGCTAACTTCTTGACACGCGACACTTCCGCGTGTTAAACCCTCGACCTTCCGTAGCTTTTGGAGTTCAAAAAACCGAGAGCCAGACACACCGGGGTCCCCAGCCAGGCAGCCCGGCCGGGGTGGTAGTGGCTCTTGGGGCTTCATGTCTTAATTGTGACACCAGATGTGACTTTAGAGACGACTGAACTCAGATTCCCCAGCCGCATAGAGGCTGTCGAAGAAGCCGCCACAGCAGTAGCTGAATTCATGAATCGCCTTGGGATCGGTGAGGACGTCGCCTTCGGAGTAGACATGGCAGTTCGGGAGGCGGTAACGAACGCCGTGATTCACGGGAACAAACTCGATGTCGCAAAAGCGGTTGAGGTAAAGTTAAGAAACACTCCAGAAGTTATTGAGATCAGCGTCCACGATCAGGGGTCAGGGTTCAATCCAAACGAAATTCCCGACCCAACCAAAGAAGAGAACATTCTAAAAACCTCAGGACGTGGCATTTTCTTCATGCGTAACTTCATGGACGAAGTTGATTGGTCGGCGGATCCAAAAGGTGGGACCAGCGTGCGCATGATCAAGAAACTATAAGCATTCCAAGGTGCGATTTGCGATTAGGATTCTCGCGACATCGCCTTCGGAAGGAGTCGATTCGGAAGTCAATCCAGTGTCGCAAATCTTTAAAGGAGATTGCAGAAAATGGCAGAGCTAAACATTTCGGAGCGCCAGGTCGGAGATGTCACGATTCTTGATATGGACGGAAAGATCACTATTGGCGAAGGCAGCGTTGCCCTACGCACCGCAATTCGTCGCTTGCTCGAAGAAGGCAAGAAAAAGATCCTTTTGAATCTTGCAAAGGTCGGCTACATCGATTCGAGCGGCATCGGAGAATTGGTCTCCAGCTATACCGCAATTAATAAAGAGGGCGGGCAGTTGAAGCTTCTTAATCTGACGCAAAAACTGCAAGATCTTTTGACAATCACGAAACTGCTGACGGTTTTTGACGTTTATGATAGCGAAGAAGAGGCGCTCGGCAGCTTTAAGTAGGAAACAAGCGCAGTTCGACGAACGTATTCTCTGGTCGCGGCCGCGCTTTGAGACGAGACTCGGCGACAAAGTCCTTCAGTTTGCCGGAATTTCTAAAGGGAGATAAAAGATGGCAGAACTCGATCTTAATGAGCGTCAGGCAGGGGATGTAACGATCCTCGACTTGAGTGGGTCGGTGAGAATGGGTGAAGGCGCCGTCGCTCTCCGTAATGCCATTCGCCGCCTGAACGATGGGGGCAAAAAGAAGATTCTTCTAAATCTGGGCAGCGTCAAGAACATCGACTCGAGTGGGATCGGTGAACTGATAGCAAACTACACGACTCTTACCCGGGACGGCGGCCAACTCAAGTTATTGAATCTTACGGAGAAAATTCAAAACCTGCTGGTAATCACCAAGCTTCTGACCGTGTTCGACTCCTATGAGGACGAAGCAGAGGCCTTGAATAGCTTCAAATAATAGTTCCGAGATTCGGTTTCGAGTTTTTGAACTCTACTCGAAAAGCGAATACGGAACTCGAAACAGTTCATGTTTCGCGCCACCTTTCGCCGTTTGCTCGCGCTAGATGATCCACCTGAGCGAACGGCGCTTGCTTTTTCGATAGGAGTATTCATAGCCTTCTCGCCGTTCCTAGGGTTTCATACGATCCTGGCTACACTCATTGCCTTTCTTTTTCGTTTCAACAAGATCGCCATATACACCGGAACCTTTATCAACAATCCTTTTCTAACGCTAGTTCCGATTATTGTCGCCTCCTACGCGATCGGGGCTTTTATTACGGGACGCCCACTGCGAATTCCTACCGAAGGCGTCGAGCTCTTGAAGAACCCTCATCTTTTGACTGGCGATTACTACCACAAGCTATTTCGCGAAAGTTGGGACATAGTTTGGCCCTTCGCGATCGGCGGGATGGTGCTTTCGGTGGTTTGTTCGCTTGTTGCTTATCCAGTAACATCATCGCTGTTGCGGGCCCATCGGCGACCGAAAGCGGCCAGTTAATTTGCTTCCTGAGCGTGAGAATGGCATCCGTTTCGACTGTGCCGCGCATCTCTAACATTCCAGAGTAACCACGAACTGCCAAACCGGAAAACGATTCATCAACATAGCAGACACATGAAGAAGATTATCTTACTCGCGTTTTTTTTCCCTTTAACTTGTACGATTGCGCATTCACAGATGCGGGCGGATTTCGCTGGCCCGCAACAAAGCGCCACTCCCCCGGCTCAGACTTCGGCACCGCGCCAACAACCCTCATCTCAGGTGCCGCAACGACAACCCGTCGGCTTCGATCTTTCGGAATATGGGGTCACTTTTCAAACTGAACCACGACTAATAATAATGATGGCGGCGCTCGAGGCCGCCGGTTTTGATCCTGGACCAGACGGCGCGCCTTCTGTGTTTCGTGCCCAAGTTAGAAAAGATCTTACGGATCTGGATCCCGATCTGCGCAATCGCCTACGCACATTTTACGAACGCAACAAGTTGCCAGCGCCAGCCACTGCTGCTGATCAGGCAGCGCGCTATGTTTCACTCGCATTCGCCCTCGGGCCGCCACCTCTGCTCGATGCTCCCGCACGATCAGAAGACCTGCCCGGAAGTTTGCTGGAAGTTCTCGACTTTGCGCCGCTGGTACGGGAGTTCTATCGCCGTTCGAAGATTGAAGACCACCTGGTCAACTATACGCGCGCTTATCAGGCCGAAGGCGATCGGCTGCGAAGGCCAACCGCGGAAATGATTCGTTCTGTTTTGTCTTACCTGCACACGCGGCCGATGACATCTACGCTCGAACGCGTCCTCGTCAAATCGCCGACGGCGGGAAAGAAGGACGCGAAGACATCGACTACACGCGAGCACCAACGCCGGTTCTATATTGTTGCTGATCTATTGGGGGCACCCGGAGCAATTAACTTCCGTGTGATTGGAGATGATTACTATGCTGTGCTCCCGGAGGGCACTGACCCTGCCTCTTCCGAATTGCGTCGTGCTTACTTGCAATATGTGGTTGATCCGCTGGTCCTGCGATTCAATCACGAGATTGCCACTCGACGCGACCAGATCAAGCTGCTAATCGCTGAAAGAGAAAAAGCCGGTGCGACGGTAAGTCCCGACGTTTTCCTGGTAGTTTCACGCTCGCTGGTGGCGGCTTCCGACGCCAGGTATGAAGAGTTGAGAAGACTCGAAGCCCTTGATCGCGAGGCCCGTAACAAACTCGCGGGCGCGAAGGATGAAGTATCCCGTCAGGCAATTGCGAAGGAGTTTCAAGCAAGTAAGACCGGAGTGGAAGACGAAACGGTCGCGCGGTTGGCAGATGATTACGAGAGAGGCGCCATACTCGCGTTCTTTTTTGCTGAGCAGTTAAAAGGGATCGAGAGTTCCGGTTTTGATATATCCAGTTTTTTTGTTGACATGATTGAATCATTCGATCCCGCGCGAGAAAGCCGTCGGTTAGCGGAAAATGCGGAGGCTCGCCAACGCGCACTGACTGCCCGGCAAGCGCGACTGGCCGCCAGGCGGGCGCAAATGGAAACGCCTGTCTATTCTGAAGCTAACGCTGCCAAGAATGCGGCGCTGGTCAAGCAGTTGGGGGAAATCGAGCAGACACTAAGAAGCAAGGACTACAACAATGCAGAGTCCCGCTTGAAGGATCTGTTGAAAGAGTATTCCGGTGAGCCACGGATATTCTTCGCGCTGGCGCAAACTGCAAGCCTGGCTGCCGCTGACGCAATTGATGAAGACGTGCAGGTTGAGCGTTTGAATCGCGCGCTGGGCAACTACCGTCTCGCGCTGGCGGCTTCATCGCCGGAAACCGATCGCGCGCTTATTTCCCGCGCTCATGAAGCCATGGGAAGAATCCACGCGTTTCTGGAACACCCGACTGAAGCTGCAAAGGAGTTTGATGAAGCAATCCGAATTGGTGACGTTCCCGGCGGGGCTTATCAGACTGCGCTTGAAGGCAAGAAGAAGCTATCGCCTCCAAGTCCGTAGCGGAGTCCTGATTGTCTGGTACTGTCTTACGTAATTATCAAAGAAAGATCCGGATTAGATTTTCCATTTGTCATATCACATTTTTCATTTGTCATTTGTACAGAGAGGTTGGAGCGAGGCTTGAAGTGTCCAGAATAATCAATGCGTTACTGTTGGATTCAAGTCTATTCAAGTCTGAATAAGACTCTGTACTTCAAATGAAAACTGAAAAATGTGATATGACAAATGGAAAATCTTTTTTGGGGCGACCCCTCAGTTGATTCTTTCCTGAAAACGAGACCTAGAACCTAGATCGGTTGTTCCGTTCCGCTCCTGATCACGCGCACCCGGGGTCCCCTGATCTTACTTGGAACCACTACATTGATCTCCGGTGTTGTGGGTAGCACAATCCGCGGAATTTGGATATTGACCGGTGGGATCTCTCCGAGTTCCACGCTTGGAATGATAATCTTTCGGCCGCCCTGCCCAATGACAGTCGGCGGCGGAGGGGCGTCTTTCGGTGTCACAGTAACAGTTCGCTGATTCCGATCGCGAATCAGTGTTATGGTGACATCGCCTTCCTTCTTCTTGTTGATTGCCCGCGCAAGGTCGCCTGCTCCTTCAACCTTCGTGCCGTCAATTGCCGTGATGACATCTCCTGCCTTTAATCCAGCCTTGGCTGCCGGACTATCTTCCAGAACTGAAGTAACAAGGACGCCCTTGCCATCGGAGACACCGAAATAGTCGGCCAGCTGTTTGGTCAGTTGTACTGTGCTAACGCCGATGCGCCGGTGGTTGCCAAATGCGAGGAGCATGCCGTCATTGTCTCCGCCCTGTACTTCCCAGGACCAGACGTTTCCACCCAGGTCTTTGAGCTTGTCAAGATCCTTTAACTTATCGAGCCCTTGCAGTTTCTCCATCCCTTTGAAATACCCCGTGGTATTCAGCGAATCATTGCGCTTGCCGACTGTGACGGCGACTTCTTGTTCACTGCCGCCACGACTAATCCCGAGTCTTACGGTGTGATCTGGTGCAACTTCGGAAACAAGCCGGTTGAGTTTGCGCACACTGGTGACGCTTTCGCCCTCGAAACGCAGGATGACATCGTCCTTTCGTAGCCCAGCTTTTTCTGCCGGACTGTCTTTAACGACCTGCGTAATGCCGACCCCACGAGCTTCGCGCAGTCCATAGCGCGCCATGTTGTCTTTGCTTACATCCTCAGCGTAAACCCCGAGGAAACTGCTCCCTTCAACGAAAAATGAGAAGGCATGCGGAGCGTCACCCGGCTCCGGGGGCGGCGCTGGGGTGGCTGTTTGTTGCGCCAGCGCGATACCACCGGTCAAAAGCAGGGAAACTATGAAATAAAAGGCATTCTTGGCTTTCATGACAGAGAGAGTCCTCCGGATAGATTTTGTGAATTACACGTCGGAAGCCGGCCAAGGTTCCAAAAAAGGTGGCTGCCAAGGCGCCAAGCCGCCAAGAGGTTATCAAGCCCCCAAGAGGTTATTAGGCAAAAGAGATTGCGGCGCCCAGCTACGCGAACTCTAACCCTTGTGTGTTGATCAAACGAATTGGACGACTTCCGATTAGGAATTTGCGCTGCTCTGGCGGTTTCGAGTTTTACTTTTGTTTTTCTTGTTGGCGCCTTGGCGGCTAGGCGGCGGCTAGTGAACTGAGTTTGGCCGGTAGACCTCTTTCGAGTCGCCAAACTCGACTTCAATCTTACCCTCAGAGCGCGCCAGATCCAGATGAGCCACTGCCTCGGAAACGGCCAGAAACCGGTGGACGTCGTCCGCGCCGGGGAACATTTGACCGGCAATCTCCCACGCGGTTGCACCTGTTTTTGGCAGCAGCCGGATGACCTCGGTCTGGCGTTCCCTTATTGCTCGAAAGTAACGATTGAACAGTTCTTCAAAGTCATTGACGGGCTCACCGTGGCCGCCGTGCACCAACGTGGGAGCAAACGTTCTTAGCCTCGCCAGGCTGACCAAATACTCAGCCAGAGATGCAAAACGCTTTGAGGGATCAATGGGATCCGGGGAAAGAACCGGATTGGGAGTGATCCGCTTGAGCACGCAGTCTCCGGCTATCACGGTGCGGTCCGCTTCGCGTACAAACGAACACGAACCTGGCGTGTGACCAGGCGTGTGCACGATGCGTAAAGTTCCCGTCTCAAACTCGAGCTCGTCGTCATCGCGCAACTCGCCGTATTCGTGATCCTCGAACGAGTCGGCATACTGCCGCACACCTTGGTACATCTTCCGCATCGTCTCAATCTCGTCGGGCGGCACGCCCGCGCGCACCAGCAGGTTTCGGTGTTCCTCATACTCCAGCCGGCCGACACGATGTCCGTTCTCCCAGGCATGGACCAGCACTTCAGCGTCCTTCGCTTCATCACGTACCGAGCGAGCAAGTCCGCAGTGATCTTCATGCGCGTGTGTGAGGACGATGCGACGGATGTCAGAGACGCGGATACGGTTCTTTCGCAGGCCCTCATGGAGGGCTTCATTCGCAGATTTTGTTTTCGGACCGGTATCAATCAGCGTGATCGGATCTTCCGCGATCAAGTAGACGTTAACGGGTCCAATGTAGAACGGCGTCGGCAGTGAGATGGGGACAATCTTCATTCGTCTGTTTTAGTGGCCAGGTTTGTTATTGAATTCTCGCGTACTCGTCTCAGCTCCTCCAAAAACTCTTCGCGTTCCCGAGCTTCCCTAGTTCTTTTCCTGGTTTTGTCTGTCAGATACCTTTGCCCCCGGATATCGGTGTTTTGCAAGGAGTCCGCCCAACGTCTCAACTGGCGCGATATGCTTTCTGCTTTTGATCTGAGATCTGAGATCTCAGATCTCAGATCGCCAAAGCCGGGCAAACGGTGACATAGGCAGAGGGCCGAACGTGTCTCGCCAGAGGATCCTCGCGAAATGTACAGGAACGTCAGGGTTTCCTGAGTCGTGCCACGCTCAAAGCCTTCGGCGATATTGTTTGAGATGGACATTGATGCTCGTTCTAGCTGGTCCTTAACGGTCCGATAACGCCTGAAGATAGGCCGCGCAGTTAGTGCAAAAATCCGCACAGCCAACTCGATAGCATCCTGCCATACGGGTAAGTCTTCGAAACGCTTGTATTTCACTTCTTCGTCCTCCTTCATGAGACTTTGCTGGACAAGTACACATATCCAACCTGATCTCAGAACATCAAGGTGAGATCAATTCCCCATGGAGTGACGACTTTAAAAGAATTCTTGCAGACCGGTAAAAAGAGAAACGGGCAGAGGAGAAACAAAGGTAACTGTAGCCTTTGGATTATTCTCTCTACCCGAAATCTCAGTAAACGTACTTATTCGCCCCAATCATCACATCCGCGATGCGCTGGCGCGCGGCGATTGTGTTCACAGGAGTAAGTTTGGTGAAACGCCGCAGCGCAGCCAGAAGAGTGCGCAGTTCGTCACCTTCCGCCATCCCCGCCAGTGTGTTCTTGGCTCGCACTTCAATGCGCTCCACCGCGTCGTTGCAGAAAACTCGTGTCATATCAATGTATCTCGCCGCTGCCTCTTCGCCTTGCGACTTAGCCAGCTTCTGGGTCCGCAGGATTGCCGTCTCCATCGCGTAGGCATCCATGATCACATCCGCAATCCCAAGCAGAACTTCTTGCTGCTCTCCCAGAGCCATCATGTATTTTTGCGCTGCGGTGCCAAGCGTCATCAGGCTAACCTTCTTAGCATTCTTGGCGAGCTTCTGTTCCGCCGCTAAAAGGCCTTCGTCATCGTCGAATCCAGCTATCTGCGGCGTAAGTATTTCATCCATTAACGCCTTTGCCGCCGGCAGCAGCGCCAGATTTCCGCTCAAGGCGCTCTTCATAAGCCGGCCGGGAATCAACATGCGATTGATTTCGTTGGTGCCTTCAAAGATGCGGTTAATGCGACAGTCTCGGTAAGCGCGTTCCGCGGGATAGTCGGCGGAGTACCCGTAGCCACCATAAATCTGAACCATCTCATCGGCAACAAAGTTACAGTATTCTGACAAGGCGACTTTGATAATCGAACATTCCGCCGAGTATTCCTCAATCGCACGCATTTTGGCATTTGGATCAGCCGTATCGCCGATGGCCGCTTCAATCAGCCCCAGCGTGCGATAAATCATCGCTTCGCCTATCCAGGTGCGAATAGCCATCTCGCCAAGCTTGGACTTAATTGCGCCAAACGACGAAATTGATTTGCCAAACTGCTGGCGCTCATTCGCATAACGAACTGACTCGTGCATCATCAGCTTCATACCGCCGATACACATGGCGCCGAGTTTGAACCGTCCGATGTTGAGGGTATTGAATGCGATCTTGTGACCCTTTCCTATCTCGCCCAACAAATTCTCCAGCGGTGCTTTCGCATCCGAGAGTACCAACGGAGTTGTGCTGGAACCCTTGATTCCCATCTTATGTTCTTCGGCTCCAGGCGTTACGCCCTCCTGTCGTTCGACAATAAAGGCCGAGAATTTGTCGCCATCAACCTTTGCAAAAACGATGAAGATATCGGCAAAGCCGCCGTTGGTAATGAACATCTTCTCGCCGTTGAGAATGTAATGCGTACCATCATTGCTTAGCCGTGCAGTCGCCTTGGCCGCCATCGCATCAGAGCCCGAGCCGGCTTCGGTCAGCGCGTAGGCCGTGATCAGTTCACCTGTAGCGATCTTCGGCAGGTATTTTTGTTTCGCTGCTTCGGTGGCGAAAAAAGTGATTGGCAACAGACCGATACCGCTTTCGGCGCCAAGGGTGGTAGCAAATGAAGCGCAACGCCCAATGTTCTCGCCCACCAGCGCCCCGCTGGTTTGATCGAGACCAAGACCACCGTACTCTTCGGGAATGTTTGCACTAATTAGGCCGAGGTCGGCAGCCTTTCTGACCAACTCGCGCGCCAGCTTCCAGTCATGTTTCTCCAGCTCGTCGAGGCGCGGAATGACTTCGTTGTCAATGAACTGGCGCGTCGTTTCGGCAATCATTCGGTGTTCTTCGGTGAAGTCTTCCGGGGTGAAAACCTCATCAGGCGTGTGGTCCGCGATCAGAAACTCGCCACCCTTAACTATCTGCTTTTGTTCTGCTACGGCTGACATAAGTTTTGTTCCTTTCAGTCACAAAGTGAGCTGTGAGCGGTGAGCTGTAAGCAGTTATGGTTTTGCCAGACACTGCTCACTGCTTACTGCTTACCGCTTACAGCCTTTCAAAGATTCCCGCTGCGCCCATCCCGCCCCCAACGCACATCGTTACCATTCCATAACGCCCGTTGCGGCGTTCCAACTCGCGTAAGATGCTGGCCGTCAACTTCGCACCCGTGCAACCCAAGGGATGACCCAAAGCAATCGCCCCGCCATTTACGTTCACCTTGTCGATGTCGAGTCCCAGCGTCTTGATGACGGCGAGCGACTGCGCAGCAAAAGCTTCGTTTAGTTCAATCACGTCGATCTGATCCAGCGTCAACCCAGCCAGCTTCAGAACTTTGGGAATAGCAAACACTGGCCCAATGCCCATCTCCTCCGGGGGACAACCGGCCGTCGCGTAAGCAACGAAGCGCGCCATTGGCTTCGCGTTCAAACTCTTCGCTTTCTCGGCCGACATCACCACGGCTGCCGCGGCGCCGTCTGACATCTGCGACGCATTGCCTGCGGTTATGGTGCCCTGGACACTAAATGCCGGCTTCAGGTTACGGAGGCCTTCGAGACTACTGTCTCGCCGAACACCTTCATCCCTGTCAAAGACCACTTCGCGCACTTGCTTGCGACCTTTATCGTCAAGGTCTTCAAATGTCACTGTCAGTGGCACCGTTTCCTCTTTGAACTTGTCCGCGTCGAGGGCCGCCCCGGCCCGCTGGTGCGACCGGAGAGCAAACTCATCCTGCTCTTCGCGGCTCACGTTGTATTTGCGGGCTACGTTTTCGGTGGCCAGACCCATGCTCAAATAGAAGTCGGGGTAGTGTTCCACGAGATAAGGATTTGGACGAATGATGTGGCCGCCCATAGGAATCATCGACATTGTTTCGAGCCCGCCGGCAACCGCAACCTCAGCACTCCCGGTTCTGATTCGATCCGCGGCAATTGCAATCGACTGCAGCCCGGACGAGCAAAAACGATTGATCGTCATCGCGCTCGTCTCCACCGGCAGTCCTGCGCGAATCGCCGCCGCTCGCGCGACATTCATCCCCTGCTCTGCTTCCGGCATCGCACATCCCATGATCACATCTTCGATCTCGGAGGCTTCCAGGCCCGGCACGCGAGCGAGTGCTTCCTTGATCACAGCGCTGCCCATCTCATCGGGACGCGTGTTTCGCAAAGTTCCTTTCGGGGCCTTGCCCACCGCTGTCCTTACTGCTGAAACGATTACTGCTTCTTTCATGATTTCCTCTGCGGCTTTGCCGCCTGATGTGCGGAAAGGCTCTGCCTTTCCGTTCAGTTCTTAATCAATCCTGAGGCTATGCCTCATTCACTAGCGGGAATCGCCTCCTCTTAGCCCCGATGGCTATTAGGATAGGCGAAGCCATTCCACACATTAGCCGGCAAGCCGCGAACGACATGCTCCTTCAGTTTCTCAGGGGCTTACCAGTTTTCAACATCGCCGCCAAGCGTTCCTGGGTCTTGCGCGTTCCGGCCAGCGAGAGAAACGCCTCGCGTTCAAGATCGAGCAGATACTGTTCCGAAACACGCGTTCGGTGGTTTAAATCTCCGCCGGTCAAAACGCGCGCCAGCTTTTCGCCAATCAACGCGTCATGATCGGAAATGTAGCCGGCCCGTTTCATTTGATGGATGCCCAGCTTCAAAGTAGCGAGCGCCGAATTGCCCAACGCGAGAATATCTGTACGCGGTTGCGGCTCTATGTAGCCGCTCGCCGCCAGCGCCAGCACTTCCTTTTTCGCATCGGCAATCAAACGATCGCCATTCATCGAAATCGTATCGTCTGCGGCCAGGAATCCAAGCGTCCGTGCCTCCTCTGCTGAGGTGGCGACCTTCGCCAGTGCAATGGTCTCAAAAGCTCGCTTCACAAACGGAAACGGGTCCGCATCGTCAACATTCTTCGGAATCGAATCGAGCGTGCGCAACAGAAGTTCTTTCGTTCCGCCGCCCGCCGGAATAATGCCGACTCCGACTTCCACTAACCCGATGTAGGTTTCGGCTGCCGCACGAACTCTGTCCCCATGCAATACCATCTCGCAGCCACCACCAAAGACTAGATTGAATGGCGCGACGACGACAGGCTTGGCAGAGTAGCGAAGACTCATGGTCGAGGCTTGGAAAGCTCGTCCCATCATGTCGAGTTCTTCCCAGTTTTCTTCCTGCGCCTCCATCAGCATCAGCATGATGTTGGCGCCCACGCTGAAGTTCGCACCCTGGTTCCCGACTACCAGGCCAACGAAATTCCTCTCAACTTCAGCCAGCGACTGCTTCACCATCTGCAACGTGTCGCCGCCAATGGCGTTCATCTTTGAATGAAACTCCAAACAGGCCACACCGTCGCCAATATCGATCAGCGACGCACCAGAGTTTTTCTTGATTACGCCACTGCGTTCCTTGACTGACTTGAGAATGATCACACCGGGCGGGTCAGCCAGGGGCAGATATTCTCCGGAAGCGAAATCAAAATAGAACTGTTGCTGGTCCTGTTTCTTATAAAAAGACTTTCCGCCCGCATCCAGTAATTTCTGCACATTCGCCGGAACAGGTTGGCCCTCTTCCGACATTCGAGCCACAGACTTCTCTACGCCTATGACATCCCACGTCTCAAACACGCCCAGCTCCCAATTGAAGCCCCAGCGCATCGCTCGATCGATCTCAACAATGGTGTCCGCAATCTCCGGAATACGGTTCGCGGCGTAACGGAACGTGCGCGACATCGTCTTCCAAAGAAACGCGCCAACGCGATCCTTGCCCCATACCAGCGCCTTAATGCGCTCGGGCAAGTCTTCGATGTTCTTTGCCATATCGAGCGCGGGTAATTTCACTTTCTCCGCAGGACGATACTCGAGCGTGGCATGGTCTATCGCCCAGATTTCCTTCTTACCGTCCTGGCCGGGCTGCTTGCGGTAAAAACCGCCTTTCGTCTTATTGCCGAGAATTCCGCGTCCGATCATTGCCTCGAGAAATTCAGGCGCCTTGAAAACCTCGCGTTCCTCATCCTCCGGCAGCGCTTCGTAAAGGTTCTTCACCACATGACCGAACACATCCAGTCCAACCAAATCAAACGTACGGAAGGTTGCGCTCTTCGGACGGCCCAAAGTCTGTCCGGTGATCTTGTCGATCTCTTCAATCGAATAGCCGTCTTCAAGCATCGTCTTGATTGTGACCATCGCGCCGAACGTGCCGATGCGATTGGCGATAAAGTTTGGCCGATCCTTTGCTGGAACAACTCCCTTGCCGAGACGCTGATCAAGAAAGCCATACAGGAAACAAGACACTTCCGGCTTGGTCCATTCAGTGCGCACTATTTCGACAAGATGAAGGTAGCGTGGTGGATTGAAGAAGTGGACACCGAGAAAGTGAGCACGAAAATCTTCAGAGCAGCCGTCGGCCAACTGGCGAATCGGAATGCCACTTGTGTTGGATCCGACGATTGAGTCCGGCAGCCGGTGTTGCTCGATCTTTTCGTACAGGCTGCGCTTAATCTCAAGGTTCTCAACAACTGCCTCGATGATCAGATCGCAGTCTTTTATTCGTGGCAGGTCGTCTTCGAAATTGCCGATGCTTATCAGCGACGCGTTTTCGGGTACAAAGAACGCGGCGGGTTTTGCTTTTTTGGCTGCGTCGAGTCCGGCTCGAGCAATGCGATTACGCACTTCAGTCGATTCAAGGGTCAGACCTTTTTTCTGTTCGTCCGGAGTCAGCTCGCGTGGAGCAATGTCGAGCAAAATGGTTGGCACACCGGCATTCGCAAGGTGAGCGGCAATCTGCGCTCCCATAGTTCCGGCGCCCAATACAGCAGCTTTTTCTATTTTCATCATATCTTTGGTGACGCACATAATACTGAATGAGTATTCATTCAGCAAGTAAACTCAAGCATTTGGAGTGCGGTGACCACCCGCGCGCTTAAGCTTGCGCTGCTGCGTGGGTTCGGTCATAAGGTGACTTTCGTGGCTCATAAAGTGAAATTGACAGGTCATAAAGTGACCCTTGGATTCGGCATAAAATGCCCTCACTCCCATTTTTCATAGGCAGCGCGCCTTGAACTTTGGATGCTTTTCACGAGAAACAAAGTCATTGCATTGACCGATTGCCTGAGGTAGAAATTGATCCTAAGGATGCGGAAAAGCTGAGCGCTACTTTGGTTCCTGTATGGTTGGGTGTTTCCGCAAGTAACCGACGCTGCATTATTGTACGGACCGGGACAGAACAGAAATCTTCCTATCACACAACGTTGCGAGCCCGTCTCGACCACGCGGTTCTGGCTATGGAAAACAGGAATATCCGAGACTGAGAGCGGAGAAAAACTTGCACCTTCTGCTAATCGAGGGAGGAGGCCAGCTGAAGTGAATGCCTGCGTTCTTTTTCACGCTGTAAACGGCATCGGTTTGGGCCATGTTAGCCGCCTGACGGCGATAGCCCTGGCTTTGCGCGAGAGGCGTCCAAATTTGCCATTGCTTTTCGTGGTGCAGGGTGATAGTCACGGCTTATTACAATCAGCAGACTTGCCTTACGTTGCATTCCCTTCTGCATCCCGCTTCAATGGCGGCGAGGACTCCTGGTTGAGATCCATCAGAGGGCGCCTGCTCGGATCGATGGCCGAGTCAATTATTGTGGCGACAAATGCGAGTTTGATTCTTTTCGACTGTCTTCCCGATCCAGCGTTTGTTGCAGTTGCGGGAAGAAAAAGCATTCCGTTTGCTATTTGCGTGCGCAAAGCCAAAGACATGGCTGATTACCTTAGACGACTCCGTCCTGTGCTTGAGCAGGCCAGGATCATCATCTTCCCTCACGAATCAAGTGAAATTGAGGTGCCAGGAGAGTTTATTGAGAAATCAATCTTCGTCGGAAAAATCGTAAGACCGCTGAATAGAGTTCCTGACCTTACAAGTCAACACGACCATTCACGAATAATCATCTCGGGCGGTGGTGGGGGTTATCCAGGGACTGTCGCCTTTTACAACCTGGCACTCGAGGCTCTGGCTAAATGTCGACAAATGGATCCAATGCTGTCGGCTACTCTGGTTACAGGGCCGCTGTTTGATGAATGGAGTCAGCTTAGACCTACGTCTGGAGTGCAGATTATCCCTTTCGATCCCGGAATCACTACCCGTTTTGGTAGGGCAAACCTGGTGATTTGTCAGGGCGGTTATAACACCATCGCTGAACTCACGACCTTAGGCGTGCCGGTAATATGTATGCCGGCTGAGCGCAAGTTTGATGATCAGTACGAACGAGCTATGAAAACGGCTGAGACCTATAAGCAATTTCACGTCTGGAAGGGTTCTGATAATGGATCTTTGGCTACGCTTATTCTCAAAGTTCTGAAAATGCCAGCTACGACAACAGTTTGGACACCTGATAAATCTTCAGACGGAGCTGGACTGGCGGCGCAAGTATTAATCGAAGCGATGAGCAGCTAACCGAAGGTCTTATTGCGGAGCCTCGATGCCTAACTGGTGTTCAAATCCTTCCTCAGTGACGTAGTGGTGGAATTTTCGATTACTGACGAACTTTACCGGATTTGCGCGCAGGATCTTTGCCATTAGGAGTTACCGTTACCGTGACGATATTGGATTTTATGTCGTCCCTGGGATTGTCGGAGACTCGTCGGGACACTTGAATTGTGTACTTGCCGGGTTTCCGCATGTCGTATAGCGCGCTCACTGGCTGCGACTGAGTAAGGGTTTGTCCGGCGGAGATGGTGCGAAACTTGACACTGCCCGTCGCCAACTCTGGGTGCGGGTAGGTTCTTTTTGGAACCATTTTCCCATGCTCGTCGCGCACTTCGAAGCGAAAAGTTGAATCGAGGCCTGTTGCATCCTTATACATGACGCCCTCATTGATATCCTGATTCGAGGTATTCGTCAGACTGACGTTGATCGAGACCTCAGCGCCAGCGACGATCGTCCGGTTTTCTGCGGCAATGGCAATCTTGAAAGGTGCCTGACTCGGCTGTTGGCCGAAAGCAAGACTAACAAGCAGGAAGAAGCAATAGAATGGCGTCATTTCCTTCACTCCTCATTCCTCAGTGACAGTTATTGTTGGCAAGTCCCACCAGACTACTCCATGTTGGGAAGCTGCTTGGTCCAGAAGCTGCTGCGAACGGTTGCGCCGAACCGCTCCCGGTCGGCGTACTCCACGTCCCGCTAGTCTGGGTTGTAGACCCCGAAAAGCCCCAGCTGACTGAACCCATTGGCACCGGAATGGAGTTCGAGGTGTTGGATTGCCACATCAGGTACATGGTTGCCGCAAAGTTTCGGGTTGAATTCGTGTAAGTTGATGGGAGGGGGTTGAAAGGAGCGTCGCTCACGTACTGTCCTGTTTTTCGTTGATAGGGATAATCGGCGTCTAAGCCTGGCGTATTGGTTGCGGTGTACGTCAGGGTTGCGCCGGTACGGCTATAAATCACGGTGTCCCCGGTAACGAGTTTGGACAAAAAAGAAGTTTCCAGGCGGCGTGGTCGTTGTTGGCGGCGAAAATATGATCCCTGCGTGCCCCGTACAGGGTCCTTGTCGGGCAAACTGGCCCAGAGATATTCCCGAACACCATGTTCGGGCCACTCAGATTAGTGCTGCAATCAGTAAGCAAATTGATATTGAGCTGGCCGTTCGGAATGTCAGCTTGCTTTACATGAGCATGACCTAGACCAAAACACCCGCAAGCTCTGCTATCGCGCCTGTCGCAATGAATAATATTCGGATCATGGCTTTGGCTGGACTGGGAGGAAATACGAACGACTTAGGACCCTATGACCCCGGGCTTCGATTCTCAATGTTGGTCCACCTTATGAAATAGCTATATGAAATGTTTCACGGCACCACGTCGAAGTCTGTACTGGCAGCAATCTCCATTTCTTTCGAGTTCGCTATGAATTATTTGACGGTAAGGTGATAACGTCCTGCGGCTAATTGACCGTACCAATCATCGAGCCTAATCAGAGCAACGGTAGCAGTCTTATATGGTTTGACGGGATCTAGAGCAGTTACGCTGTCCCACCGATCTTCCCTGGCGGCTTGTTGTTGAAGTTTTTTGGTTATCCCTGGGCGCGGCTCGACAAGCGCGCCATCGCGTTGTAAATCAAATCGATATTGCGAGAAGCGATCCTGGTTTTGTCGTGATGGTATTTCCTGGCCAGTTTGATTGATCAGCGAAAGCCGAACCAGCGGGGATTCACCTAATGTGTACGAACACTCTTTCGTTTGGCCATCAGCTGCGACGGTTGATGCGATCAACTGAATACGCTTTAACTTAATAGAGGTAACGATCGATCCGGCTTGCGCTGTTTGCCCACCGCTTGCCGCCGCGTGGTGAAAACTAAGGAATGCCGTCAGCCCGAGTGTCAGTAACAAAGTCAACCAAGAAGGTGTTCTCATCACATTCCCTTTCATATGAATATCCGCATCCCTTCTCACGGACAGTTTCCCCATGTGAGATCTTGTATTTTACCGCTGTAAGGTTGAAGATCGTTAATGCTCGATACCGTTCCATTCACAGCGGTGCCCGTGATCGTAGTGGTCTGCGTACGACTAAAATTCCCAGCATGCAGGGAATACGTCTGAGTCTGACTATTGTAGTCTGCTTGTCCTCTCCAACTCCATGGTAATACGCCAATGACGCGCTGGGTTCTCTAGGGTTTCCCTGATCGTCCTGAGTGAAATAAACGACGTAGATTTTGAAGGAGTCACTCCTAATAAAGGGAGAATATCCGCTCACCGAGTTAAACGGACTGTCATCCAAACCGATGCTTGCTGTACCCGCGCTGTAGTTGAAGTCGCTCATAACCGGCAGATTGTTCACCGTTCCGGAAGTAGCGTACGAGTCATTGCCGTCGAGCATCCAATTAGAGCCGGATGTGCGGCATTGAGGCGTACCACCTGACAATGGTGTCCTGCCGCTGGAGGAATTGGCAATTTGCACCCATTTGATTTTGCCGCCTTCAGAGATAAACTTTTTTGGCACCTTAGCAGTAGCGGTAAAGAGGATACCGGAATAAGCGACTGTACTGCCGCAGCCAAGGCTCACACTTGTAGTGCCGTCCCCACATTGCGTCGGTGCGTTATTAACCTGCGGCTTCACCTCGGTGGCGGAGAGACTGTCTAATATCGGCCGAACAACTATTACTTTGAAAGCCGCCTGCGCTTGTTGGGTACCGCTCATATAGGTCACACTGACATCGTAGATCCCTTCTTTAGTCCAGCGATCCACAATAGATGAGTCGGTCAACGTGCTATTAGTCAGTTTGTAGTCGTTACCTCCACCAACCGACCACTGATAGCTGCCAGAGCCGTCGTCATTAGTCTGCGCAAGCAGGTGCTCCCCGAATCACCGAGCCTGCCCGAAAGTGTGGCGATAACTCGACTGTCATCAGACTGCAGAGGACGCAAGTACTAATCGAATCGATCTTGAGCAGCTAACAACTCTTGTCCGAGTCGGTCACGACTGAAGGGGGCCTCAACCCATTGATTGGGTTATGGGGTGGTTGTGCCAAGCTGGTTTTCAAAATTGGGATGTTTGCTTAGGTCGGGCCGGTGTGCGACGATCGACTGGTAGTTTGCGATCAGCTTACTTCGACGCTCAGACGTGAGGAATGGCCGCATATCGAAGTTCTTGTCATTGCTTAGCCTGACCATGACCTCGATGGCGGATCCTGAGACACCCGGGTTGTCGCTTGCGCCCGCACCAACCAGGGCGTCAGTAGCAGCCCGGCGAGGCTCAGCCGACAGCAAGCGGAAATTCCCAAGAAGTTGGTAGGAGATTTCGTTTTGGACATACTCGGGAACCTTTTGGTTCTTTTGCAGTCTGCTCAACACGCGCGCAACATTATCCACGTTACTCGTCGTCACTCGCTTTTTCGCGTACACCATAATGTACCCGACCAGAAAATTGTCGAAGCTGGCTTCAAGTTGTTGCGTAACATTGACGAAATCTTCGGGCGCCGCTTCGTAGCGTTTGTGCGCCTCAACGATCCTCCTCAAACCAGACAGGGCTTGTGAATTCGATGTCGCCAGTGCGACTTCTAACGGCTTACCTCCCCAAACCTCCCTTTGGGCTTTTTCCCCCCAGAGGCCAACCAGTAACTTTCCACCCTGCTTCAAGTCAGCGTCCTGCCAGGAAGTCCAAGGTCCGATCGAGGTCTTCGTGAAGGCGGGTTGAGCGGCACTGGTAAGCCTTATTGTCGCGGGGTCTTCACTACTCGAACTGGCCAGCCATTCATCTACGGCCAGGTCCACGTTTCGGTAAACGATGGCTTTCTGAGGCTCGACTCCCGATTCCGGTTCGGCATTTCCAATGCTACGAATCGTTCCGATGAATACTCGGCAGCCGCCGGCTGCGAGACACTCACCCAGCATGTAACCTGCCGTGTACTCTACCATGGAGCGATTCTCACTCTGCGTTGGTGGGGTGGCCGAGTAATTATTCTTAGTATTGCTACTGGACAGCTTGTCAGCGTTGGGCGCCGTTGAGTCTGTTGCGTGGAAAATCTTTGGGGCGGCCCCTACCACACTCATTATCACCAGGAAGGCTGTAATACCGATAATAGTGATTCGCTGTCGCATCTTCATCTCCTTCGTGAATGAAAGGGTATCCGCCCACGCTTCACCCACGACGCTATTGAAATCCTCATAGTCCCAGGCGTCAATCCTTAGGGGTTGTGATCCATATGGACCTCGGCTACGAAAGACAAACCCAACACCTGAACGCCGCTCGCGTTTCCAACTTGCGGGGTGAAATTCGTCGAGACCCTATTAGTAAGCGATGTGCTGGTCACGGCAGCAGTCGAGTTGCTGGCCCAGGTCCCTGACGAATTAACTCCATTGGCCACCACCGAATACTCTCCAAATGCGATCACCACATAATTTCGCGGAAAACTAGTCGAAAAACCTGCGATGAATTCTCGGAACGCGTTTCCGTTCACGGTCGCGCTCCATGGATTCTGAGTGGTGGGATGGAGGTAGTCCCATCCGAAAGCGGGTGAATCAAAGGAAACCACTCTCCTAATCTGACCCAGTCCTCCGGGACCAGCGCCTAAGTTATTATTCTGTGAATTCGCTCTAAACGCAGTGTCACCGCCCGTAGGCTGATTTCCATGAGTGACTCGGTGCGTATCCACCATTGGTACAGGGCCTCCCGAATTCTCACTCTCAGTACCAGCTACATTGCCGGGCGCCGGGGGCGCAGGGGTTGGTACTGGATAGTTTACGACGAAGTCGTCGGCGTGCCATAAGGTTCCGACGTTGCCTAATGTCACCCTATCAACACCGATCATGGCGTTGGCGCCACCACCTTCCAGGATCACATCCACCTGAAGGTCCATCGCGTGCACCGTGGCTGAACCGGTACTAACGCCGTTACTGCTGCCCACAAATACTGAGTTGGAACGAATAAACGAAGAATCGGATACGAATTGTGTTCGGACACTGGCCCAACGCAACACCCTGAGTTCTTCGCCAGAATCATAACTGTTATTTCCATTGGTGTCATAGTAACAAGTGAGATTGAAATTTCCTGCTAACGTCGGTTGGAAGCCAACCTGAGGTCCTGTTCCTATTATGTCCGGAAGTCCAAAGTCTATTTGATCCGTTGGATCGCGATCCATCTTCCATTTAAGTTGGTTAGCAATGGTGGAGGGTGACACCCCCATCGCGGTCACGGTAACGGTTCCCGAACCCATAAAGACCGCCATCAAATCGCTGCTCGACGTCGTGGCGAAAGCCGTAGAACTGTTGGTCGTAGAGAACGTCCCGTCCGCCGGCGCCGCGTGACTGACTGCGTTTTCTGTGGAAGGTAAAGTTGCCTGCAGGGATGCCACTGTCGGTGGTAGCTGACACGCCTCAGCCGCGAGAGTCTGCTGATCGGTCGCATTCGGTGCAGCGTTATCTCCCGGCAGATAACCGATTGGCGCATCTGCAGGTATTAGCGGGAGACCGGCATCCTTCGTTTCGGTGATACTCCGAACCACCGCGAGGTACATAGTGCTCTTGGAATACTTGTCCCATGGCGAGCGCATTTTGGGAGATTCGTCCGCCAATACAGTGTTCAGTTCCGCAGTAATGTTGTCCAGAATTTCGGCTCGCGGTTGTCCCGGAGTGCCATTAGTCTGATGATGAAAAGCGAGTGCCTGGTACGTCCGCTGCTTCCCCTTGAGTCGAACCGTTACGTCGTATGAAGTGTATCCCGTAATATCCGCGGATCGGTCACCAAGCTGAGCCAACATTTGCGCCACCGTGATCGTGCTTGCCTGGGTGGCCGGGAGTTGGTTGGGGACTGCAACGTTCCATTCAGCCGAATAATAGGCGTGTGGAGGATCGTTGCCTTTTCTCATTCGATTGGGCTTTACGCTAACCAAATTACCTGCTTTGGGAGTTACCATCTCAGCCAATTGCCGGGTATAGATTTCTTGAATTGTTCCCGTGTGAATGTTACGCAATTCGAAAGTCAAATAGTCTTCGGGCTGGGCTTCTTTTCCCGCCTTTGCCGAAAGCTCATCGACCGCCGCGGTTTGGTAACGCATCGCCCGGGCGTAGACGTCACGCACGAGTTTTTCTTCGGCTTTCATCCCTGGTTGTTTGGCCTGCGCAGCTGAAGCGGTTGGTTCTTTCGATGCTGGCGGTCTATCGGACAAGGCCCTTCGAACTTGTTCGTCCTGTGACTGGCCAACCGAAGACCACATGGCAAATACCAACAACGTCATTACCAAACCAGCCGTGATCTTTCGTACGCGGTTCATTTCATTTCCTCTTTCGCTAAGGCTTCCTATCTCAATGAGATTGGGCCGGGCGCACGGTTCAGTTCCAACACGATCCCAAGTGGATCAGCCGGCGCTTCATTTCTTCTTACGAGGAACGGCTTTATGGATTTGCTGTAGGAAAGCCTCCGCCGTCATGCCCTTGTACCTGGAAACAACCGGATCTGTGGCGAGCAAATCTGCCGGCTCAACTAAGCGATCCTTGAGTGCAAAAAGACCTTGCGTCCCGGAGACCAGCGTGTATCCCTTGAAAGCGGAACTCTTGCTCTTCGCGTTTAAGAAAAAGATGTACATGCCTCCCTTTTGGGGCGGCTGGTAGCCGATGGGCATAACGTAGGCATAGGTGTCGTCGTCAAACCTGTAAGCACCACCGGGCAAACTTACCAACAACGGATGTCCGTTCGGCACGTCTCCCTTAATGACTTCCTGCACTCTTACAACGAAATCCTGCGTGATGAATTTCCCGTCTTTGGTTAGACTCGGCTTTTGAGACACAGTTCGGCCGACCACAATGATGCTACTTCGCTTGGCCAGCTCTTCAATGTTCGGGTAAATGACGCTTCGATTTGGGCGGTAACGCCAGATGAGCTTGCCGCCGGCTTTTTTAGCCCGGTCGTGGAGGCTTTCGAGCGGGTGTTGGGCTGGAACTGAACTTGCGGCAGCAGCCAACACTACTAAAACAGACGGCAATAGCACCTTGATCCTATTCGGCATTACGCAACCTCCATTCGGAAAAATCTCCATGCTTGTTCCCGCTCTGATGCGGTAATCAGCTACTCGAGAACTTACTTAAGAACAATAGTTGTAATAACAATAACAATAGGGATCGTCGTAGCAGTCGTCACCACAATAATCCCCCTCGCTGCAGGTTTCCGTGTATTCCGTCCAATCGTCTATAATCGCCTCCTGATGGCAAACTGTCTGATATCTTTGAAAGCATGCCTCGCAATCCTGGTAATACCAACCATCGCAGTATGAGTAGTACGTACATGAGGGCGGCCCTATTGGATAGGTCTCAGGGTTCTGGCAAGGACCACAACTGCAGCTTGACTGGTCCCAATCACCACCATTATTTTCGCAATTCCTGGCTTGCGATCCATCGGGGTCACATTCGTAACTGCAGCTACAAAGGAACGAGTCCCAATTTCCTCCCGATTCAAGGCAGGCCCATTCTTGATCGGGATCGCATCCACAGTTACTGCAATCGCTAACTCCACAGCCCGACACGGACATGCACGTGCCGGCAATGCACTCATCGTGAGGATCAGTCTCTGCTGGATTGGCGCAGCAGCTCTGTTGTAGCGGCGCGGCCTTCGCGGTTATTACCCAGTCTGTGCCGAGTTGTCGTCTGTTGGGCGGTGGAGCCCCGCGCGCCAGCCAGATCACGAGCGTCACTAGCGCCAACAGTAGGAATATTCGTTTCATTTGGGCCTCCAATAAGCGCTCAAGTCTTGAGGCGTCCAAGCACTTCCGATTCCCTTTCGACACTGAGACGGCCCATCCATGCCTGCTTTACCGTTCCAGTTTTATCTACAATCATTAGGGTCGGCGTACCCTTCACTCCGATGGAACCAAGAGACGCCTGTCGGACATCTGCGACGGGCACGCCCAGGCCATCCAGATATTTTTTTGCCTCATCGACCGTTTGTGGAAAAACAGCGATCACTCGCACGTCCTTACGCGCGGCCAGGTTTTGTGCCAGCTTTTGATAAAAGGGAGCGCTCTCAGAGCAGAAGTGGCATTTGTTTGAAAGCGCCAGCAGGACGGTCTCATTGCTCTCGTCCCAATTGATTCCCTGTATGGAAAGGTGCGCACCCTCCAACGACTGTTGGATCTCTGCGGTGCTAGGTTTACTAACCGCAGCCTCGTTGGCGTTGCTTATCGGAGCAGGCGCTGGTCGAAGCAGATAGTTTCTAACCAAGACCCCTGCTCCAACGATTGCGACGATCGTCAGGGAGAGGTTCGCCGCAATCTCCGCTGCCTTCGATAATTTACTGCTTGTGCTGTCCACAAATCCCTTTCTGTGAAAAAGGGGGGGACGGTCATAGAGGAATCATCGCTACTTGGCAGATTTAAGGTCGGTTATAATAATTCTGGCGGTGGCTTTGAAAGGTTGTATAAAAGTCACGAAAAAATTCTAAAACGCTAATATTACGATGGCGAGTCCTGACTGCCGCGATGAAGATCGCCGAGGCGAATTGACTGGCCGGGTTGACGGTATGCGGGTCATTGGTTGTTGATACACATCTTAGACTGGCTGCGCTAATCTTTCGCCTCTTGCACGCAGTCGCCGAGCGGTCTCGATCATATTCGGCCATTCACATAGAAGCTTCCCGAATTTAAGCACGAGTTTTCGACTCAAATCCCGCGCTTGCTCCAGACGCCGATGGCTTCGCAGATCCCGCGGAACTACGAACTCATTCTTCGACAAGGACGATTGCACCGTCGCCAGATAATTCTTAAGATCGTTAACCCAGTAGTCCGGCGGATCTTCATAGTCCATGAGATCCTTTTCAAGATTTGCAATCATATTGCTTTGCTCTCGGCAAAGAGTGACTCGTGCAAATTCCTCGAAGTCCGCCAACTTCATTGAACCAAGCTCGATAAGGTGCCTCCCCATCGTCCCCATCCGTTCAGCGCCGTCACTCATACCTGGCCAGAACTGCCGCGACAAAAGACACGCAGTGATTAACGAATGCATTGTGATCCCATTTGCGGATTCAATGATTTGATCCTGTCCATATAGCCTCGGCGGTACTGGTAAATGAAGAATTGCGCGCGGGATGTCCCCCAGGTACCCGCTCTGATAGCATCGGCCCAGAGTGGCCGCAAAGATCCCGTCTGTGCCTCGAAGCACCGGAAAAAATGGAGGAAGGAGTTCGCGGTTATCATAGGCGAGCGCTGTCGAAATGAACCATGTCCGATTGCTCAAGCAGGTACGAGTCGCCACCCGCATGACTTCGCGACTCGAACAACCGGACAGGTAAGACTCTTTCGATTTATTTAGCCGTTCGCGGGACGCCCGTCCCAGGACCTTGTATGTCGCCGGCACTCGCATACCCGAATCGCCAAGCATGCCCGTAAGAGTGGCGATAACTCGACTTTCATCAGACTGCAGGGACCGCAAGTGATAAGACATTGGGCGCTCAGGGCTTAGAAGATCCAAGTTGGCAAAGCTAGCCAGACAATCGGCGAGCGTCCTCCCCAGGAGTTGTTCGTGAAGGTCCAGCAAGTCTTCTTCTACGAAGTTTGCAGAGCTCAGCGCGTCCTCGCGCCTCGCGAAAAACCAGAACTCAATTGGTGTCAAAGGTTGGCCCCTGGGCCATTGCTCAAGACTAGCACCGGACTCGGACGGAGACGCAATCCTACAAACTGCGTCATCATCGGTACTGAAGATCAGATCGCCAATCGTATGGAGAAACAGCGCATTGCGATTCTTGCCGCATGAAAATTCGTATCCGTCGGAATTTATCAGCGCGAAGTTAACGAGTTCGGGATCGAAATCTCCTTCCGAAATTAGAGAATTCGCGAACAGCATCTTCTCTTCCCGCCCACCGTATGAGATCTTGGCGTCCTTCTCTCGCTTAAGTAATTGCAATAGCTCCTTATTTCCAGCTCTGGTCAGCGGATCCTCCGAATCATCCATGACAATGAAATCATTGTCCCTTTCGAACCGCTGACAATTTTCAATATAACTTCCGAGACACCGCTCCAGATTCTCGGTCCGGCTTCTTGTGATCACTCCTACCGAAGCAATCCGCTCCGGAACTTGATGGGGTTGCAGGCGACAGGCCTCCAGAACCGCATTATCAGAAATCAACATTCCCTCGTCCGCCAGTGCTGAGAGATGAGCTCTGATCGACTCAATATCGGGTGATTTAGATCCAAGGGCGCTCCGGGCGAAGGCGTCAGCGCATTTGACAGCATGCTCGTCGAGCGTTTTGAAAGCGCGGCACTGGTCCAGCAAGGCCGCGATATGATGAGGCACGATCAAGGCAGAACGATCAGCGGCCCAATAAACCAGGCTGGACCTGTTTCCTACCGCGAGTCTAGAAGCGTATTTGCTACAGAAACGTTCTTCAGTTGCGCCATCGTGAAACTGAGGCATTCTTATCGAGTCCTTCTATATCATTAATCCGTTGCTAGAACGGATTTCATAGGCCAACGTCGGCTTTGGGGAGCGAGGCGAATACTACCATTCATAAGCGCCAGTGATGTAGCCGGAGGCTCCATAAATCAAATAGCCCTCGATGTCGATGCGCACTCTAAGTCGAATTTCAATCATAGAGCGTGGGGATTTGCTCGTTCAGGTTCGAATTTTGGGTGGAGCTTCTTCCACCTTCGTCATGCGCCTGCTCGATGCCGGCAAACTTGGCTGTTATCAAATTGGCGATCGTCGCATCGTAGCTGAGAGCCACCTTCAAGAGTTTCTCTTGCTATCTGAACG
Source organism: Pyrinomonadaceae bacterium (assembly GCA_036560225.1). Taxonomy (GTDB): domain Bacteria; phylum Acidobacteriota; class Blastocatellia; order Pyrinomonadales; family Pyrinomonadaceae; genus PSRF01. The sequence goes on along the minus strand of DATBRN010000159.1, from coordinate 3,907 downwards.
CAAGGCTACTGTGAAAGCCTTGCCGTAGCGGATCGGCGGAAATGCCCGGTTTACCAGCGTTTCAAAGAGGTAGGAAACTTTCAAGTTATGGCCGAAAACTGTAGGAACTTCTCACGTTATGCTCGACTCTATTCTCACTTAATGATCGAACCGCGCCCGTAACCTATTGATTCTGATAGGAGGCATTTTCACTTAATGACCGAACCCATACCACCTGTCACCGCTTTGGTAATCGGCGACCCGTCGCCGCCGTCCGTCGACACGCCGAGCGCGCGTTTCCAGTCAACTGCTTTTTCAACCGCTACAGACGGCTGCGACAGGCGGGGTCCCCGGCGCGGCAGCCGCGCTGGGGTGCTCACGTCGCAGACGACCAAAGCGGTGACAGGTCACCGCACTCCAAAATGCTAATCGGCGTTCGCTGTCCCTTCTCCGAGGTATTTCTTAAGCCAGCCGTAGACTTCCTGATACCAGTAGCGACTGTCTTCTCCTTTCATGATCCAGTGGTTCTCTTCGGGCCAGACAATTAGCCGGCTGGGTATGCGCAGGCGTTGCAGCACGCTCCAGTTTTCCAGCGTCTGATTGAGTGGGACACGGAAGTCGTTCTCGCCGACCGACAGCAGGATCGGCGTCCGGAAGTTTTTCGCAAAGCGAATGGGATTCTGCTCGCGCCAGATCGGACCCTGCTCCCAAACCGGCCCGCCGTTAGTCATCTCGCGCTGATAGATAGTGTCGCTCGTGCCCCACTGAGACTCAAGATTTATCAAACCTGCGTGGCTGATTAGCGCTCGATAGCGCGTGGTGGTTGCTTGCATCCAGTTTGCCAGATGTCCGCCATAGCTTGCGCCCGCTGCTGCCTGACGCGTGCCGTCAACAAAGCGGTAAAGACGAATTGCTTCATCCGCGGCTTCATTGATCTCTTTGCCTGGCCCATCAAGAGGATCGCCCTGAATACTCTGCGCAAACTTTTCACCGAATCCGGTCGAGCCGGAGTAGTTTGTCAGCAGAACAACGTAACCAGGGCGCGCCAACAAGTGATAGTTCCAGCGCAGGCCCCAGCTGTCTCGCCACATGCTGTTAGGGCCGCCATGCATTACCACCAGCAACGGATATTTCTTGTTCTCATCAAAGTTTGGCGGCAACGCAATCATATTGTGAATACGCCTGCCCGCCTTGCTGGTAAACCAAAAATGGCGGAGTGGCTGCCAGTCGATTTTTGAAACTCGTTCTTCATTAAAGTTTGTGAGCGCTGTTTGCGTTTTGGACTTCAGATCCAGCCGGAAAACCTCCGGCGGATTCATCGCACTTTCCCAATTAGCAATAAGAATTGTTGACGACGCCTTTGAAGGTATCTTCAGTCCAGTGAAGACACCGCGCGTCATGTCCATCGCAAGCTTAACCTCGCCGCCGTCCGCCGGCAGCGAAAAGACCTTTTCGTTGCCAGCCTCTTCGGCTGTGAAATAGATCCATTTGCTGTCCGGTGTCGGCGCGAAACTTCCCACTGAGCGATCGAAGTTCGCCGTTAGGATGACTGGTGGTCCGAGGTTAGGCCAGGTGAACATTGCCAGACGATCGAGGTTGTAAACCTTCCCGTTCGCTTCTACTGAGAACATCGCGTACAAGGCCTTACCATCGGGACGAAAAAGGGGCCGGCTAAAACTGTCCTTGCCGGTTGTCAGTTGCACCGGCTCACCGCCAGCGGCTGAAACTTTGAAAAGCGATGTATTGGTCGTTGAGTAAGCTGCGGTGTCTCTATTGGTGGTTGCGATGAAAATGATCGATGCGCCATCCGGAGTCCAGACAGCCTCAAATTCCTCGCCTGAATCCTGCACGCGGGCAGCAAAACCGCGTTCAGAAGAAAGTTTCGTTCCTGCCAGGAGGTCTTTGGCTTTGGCCTCGGGCTCGAGGTCCTGAACGAACAGATGCGCTTGCGTATCTTCGATCCACTTGTCCCAGTTGCGTATGGGAAATTTCTCGTACACACGCGCCTTATATTTCAACGCCTTGCGTTCGGCAGCGATCTTCTTGTTTGCTTCTTCGTCAGCAGCGCCAGGAAAAACTGTACTTGTAAAAAGGAGCGCTTTGCCGTCAGGTCGCCACTGCGGTGAGCGCGCGCCAGTGGAAAGCGTGGTCACACGGAAGGCCTCGCCGCCGTCTGCGATATCGAGCACATAAATCTGGTTTACTTCATCGCCTTCGCGTTTGGCTGAAAACGCGACCCGTTGACTATCAGGGCTCCAGGCTACGCCACTCTCGCCACTCTTGCTGAACGTTAGCCGGCGTGGCTTCGCGCTTCCGTCGACCGGAACAACCCACAAATCTGAAATCTGGTCCTTTTCGTCATAAGCGGGTTCGACCAACGAAAAAACGACCCATTTGCCGTCGGGACTCGGAACTGGGGCACTGACGCGCTTCATCGACCACATCATCTCGTGCGTGAGCGGAACTTTACCGGATCCGGTTTGTGCGTTAACGCGAAGAGACAAACTGAGCGACGCGCTCGAAAGGAAACCGATCGCAAGAATGATTGTCAGTAACCGAGATCGAGATTGGTAATTGGTCTTAGAGTTAGAGGACATTTGCGTTCTCCCCGAAAAGAGATTTGCCTTGTCAAATTCAACCAAGCGCCAAAGGCGCAAAATGGAAGCGCCTGGGGCATCGCCCAGGAAGTTAAGCTTCTATTAAGAAGCGCTGAAGGCCCGACATAACGATAGGTCAGTAGTTCGTGAGTATTTCATGCGGTTTGAAGCCCATCTGCGCAAGCCGGTCGCGAGTTTGTTCAATCATCTCCGCGGAGCCGCAAATAAGCGCAACCGGTGAATTTAGATTTGGTAGTACATGGTCCAAAAGCGATTGGACGTAACCTGTTGGACCCGACCAGTCGTGTCCGTCGGGTCTTGAAATGACCTGCCGCAACTCTACTCCAGCTTCTTCCCAGCCTTCGGTTTCGTCGCGAAAGCAAAAGTCATCCGGCGTGCGCGCGCCATAAAGCACAACCAACTGGCCAAACTCGTCTTTGCGTTTCAATACATGGCGGAGCGCGGAACGCAGTGGCGCCACGCCCGTACCCATCGCCACAAAAACCAGGTCTTTGCCCTTCTCGTTATCGAGAGTGAAACCGTGACCGGCAACTTCCAACAATTCAATTCGCTCATCCGCCTTCATATCAAAAATCAAATTACTGGCCCCCAAACTTTTTTTCACCAGCACTTCCAGCTCGGCGTCCTCGGGCGCGCTCGCAAAGGCGAAATAGGCGGGTGCTTCGCCCGGCACCGAGAGTACGGCCACCTGGCCCGGGACAAAAGCAATACCGTGCCTCGCCCCAGCATCCACCGGCATCAGATCGAAAGAGCGCACCGCGCGCGCTTGTTCACGCACTCTCGTAATAATCAGTGACAGCACCGGTTTCCCTGGTTGAGGTTAAGAACGAATCAGGTTCAGTTTAGCAGGTACTGTTGCAGATTTACCGAGTTGAATGCAATCAACGGAAACGACTCAGCCTTTCGGAGTGCAGGTGTTACAATGATTACCCACTACGGCGTCCCACGGAGAAGTGCCATGCCCAAACGCTCGCCCGACTTATATGCCCGCTACGTTGTCTTTCTGGCCGCGCTGTTATTTTCGTGCGGGGTGGCGGTCGTGGCCCAGTCAGGCCGGCGCGCGCCGAAATCGATTCCCACTCCTGTCGCCACTCCGGAGCCAACACCGACGCTGACGAAGCCCGCTGAGAAGTTGAAGGCGGCGTTCACTTTTATTGTCGGAATGGACCGGTTTGGCGACTACTCGCAAATTCCGCTGTACGTCTCAAGCGGCGTGCTGCGCAGTTGTGCGGGCCGGCTTGACGATCCCCAATCAGTTGAAGTGCTAATTGAAAGCAGCGACATGGGACATGCCGGTGCGATTCAGCGCG
>DATBRN010000158.1:0-49102 GCA_036560225.1 Pyrinomonadaceae bacterium | reverse complement strand
GGCATGGTCTGCAATTCCCTTCACACTGTTGGCCGGCTCGCTGCTCACGTTAGGTTTGATCCTGATAGCACGTTATGCCAAACCCCGCGTGGCGACTTTTTTTGTGAGCTTCCTGGCGGTCCAATGTGTACTTAATGCGCTGCTGGATCTCAAAACCGTCTTCTTTCTGTCGTCTCCATTTGCTCCGTCGGTGCCGACAGACGCGGTGAACATGGCAAATGCCACGGGCGTTCCTGCAATCGCCTGGGCGATAATTTGGATTACGATGGCCGTGGGAATTCTAGGCCTCGCCATGCGGTTTTACGTGGCTGGTCGAAAGCCGCAATTCCAACTGGATCGTCCGCTTGACCAGATACCTGCCGTGTTTCCAAACACAATCCGCGAAGGTCAAAATCTCCGTTAGTCTACCAGTCGGCAGACGGCAGGAGCAGTCGGCAGGTAGAGAATATATTAACGTATCAGTGCCGGGTACCGGGGGAACTCTGATGAGGGCCATGGCCCTGGACGACTCCCCCTGCCGACTGCCCGTGCCGACTGCTCCTGCCGTCTGCCCCTACAATCTCAGAAAATGAACCGGCCCACCACTTGGAACATCCGCGGCGGGTCGATGTTTGCAAACGCGGGGATCGCGTTTGGGGCCGTGACGCCTCCGACGAACTGGCCAAACGTGGGTAACGGTGTCGCGGCATCGCCGTAGACTGTGACTCCACGGCCAAGGAAGTTCCCATGATTGAAGAGATTGAAGCCCTCCAATCTGAGCACAAAACTCGTACGTTCTGACGTTTTGATACGACCCTCGACGAAGGCCGCAACTTCCGAGGTCGGCGTGCCTCGAAAGGCCGACTTGCTGATAACTTGGCCGTTTATAACGGGCCGATCGTTCAAAATTCCATCACCGTTGTTGTCATTGTTCGTCGTAGCGTTGAATGGACGCGCCGAGGCGAGTTGTGTCAAGGTGCCGGCTGTGATGTTGAGCGGGAATCGGTAGCTGAACGTAATGACAGCCCGATGACGCTGATCGACCGCGCTCGGTCCGCGTTCTTCCTCGCCAAGCCGCGAGATAATGCTCTGGTTCGGCCCAATGCCGTTACCATCCGGCTCGCTGGTGTTCGTCGCCTTCGAGAGCGTATAGCTGAGCGCGGCATACATACGCCGGTTGCCGCGGTAGCTGATTAGCGTTTGGAGTCCGTCATAATCGGCGACGCCAAGATTCATTATTACGTTGACCTGACGGACGCCGCCATTGGTTGGCGCGATCGGACGGGTGGCATTGGCCGCAGCGACCGTCTCCGACGTAGAACACGTCGTATGACCCGGTAGGCAACGAAACTGACCGACCGCCGTGCGATCGAATACTGACGGGGCATTCAAATCAACTGTTCGATCCATCCCGCTCAAGTGCTGATGTACGTAGTCGCCGCCGACGAACAATCCCTTTACCACCTCGCGCTCCGCGCCGATGGAGATCACCTGGCTTCGGGGATTCACCAACTGATCCGGATAGTTCGGTAGAAGATCAAAGTTCAGCCCAAACCTGGCGAACTGTTCCTGGTAGAAGGCTCGCCGTCCCGCCCTGATCGTGATGTCACGCGCAGGCAATTGGCCGGCCGGAATCGTCCTTGGATCAACGTTCACGGGGACGCATGTCAAGCAGGTCGGAAAGCCGGTTTGCCCCGAACTCGCAGTGTAGGTCGTCAAACCATCCAGCCCGTTCACAAGGTAGCCAGCCACCGCATTGGTTCGAATCTGCGTGTAATACATCCCGTAACCGCCTCGAATCGACGTGCGCGAATTGCCGCCAGGATGCCAGCCGAAGCCGAAACGGGGTCCGAAATTCATTTTGGCGTCGGTCAAGGTCTGCCGGTCGTAACGGATGCCCAGGTCAACGGTCAGATCCCGGCTCAAGCGAATGCTGTCCTGCACAAACCCGGTAAGAAGCCACTGCGGCAACTTATAGCTGTCGATCCCGAAGTTGATCGGCTGCGTGTAATTAAGCACATTAGCAAGTGTCAATTGATCCAAGGGCAAGGTTCTCGACGGGCCCGTGGTCACGAACGTGAATGTGCCGAGGACCGCTGTGCCTGGCTCGCTACCCGTTCCGCCAGAGGTGTGGTGGATCACACTGGCTCCGAAGCGGAGGTAGTGCATGCCATGCGACCACGATAACGTATCCGCAAACTGCAACTGGTGACCCCAGAGGTTGGAGGCTCGCGACTGTCCGACGGTGAAAGGCACAGACCCGTTCGCGCTGCCGCGAGTGTAGGTTGTTGACAAGGTCTGAGCTTCCCAAAGAGTGACGGGATCTCCATGCAAGTAGGCAAAACGCGCTTCGTTTAGAAGATTCGCGTTGACGACAGTCGTGTGGTTAACTTGAGCCGTCCACGACCGGCGCGTGTACCTGCGTGCGACGCTGGGTGCGTTTGTGCCGCCCACGGCGTCCTGGGGGTTGTCGTCGAAAAACCGATCGAGGTTCATTCGAAACATCAAGTTCTGTTTCGGTGTGAGCTTGTGGTCCAACCGTGCATCAAAGAGCGTTTGGCGGTAGTGACCCGTGTAGTCGAGGTGTCCGTCTGCCGGCAACACGAAGGCAGGCAGCGAGGTTGAGAGGAACGTCGTCCGATTCTGTCGTGTATGGTCAGCGGCAACAAAGAAGAAGGTTTTGTCGGTAACGATCGGTCCGCCAATCGAGCCTGAGAATTGATTTAGTTCGTCCGGAATGTCGACCGGACTGATCGAAGTAAGCGTTGGCGGCGTGACGCAACTCGGCACTGACGGGGGACAAAAACCCTTAGTCGAGAACGAATCCGCCTGCCAGCCGCCGGGACGGACCATGTACAAACCCTCGCCGTGGAAGTTGTTTGTGCCGGACTTGGTCACGATGTTCAAGGCAGGGCCGGACGTCCAACCAAATTCTGAAGAAAACGCGTTAGTGAGCACGTTCATTTCCTGTACGGCACCGATTGGCACGGTGGCGATCGCTGTCTGGCGTCCCCAGCCCTCATCGTTGTTTGCACCGTCAAGCAGAAACGTAGTAGCCCGGCGCGAACCGACCCCGGTGATGAAATACGTCGCGTTGACGAAGAGGTCTCCCGTCCCCTTACCCTGCCGGAACGCCGAATTGAGGAGCGGCAACGTCGTCACCTTGCGTCCAAGAATCGGCGTTTCATCGATCAGCGCGCTATCGAGCCGGCGGCCGATCTGCGCGTCAGCCCGCACTCCTTCGGTAGTGCCGAAGACGGTGACCTCCGCTTTTTCGGAGCCTACCAAGAGCGTTACCTTCAGGGTCGCAGTCTCACCCGAGCGCAGCGTGATGTCCCTGCGCTCTTCGTTACCGAATCCTTCCTTGGAAACGGTGACAGTGTAGGTTCCAGTCAGTGGCAGTGCCGCAATGCTGGCGTTGCCATCGGTTCCCGAGACTGCCTCGCGCGCGTCACCGGTGGCGTTGTTCACCACCGAAACTTTGGCGTCCTTCACTACGGCGCCGTTTTGATCGACAACTACGACGATCATCGACGCGGTGTTAGGAGACTGCGCGGCGACCGGCGCCGCGATGAACGCACAGAGAGCAAGCAGAAGCAGAGGCAGGTGGAATCCATTTTTGGTTGTCAATTTGGTCACCTCGGTGGTTTGAAATAGCCCGTACCATCCGTTCCAGCCCAGGGACGGATCAGTGTAGATTGGCGTGATAGATGATTGCTCCGGCTTGCCTGACCCAGGCACTGTACGAGGGGGCGAGAGCTACTACCAGAGCTCGTAGTAAAAACAGGCAGGTCTGATCCACTCGACTCGTTTAGAGAGAGATAATGTTTAGAATTTGTACCGGTAGCGAAGGGTCACGCCACGACCTGCACCATCAACGCCCCAACTGATGCCGCGATACTGTTTGTCCCCAATGTTCTCAAAATCGAAGGAGACTTCAGAGCGCTCACTAAAACTGAATGCACCACGCAGGCCCACCAATCCATAGCCAGGAACCGCGGTGAAGAGCGGAACGTTGCTATTAGGATCAACGACGGTCACCCCATTTATAGTGGCGCCTAATGGAAGTAACCGGTTCTGCACCTGCGCGAGAGTCTCGCCGGTTGGAATCAGTATGCCTCCGGCGGTGTTGCAACCTCCAGAACCCGGAGTCGTCAGTCCTCTGACGCAAGCGCCTCTACGGAAGAAGTTCTGAATCGCGGCGCGCGAACGTGCCGCACCGGTACGACGATCAGTCAGGTCAAGCGACGACAGACGTCTCTGGCGTCCCGTTAGAGTCGAGTAGGCCTCCAGGTAAAACCTGGAATGTGGTTGGTAGCGCAAGCTCAGGAAGGCTGCCGGGTTGGGAACGCCGCCTTCGATGTTCGGCGGTAAGCCATTGAGAAGACTATGTGCACGAATGTACGTGAAGTTGGCCCTGGCAGTGAATTGATCGCTCAGCCTGCCCTTTGAGTTGAACTCGAGGCCGTTAAAGCGCGCCGCATCGTAGTTCACGCGCACAAGAACCGGACTGGTTGGAGCGATAGCCACAGACACCCATCCCCTGATGTTTTGCGAAACGATCGGTTCACTGCCTAGGAATTTTCCTATTGCTCCAGGCGGCAGGATCAGAGCTTGATCGAAGTAAACGTCGTTCAGCTTATTAGTGAACCCGGTTAACTCAGCAGAAAACCGTTTGCTCGTGTACCTAAAAGTAAGATCGAAATCGTCACTGATTTCAGGAGTTAACCTTGTTATGGGAATCCCGGTAGAAACCGCATCAGTGCCCGCCGTCGTGCCGATGAAGCCGCCGAGACTGGCAGCGGTCTGGGAGTTAACTTCAAAGCCGGTGCCGACTAATCCGATGAGTCCCAAATCTGTTGTGTTGGGAGCGCGAAACCCGCGCGCGTATTTTGCGGCGATGTCGAAGCCGCGGCCGACTCTTAACACTGCGCCAATACGACCAGAAAAAGCGCCAAACCGTTCGCTGTCGTCAGGGAACAGCGGACGACCACCTACAATCGGAGCGTCCGCGGCATGGGCATGGTAGGACGCCACGCTATAGCGCACCGCGCCGCTAAGTCGCAGACGATCGGGGATTGCAGTGAACGCATCCTGGGCAAAGAAACCGTATGCAAGGTAAGTCGCCCCATTCGGGATGCGTGGGCGAGAGTTGACTACCACCTTTGTAACCGGGTCAGTGGTAAATGCAGGCGCAGCGATGTTGTCGTGGTAAACATCGGCGCCAAGCAAGACGGTGTTGCGTTCACCAAGACGCTTATCGACGTAGAAGTTGAACCCAAAGACATTCGTGCGCTCGCGTTGATTGGTTATCGCCCCGAAAGGATTGCCATTGCCGCCTTGATTGATTCTCTCTTCTCGTTGGCCGGTGTAAGAGAAGGTAAACGAGGCGTCGTCGAGGAATCCCAGGTTCTGCTTGAGAAGACGAGCGTAGAATAAATCCGCCATCAGGTTGCGTAGGTCGGCGATAAGATTGCCATCGCCACCCAATAGTTGGTCATAACGGCGGCCTGCGTCCTGCTGATTCCGATCGTAGCTCAAGAGAAATTGAGTTGTAGAGTCGAGGTTGTAGCTGGCCCGAAACAATCCGCCATACTGAGTGAAGGCTGTATCTGGCAGGCGTCTCCCGAAGAAGTCGGAGGGAATTCCTAGAAAGCGAGTCACCGCCGCGTGCGTGTCAAGGCCGGCACTAGGACGCAGTCGATTGATACGACGCGCGTTCACGTTCAGAAGTAAGGCATACCGCTCCGTACCATAAGTCAACAGCTGATTGCCGCCCAGGCCGTTGGTTGGTGAAGAATAAAACGTATTAATGCGACCGTGAAATTCGCCATCCTTGTTCCCGAATCGGGGTGGTTGCGAAATGAAGTTGACGATCCCTCCATGCGCATCCGAACCGTACTGCGAACTGTTTGGGCCGCGCAGAATCTCGACAGTCTCCAGGCTGGATGGTTCGATGAGACTGAAGAACGTGCCAACGCCGCCACGTTGGGCACTAGTGGTGTATCTAACTCCGTCGACGTAAACGGCTACGTTGCGGCCGGTCAGACCGCGGACGAAAACAGCGCTAAGCGACGGGCTCGTTCGCTGCAGATTGATGCCCTCTTCTTCGTCAACCGCCTGCGCGACAACTTCCGTCGCCCGCCATGAAATCTCTTCCTCATTGATAACGTTAATGGGCTCGGCGAGGCCACGGGCATCAGAAACCAGGCCCGCTTCCGCTGTAACCGTGACTTCTTCTGTAAGCGGGTTGACCTCCAACTGCATGTTAAGTTCTCTCTTGTCGCCGGGCATGACCTGCACAGCTGCGCTGTACCTGCCGAACCCATACCGGCTGATGGTGATTGCGTAACTGCCCGGCGCGACGTCGTCAAAATTGTACTTTCCGTCTCCGTTTGTAACGGTGGTGCGCAACACCGCGTGCGCGTGAACGAGCGACACTTCTGCGCCGCTAATCGCCGCGCCGGCCGCGTCCTTGACGGTACCGCTAACGCTTCCGGTTGATGACTGGGCCACGACCGTGATGGACACGCCCACGGTGAACAAGATCACGATGGCCAGCGACATAGGGGTCGGCAGGGATTTTGAGATTCTCATGAAAACCCTCTTCTTGCTTTGAGCCTGGTCTGGAAAAGGCGGAGGCGTCGCTCGAAATTTAAACGGGACTCTAGACCGGGCAGAGAACTACTACCAGTCGTCGTAGTCAAACTGCGACCAGTGTTCGTTGGACCTGAGCGTGGGAGTTAGGTTCAGCGAGGCTTTGTTGAGGTGAAGTTTGAAATTAGTTCTTAGGAGGATCGAGCTTTGTCGGACTATCTCAACGCGAAAACTGCGTGCTCAATTAGCTCATGGACACCGGAGAGGAGATGGGAACTGGTAGCGGCAACAGCGAGACTTACAAAAAGCATACTTGTGGGACCCCAGACAACGAGCTTCGTCAATAAAGGATGACGCGAGCCTGGAGAGCACCCTGTAGCTGCGAGCGCGATAAGCCGGCGCACTCGCGATTTGATTCCTTTGCTTTCCTCATCGCCAAACAGAAAGACACCAGCCGGCATCGTGGGCCTCGCTCCCGGCGGAATGACTCTGGCAATCTTAACCAGCGCGGAGGCGAGATCCAGGGCGACACTGTTACCCTGGCGGGCAGCGTTCTCATCGGCGGCCTCCTCAGACGCCTCCGACCACGCCTTATCAAGCAATCGGCCGCTGGGAACAAGCAGCAGCGCGTCGCGACAAGCCCGGAGCAACCCTCGCTTCAAGTTATCGCGCGCCGCAAGGTGACCATTTTCATGGGCCACCGCGGCAGATATCTCTTCAGGTGTGAGAATCTCAAGCACCCGCCTCGCGATAAAAAGACGCGGCCGCAGGGATCCTATGATCGCAACTAACGGAAATGTGTGCTCGATCTCGTAAGCTTCAATATCAATACCGGCGATCTGAATCGACTTACCCCGCCTTAGCCAATCGGCAGTCAAGTTGGCGGTAGCACGGCGAGTGGCAATCGCTCGATAAATCGAAACGGCAATCCCAGTTGCCGATAGGAACGCCAGCAGTCCTAGTTTCAAGCTGACCGGTTCCGCGCCGTGGCGTGGCTCATGAATGAGGTAAGCCGGAATTACTAACAGCGCAACTGATAGGAAGGCGAGCAGGGCCGGCAGTATGCCCAAAAAGAAAAGTAAGCGCGCCCTGGACGTGCCTGTCCAGCTATCCATTGCCACGCCGACCACTCGCCAAAGGCCAACCATACACAGCGAAGCCAGGCTGTTAAAGGTCAGCAAAGCGGCCAGCAGTAGTGAGAGTCCAAGGAATTCGAACATTAGTCAGCGTCTTTTAGCTCTTTGCGCTTTTCTTGAATCAAGCGATCAAGCTCGTCAAGTAACTCTCGATCTCGTTCGCTAACAGTATCAACAATGCAGGCAAGCACCGGCTGTACTGAGTCTGCACCGTGACCCAGCAGTCCGTCGATAACGTCTTCCCTAATCCCCTGTTCAAGCTCATCGGCAGAAACAGCAGGCAAGTAAATGAAGGCGCGACCGTCCTTTCGTCGCGTCAGAAGCTTCTTTTTGAAGAGGCGATCTAGCGTTGTCATCAGCGTTGTATAAGCAATCTTCTCATCGAACGCAACATAGATGTCGCGCACCCTAACTTCGCTACGACGCCAGATTTCTTTCATGACATCCTGCTCCAGTTTACCTAGAGACTCGGAGGCCACCTCGCGAGGCTGTTTAAATCCACGTAGAAGAAATCTCGAAGTTTTCATATGGGCGCATTGTTGAGCATCGGCAGCAAGCCTGTCAATCCAAACAGGCGGAGGGGAATCCTACAGAACCCCTGAAAATAGAATGTCGGCTAACCAGCGGGGCAAGCCCACCTTCCCGACCGTGAGATTATTGAAGTTGAGTTTGGATCTCTTGAAAAGCATCAATACGAGATTAATCGAACAATCAGAGCATCTCTCAGGTTGGGAAGGTGGGCTTGCCCCCGCCGGCTGAGGAGACTCAAGTGTGACCTAAGCCAGGAATACTTAACCGGCTTATCGTGACCTAGCGACAAGCTTAAAGCTTATCGGACACCTCTCCGTTTCGCGTCTACAGAGAATAGAGGTATCATTTGAGGTTTGCGAAAGGCCCAAAGCTTCATCTGTGTGGCCGTCGCGACTTCTAAAGTATGCCTGAAGAAGCCATCGAAGTCCGCGGGGCTCGGGTTAATAACCTGAAGAATATCTCCTTCTCGATCCCAATCAACAAAATGACGGTGGTTACAGGGGTCAGTGGCTCCGGCAAGTCTTCGCTTGCATTCGACACCATCTATGCAGAGGGTCAGCGTCGTTATGTGGAATCACTTTCCGCCTACGCGCGGCAGTTTCTCGAGCGCATGGACAAGCCCGACGTGGACGAGGTACGCGGAATTGCGCCCGCCATTGCAATTCGGCAAAAGAATTCCACCCGGAACCCGCGCTCCACCGTCGGCACGCAAACCGAAATCTTCGACTACCTTCGCCTGCTCTACGCACGTGTGGGGATAACTTACTGTCGTGTTTGTGGACGGCAAGTTTACAAAGATTCGCCTGAATCAGTGGCTGATGAAATTCTGAGAACGCTTACCACGGGGACGCGGTTCTATGTTCTGTTTCCCGCGCAGGCGGGGCTCGCGCGCGATGGAGACACGGAGAAGCGGAGACATGGGGACGCGGAGAAAAAGACACGCAAGTCTCCGCGTCTCCGTGTCTCCGAGTCTCCGCGTCAGGTGACGACCCCACGTCAGGTGGTCACTGCTCACATCATGAGCCTCATGCAGCGTGGCTTTACTCGCTTGTTCTTAGCAGGTCAGACTATTGAGCTTAACTCACCTGATGATTACCAGCTGGAAACCTTCGATGATGTCTACGTAATGGTTGACCGGTTGGTGGCCGGACCCGAAATCCGGCAGCGTCTGGTTGACTCACTGGAAATCTGCTTTCAGGAGGGGCACGGTACTGCGAATATTGAAACCGCGGAACCTGCGCCCACCCGCCTGCGATATTCTGATCGGTTTGAATGTAAATATGACGGAACTATTTACACGCAACCCGAGCCGCGCCTCTTCAGTTTCAATAATCCTTATGGAGCCTGCCCAACCTGCCAGGGGTTTGGCAATACCATCGGGCTCGATCTTGATTTGGTAATTCCGAATCCCGGATTGAGTTTGAAGGAAGGAGCGATTGAACCCTGGACCAAGCCGCAGCATGAGTGGGCATTCGACGAGCTCAAACAGTTTTGCAAGTCAGAAAAGATCTCCATGACCGTTCCTTTTGCTGAACTCTCGCGCGCCGAGCAACGGGCGATTGTTGAAGGCAGGAAGGGTTGGGGTGGCGTGCGTGGCTTCTTCGACTGGCTCGAAACCAAGAAATACAAACTTCACGTGCGAGTGTTTCTTTCCAAATATCGCGGTTACACGCTCTGTCCTGACTGCGGAGGTGGCCGGTTAAGACAGGAGGCCCGGGACGTGAAGGTCGGTGGCGCCACGCTGCCCGATGTTTGCGCCCTGTCAATAAAAGATGCGACGGTTTTCTTCGAATCGCTGGAACTTTCGACCGAACAAGGTGCGATTGCGGAGCGGATTCTGTTTGAGATTCGACGTCGTTTGCGATTCCTCGTGGAAGTTGGTTTGGATTACCTGACACTCGATCGTCTTGCCTCCACGCTCTCAGGTGGCGAAGCACAACGCATACAGCTCGCGACGAATCTCGGTTCTTCCTTGGTTGGCGCGCTTTATGTTCTCGATGAGCCCTCTATTGGTTTGCACCCTCGCGACAACGACCGTCTGATTCGCCTGCTGCACAACCTGCGCGACATTGGAAACACGGTGTTGGTAGTTGAACACGACGAGGACATGATGCGCGCTGCGGATCACATCCTGGATATCGGGCCATCCGCCGGCGAGCTCGGCGGCCGCGTGATCTATGAAGGCAACTTTGACGGGTTGTTGGTTGATGAAGATTCACTAACGGCGCGCTATCTCAGGGGTGAGGCTGAAATCAAAGAGCCGAAACAACGACGAACGTTACAGAAGAGATACTTGAGATTAAGCGGAGCATCGGAGCATAACCTGAAATCGATCGATCTTGAGTTTCCGCTTGACATGCTTGTGTGCGTCACGGGAGTCAGTGGTTCCGGCAAGTCGACACTGATTCATGATTGCATTTACGCCGGCCTGAAGAAACAAAGAGGAGACTGGCAGGGCCACGTGGGAGCGTTTTCACGATTAGAGGGTGGTGAGTTGATTGACGACGTAATCCTCGTTGACCAATCGCCCATCGGACGAACACCACGCTCAAATCCCGTCACTTACATCAAAGTCTACGACGGTATCCGCGAAGTATTTGCCTCGACTCGCGAGGCACAGGCGCGAGGCTTTGACCCATCTCACTTTTCCTTCAACCTGCCTGGGGGTCGTTGTGACGTCTGTCAGGGAGACGGCACGGTGACGGTGGAAATGCAGTTTCTCGCTGACGTTGAACTGGTGTGCGAAGAATGCAAAGGGACGCGCTTCAAGCAACAGATTCTCGACATTCGCTATCGCGGCAAGAACGTGCACGAAGTTTTGAATATGACTGTGCGCGAGGCAATAACTTTTTTTCGGGAGGTGCCCAAGATTACTAACCGGCTACGTGTGCTTGACGAAGTCGGACTGGGCTACCTGCGACTTGGCCAGTCAGCGACAACTCTTTCCGGTGGTGAAGCGCAGCGCATTAAGCTCGCCGCTCAACTGTCCAAGCGTACCGGCGCAAAAACGCTCTACATTTTCGATGAACCAACTACCGGTTTGCATTTCGATGACATCAACAAACTGTTGGCGGCGTTTCGCGCCTTGATTGAAGCAGGCGGTTCGTTGCTGGTGATCGAACACAATCTTGACGTGATTAAGACCGCCGACTATGTAATCGATCTGGGACCGGAGGGTGGCGACGCCGGCGGACATGTGGTAGCAACAGGAACACCTGAAGAGATCATGAGTTCAAAAGCTTCACATACGGGAAGATACTTGCGCGAACACATTGCGCGATCAAACGGTCAAGCGGCCTGACCAAGCATCCTTCAGGACTTACGCAGGGATGGTATTGGGATTCGTTTCAGGTCTGCCTGGTACTTTGTGTTCTTGGGATCAAGACGCACGGCTTCTCGAAGATGGGTTGCAGCTTCCGCGTACTTCGCCTGGTTAAGCAAAGTATTCCCCAGATTGTTTTGAAAGCCGGCATTATTCGGATTCAGGCGAACGGCGGAGCGAAAGTATGGCTCGGCTTCAATGAACTTCTTCTGCTCGCGTAAAGCTGCACCAAGATTGTTGACATACGCCGAATTGTTTGGCTTTAAGCGGACCGCTTCGCGGTATTGGAATTCCGCCTCACTAAACTTCTTTTGGTAATACAAAGCGTCTCCCAGATTGTTGTAAAAGACGGCACTCGGGCTCAGCCGAACTCCTTCGCGAAAGTAAGTCTCGGCTTCCGAGTACTTCTTCTGCCTATATAAGGCTCCACCCAGGTTGTTGTTATAGTCCGAATCGCGCGGGTCCAATCGCATCGCTTCCCGGAATTGGGATTCCGCTTCGCTATTCTTCTGCTGGCTATACAGTACACCTCCAAGATTGTTATGACGGCCGGCATTATTTGGGTCCAAGCGAACAGCCTCGCGAAAGTATGGCTCGGCTTCGGCATACTTCTTCTGCTCGCGTAAAGCTGCAGCCAAATTGCTGTTGTAGTCTGAATTGTTTGCCTCTATACGGACCGCTGCGCGGTATTGTAATTCTGCCTCGTTATACTTCTGCTGGTAATACAAGGCATCTCCAAGACTGTTGTTGTACTGAGCACTGCCGGGCTGCAAGCGCACCGCCTCGCGGTAATAGGTCTCCGCTTCGGCATATTGGTCCTGGTTATAAAAGGCATTCCCAACTCCGATCTGGCAGCTGGCACTGTTCGGGCTTAAGAGAGCTGCTTTGCGATAGTAAGTCTCAGCTTCAGCCCACTTCTTTTGTCTATCCAGGGCTGCAGCCAAGTTGTAGTTATAGTCAGAGTTATTGGGCTCGAGACGCGTCGCTTCGTGGTACTGTGATTCTGCTTCGCTATACTTGTCCTGGAAATACAGCGCGTCTCCCAGATTGTTAAGATACTCGGCGGTGCTCGGTTCTAAGCGCACAGCCTCACGGTAAAAGGGCTCGGCTTCAGCATACTTCTCCTGATTAAAGAGCTGCTTGCCGCGTGCGAGGTTGTCCGAGGCAGAGAGTACTGTGCTTGTCAACGAACGCTGTCTTGTAGTTCGTACCTCGGTCGCGGTCGAGCCCGGTTCTTTTCTTTCAGCCGGCGCCCTTGACGCAGTTCCTCTTCTTTCGGCGGGCGCCTTCGAGACTATTGCCTTTCTTTCGGCGGGCGCCTTCGAAACGATAGGTTTTCTTTCAGCCGGGGCTTTAGTGACCCCGGGCGGCGTGCTGCTTTTTGTGTCGGAGCGCTTTGCATTCTTGGCTGGGTCGCCACCTTGAGCGGCTATGGTGCCAGTCGCAGTGGCAACTGCCGCGGCGATTGCGAGGGTTCTGAAAATTTTGCACTTCATCGCGATCATCTCTATTCGTTAATGTCTTTAACTAAACGAATTCCTGTGTAGCTATAGCCCCGCTTCTCTCCCCGCGCTCCGTACCACCTCCGAAAGGTCGCAGTGGCTTGATCGCTTTGGCTCGCCCAGGACCCACCGCGTATGACCTTTAAATCGCGACCCGAATCGGCCGCTGAGGGAAATTTCCCACCTTGATCTCGAAAGTCGCTTGCTGTCCATTCCCACGCATTTCCGACCATATCGTAGGCACCATAAGGCGACTTGCCTTTGTAAGTGCCCACGTCGGACATCCCCAATGCGCCATCGTTAGGCCCAGCTTCAGGCTTGCCGGTATTTGCCAGCCCCGCTTTCCATTCGTTGCCCCAGGGGTAAAGACGACTATCAGTGCCACGCGCCGCCAATTCCCACTCTTCTTCCCGCGGCAATCGTTTGCCGCACCAGGCGGCATATTTAACAGCGTCGTCCCAATCTACCCCTGTCACGGGTTTTCGCGCGGACCCGGCCGGATAATTCCTGTACACCCAACCATTCGGCGCGGCATGATCAGGATTCGCATCAAGAAACTTCTTATATTCCTCGCAGGTGACTTCATACATGTCCATGAAGAAAGGCTTCACCGTGACCTGGTGGGTAGGAGTTTCCAGAGAATCATTGCTGTGCCGACCCATCGTAAACTTGGCGCCCGGCACGTAAACCATTCCCGCCGGCGGCTGAGGAAGCTCCCGGGTAGGAGGCGCACCCTCAGGTTGCCCTGTTAGTTGAGAGTTTGCAGGGGTCGTGTTCGGGTTCGCTGATTGTTGTTCACCCTCGGTCTGTCTTATCAAGATGACGCCAGCGAGAATGACGACGGCAATGAAAGACAGGACGACAACTGAAGCGGTGATGATAAGCACTGTCGGGACCTTACTCCTGACGTCGCTGGCCGGAGTCTGCGGGATTGCTTTGCTATCGAAAAGCTGCGTAGGCTGTTCGGAGGCAGGAGTCGTGATTATGGTGGGAAGGTCAGCCTTGTTCTGATTTTCTTTGCGGCTTCCTTGAAGAGACAGAGCGCGGTTGCGTTCAGCTGCTTCGGCTTCCCGCTGGATACGGGCTCTTTCATCGCGGTTACGCTTTTCCGCCTCGAGACGTTGGCGTTCCGCCTTCTGTTCAGCCTCGATCCGCCGACGTTCAGCATCTTTCTCGGCAAGCTTGCGTGTTTCGATCTCAGCCTGAACGCGTTCCTCCTCTGCTCGCCGTTTTAAAGCTATCTGCGCCTCCTGCCTGGCCCGTTCCTCCGCCTCTTTTCTTTTTCTCTCCTCTTCCTTCTTTCGTTGCTCGTCCGCAGCCCTCTGTTTTGCTTCTTGCTGTGCTTGCCGAAGTTTCTTCTCTTCTGCGAGCCGCTTCTGCTCCTCTTCCTGGAGCTGCTTTTCCTGTTCTGCCTGTTTTGCCGCTTCTGCCTGGCGGGCTGCTTCATCCCGCTTCGTCAGAACTTTCTCTAAGACATGGATGAGTTGATCGACATCGTTCTGCCAGCGAAGGTCGCTGAGCTCGACCGCATTACGGCGTGTTAATTTCACCAGGTCATCCGGAACCTCTTGCGGGTTGGGCATGCGCGCTCGTTGGACCAGAACCGGAATTACTCTGATATCGCGGCTAAGTGCGGTACCAATCTCCAGACGAACGAAGTCGTTGGGGTTATCCAGCCGACCCGAGCCTCTGTCCGAACCGGATAACCAGCGCTTTCCGATGATCGCGAGGAGTACGTCGCACGAGGTGACGGCGTTTTCGATCACCGCGATGAAGTCTTCACCAGGCTCGATGGTATCGATGTCCATGAAGATTCGATCTTTGCCGAAGTGGTCGACCAATTTGTCGAACAGACGGCCTGCATGGCCTGAGCTGTCGTCGCGGCGATAACTAATGAAGATTCCCGAAAACTGGTTGGCGGAGGACTGAGGCATACTGCTACCACCTTGGTAAACTTACGCGCGTTCGACGCTGAGAGGGCGCGCAGTGCGAGGTTACGCCATAATATACGTCGGAATAATAGAGCAGTTCCGCTAGATTTGACCAGAGTTCCCTACAATAGATGCAAACGCTATGGCGCACGCGCAGCGAAAATAGGCCAATTTGACCACCTTTTACTACGCGGACGCACCAAAAAGCCGCTTTCTTACGCTGCAAGATCAACCAATGAGCGACTCCGACGAAAACTCGCAAGGCACCAGCTTGGAGAGCACGGGGTTGCGAATTCCACTCAGACGTCGCCTGGTCTACGTGGCAATCATCTATGTAGTTTTTCTCACGCTTCTGGCGGCAATTGAAATTTGCACACGACTGACGATGTCACACATTTCGAGTCTCGATTTGTTTGTGGTGACCAGGCAACAAATAATGCAGGTTGCTGACGAGAAGCAGTCAGGAATTTTCGAAGGCGATCCGCTGCTGCTCTGGCGATTGAAACCGAACCTCGATCACGCGGTTTGGGACTTCACTGTGCTTTCGACAAACTCCGAACACCTCCGCTCAGAACAATCGTCTCGACAGCTTCAGGCCAAGCAACCCGGCGCGATTCGCATTGTTTGTCTTGGTGATTCGGTCACGTTTGGCTATCGCGTGCCGCCTGTCTGGCCCGAGACGCCAAGTGATTACAATCCGGAGTGGCTTCCCTTTCCGATGCTGCTCGAGAAAGAGTTGCGCACTGCGAATCCCAATCACAACATTGAGGTGATTACGATGGCGGTGCCGGGTTATACCAGTCACCAGGGATTGGCGTGGTTGCGTCGAGACATTGATAGGCTAAAGCCCGATCTCTTAACAGTGAGCTTTGGCTGGAACGACGCGAGCTTTAGCGATGTTCCCGATCACGAGGCTATCAGGACAAACTGGTCCGCCGTCGGCGTGCGCTGGTTGATTGATAACAGCCAGGCATTTGCGCACGCGACGCGCTGGTTGCGAGCGAAGGAAACGGCCAAACTTCAACTCCAGGATCAGGGCAGACTGCAGAGCCAACCTCGGATCCATAAATGGCCGGTGGCGCGCGTCTCATTACAGGAGTACTTAGACAACATAGTCGCGATCGAACAGCTTGGCCGCGAACGGGGAGCACGCGTAATCGTGATCGCTGCGCCTTATCGTGACCGTTCTTCGGATGCTCCTGAGGCAGAGCTGATGCTGCAGTATCGCCTCGCACTGGGCGCAACCATGCGACAACGCGGCATCGATTTTCTTGAAATTCGAGAATTAACCGAGGATGCGTACCCCGCCAATGAAGGCTGGTTTGGCGAACGCATACATCCGAGCTTCATGGGTCATCGTCTGATAGCATCCGAACTTCTGAACCTGATTCGCTCACGGCGCATGTTGGACAACTTAAACATTCCTACCCTGGTGCCCTAGCTCCTATCAGAACCGGGAGTCCATTCGCTACTGCATGGTGGTGATGAACGCATGGGACCATTGTGCTGTATATTGTCCCGGAGCAAAAAACCATGAGTCTCAAACAACAAATCATTTCGGATCTGACTGCTTCGATGAAGGCACAAGATGCACCGCGCACATCTACGCTGCGCATGGTCAAGGCGGCGGTAGTGAACCGCGAGATCGAGAAAGGCGGCGAACTAGATGACGAGGAGATGGGGAAACTGCTGCGCTCCCTCGTCAAACAACGGCGCGATTCGATTGAGCAGTATGAGAAAGGCGGACGTCAGGAGCTGGCCGACAAGGAAAAAACTGAAATCGGTGTGATAGAAGCTTACCTACCGCAGGCAGCGACCCGCGAGGATATTGAAGTTGCCGTCGCCGCCGCCATTTCTGAAACTGAGGCCACCTCGATGAAAGATATGGGCAAGGTCATGAAAGCCGCGCAGGCCGCTCTGGCGAGCAAGAATGCCGATGGTCGCACGGTCAGCGAGATTGTCAAAGCTAAGCTGGGTGGCTGAGATGCCAGTTACTGGCACCAAGACGAGATTCTTCCGTTTAGATAGGGCACTTGTGCACCGGCCGCGGCGGCGGACAAGTCCGCTTTCTGAACGGACGTGATTTCTGCAGGCATCTCACATCTCCCGGAAAGTTCCGATATGCCACTGAATCAAGTCGACCCGCCCGGCGAACAGAGTTCAGGCAGACCCGGTAAGTTGATCCAACCGTTTTCGGAATCTCTGCACGTCGGGCCGACCAAGGTAAGATTTATAATTTTCGCTACCCCAAAGCTGCTCCAGTTTCGAAAGCGTATCTTTTGCCCGCACAGCGTACTCGCCGCTGGACTTGTCGCCCGCATTCAGGCTCCCCTGGGCGGCTATCACCAACGCTTCCCATTCGGATGATGGTTGGCCAAGCCGTGCGAACACTTCCTGAGTTTGTAATGCATTGGTTGTTGCTCCACGGCCATCACCGTTGAGCAGCAAAGCTTCGGCAAGTGCCAGTTGCGCTGTAACCAGCTGAGCAGGATCGTTAATCTGTTTGGCCATTTCAAAAGCTTCTTCAATCGTTTGCCTTCCCCCAGCTTTGGCGCCGCTATATAGCTCAGATAGTCCAATCACGAGTTTTGCGTTTGTGGTGATATTCCTGAACTCGGTCCCAGCCGCTTCGATCACCTTCCCGGCCCTGCTCCGGGCATCAGCAAAGTTGCCTTCCGCCAAGGCAAACTCAGCAAGTGCCAGCTTGATTTCGAGCGAGAGTCGTTTTAGCTCGCCACCGGGCTTGTCAGCGATGGCTGTCGCCTGCTCGAGCAGGGTTCGCGCTTCTTCGAAGCGACCCAGGCGGCCCAAGACGTCAGCCCGGTTTACCAGGTTGTAGCCCTTACTCCGTTGGATTCCTTGCGAATCGTAAATTGAATATGCCTGATTCCATTCGTCGAGAGCCTCGTTATACTTTTCTTCGCGAGCCAGCGCCGAGCCCCGCTCCGCATGAGCGAGCGCCATTTGCGACTGGTCTTTCGACTCGGCCGCAAGCTTGAGCATTCGTTCATGACCTGTTTGCGCTGAAGCGTAATCACCCTTTTGAAGTTCTGCTCGGGCAAGCAACACCAGGCATGAGAAAGTTTCTGATCGATATCCACCTTGCTCGTAAAACTCCAGGGCGGGTTCAAGATATCGAATAGCTTCCTCGGGATTATTCTGCTGCTGGCGCAAGCCTCCAAGTGAACCCCGAGCCCTGGCTTCAGTGCGACGGGCCCGAGATCTCTGTGCCAGCTCGAGCGCCTGCGTGAGATATTTTTCCGCCTGAGCAGGTTCACCGCGAACAATAAAAGAGTTTCCCAGATCCACAAGCGCCTGGGCGCTGAGGTTCTCCATGCCATTTTTCTGGGCGAGGTCTACTGCCTCTTGGGCATTTTCAGTCGAGCGAGCTGTTTCACCGGCATCGAAGGCAACGCTGCTCAATTGCAAGAGCGTCTTGATCGTTTGTGACTTATTATCGTTTGCCTTTGCCAAAGCCAGCGCTTGGTCCAGCTGCGCCTTTGCCTCAGCGAGTTTGTTTCGCTTGTTGAAAAGTGCGCCGCGCTGAAACGCGACTTCCGCTCGGCCTTCGAGGTTTCCCAAAGCCTGGTAGAAAGCTTCTGCCTGATCAAAGGCGGCAAGAGCTTTCGTCAGGTCCCCCTGTTGACCATAAACGATTCCCAAATGTAGATAAGCGGTCGCATACTGCGAGTTTTGATTCGTAGCTTCCGTATAACTCCGAATTGCTCCAGTCGGGTCGTTGTTGTTTTCATAGGCCCGGCCCAGGTCCACAAGGGCGTAAGCTTTGTCAGCCGCTGAGCTTTCCCTGGCAATCTGGTTATAGAGTTCGACCGATTTTGCAAAATCATGACGGGCGGTCGCCGTAATCGCGTCGATATAAAGTGAGTCGAGCTTTGTTAGTGCGGCTCGATCAGCTCCGGCAACGCGCAGCAATTCGTCTTTGGCGCGGTCGACATAATCCAGCTCGACAAGTGCCTCAGCCAGACGGGCATGCGCAAGTATGTAGTCATCATCCGCCGAAATGGCCCTCTCCAACGCCTGGCTGGCTTGAAAGTAAGCGCCGTCGCGCAATGCGGCGGTGCCAACATCATGCCAGCGCTGCGCTTCGGCAGGGGGTGTATGGACCGACGGCCGGCCGAATCGCAGCGCTAGTCCACCGACAATGATCAAAACCGCAAGACCAATGAGAATGTAGGATATCGGTATGCGCGGTCGCTGCAGGATCCGAGAAAGATTGCTGAGCCTCTTGCTGTGTGACAACGACGCAGGTGAGGTTTGGTTGATGAGAGTTTCACTGGAATCCTGCTCGAGACTTTCCTTGACCGAGCTGAGATCAGCGATAAGTTCTTTGGCCGACTGGTAACGTTTGTCGGGCTTCTTAGCGAGCGCCTTCGCGACAACGAAGTCGAGCTCTCGCGGCACGGAGTCGTTAAACTTCGATACGGGCGGAGGTTCAACGTGAAGCACGTTAGCCGCTATCTCGATAAAACTACTGCCGGCAAAAGGTGTTCGTCCGGTGATGCTTTCATAGAGAAGAGTGCCTAACGCGAATAGATCGCTGCGTCCGTCAACCGGGGCGCCAAGGGCCTGTTCTGGAGAAAGGTACGCCGGCGTTCCCAGCACGATTCCGCTGCGAGTCTGAGTCGATAGGAGTGTTTGCGCCTCGGGTTCTGAAGTGACGGGATATTCCTTGTTGAGTTGCTTGGCGAGTCCGAAATCAAGCACCTTAACCCGCCACTCGTCGTCGACCATTATGTTTGAAGGCTTGATGTCACGGTGAACGATGCCGCGAGCGTGAGCCTCCGCAAGGGCTGTAGCTACATCAATGACAATCGCAACCGCACGAGGAACGCTTAGTTCGCCTTTTTGCATAAGTTCGGTTAGCGGTCGCCCGCGCGCCAGTTCCATGACAAGAAAAGGACGACCTTCCTCGGTCTCGCCATAGTCAAAGAGCGTCGCGATGTATTGATGGCCCAACTCTGAAACGGCACGAGCCTCTCGCAAAAAGCGAGCGTGAAAGTCGTGGGTGTCGGAGTTTAGGGAAGGAAACTTGATCGCTACCCGCCGGCCAAGATGGGTATCTTCAGCGAGATAGACAGTGCCCATACCACCCTCGCCGAGTGGCTCCAGAATGCGATAATGTGAAACCGTTTTCCCGATCATTCGCGTGGATCAGATATAACAAATAAGTTGCGTGGTCGCTCTGGCAATACCTAAATGACGGCGGGAACCACTGAGGCAGCGACGGACGAAGACCGATGCAGTTCGGTCGAATACTACTTCAGTGCAAGAGCCTTTTCAATGATTTCGCCAATGGAGCCCTTTCGCATGGTCTGGTTGCACCTACCAGGCGTGTCAAACCCAGGTCAGTTGAGACGCTTTCGCGCCGGTGGCCTTGGAATTTGCCGTAAGATTGCAGCGTCAAACCGCTGAAGGCCAAAGCGACAACCCTGCTGGAACCGGATATGAAAAGTAACCTGACCCGAAGCTGGGCAGTTTTCTTCGCGCGCGAGGTCCTGGGATTTATCTTCTTCATGGCCGGCGTATACAAAGTATTTCAGTTAGGACCTCTTAACCATGCCCGCAAATACTTTCTCCCGTTTGCCGACACCTTCCTCCCAGTATGGTCGTTATGGGCTACCGGCACCGTCATTCCGTTTGTCGAACTTATCGCAGGCGCGCTACTGATTCTAGGCCTGCGAACACGCGAAGCACTTGTCTCGCTCGGCTTTGTCCTCATAATCGTAACCTTCGGCCACCTCTTACGAGAACCGCTCTACCCCTTCCATGAACACGTGATTCCCCGTCTGGCCTTACTACTGTTTGTGCTCATGCTGCCATCTGAAGACGATAGATTTTCATTGGACTATCTCCTCTTCCGGCGGCGGAGACAGGTGGACAGATCAAGCGGGAACCGGCCCTCCGGTGAGGTTCCAGGCACACCCCACCGATAAGGTGGTTTTGTCACCTGTTCCTAATGCCGGAAAATCTTGGCAGAGGGCTGTTTCTCGGCCAGAAAACCGGGATTCCTGTCAGGTTGCTTCTGCCCCTCCCTTCCCTTATAATTCACAACTTGCTCGAAGCGCGGCGTTATCGTCCGGTGGGTTCGCGCCCACTTTTTCTTTTGGGCGAGTGCTTTTTCGGGAGGAGTTCATGGGGTCGAGTTCCGTCGAGGATCGCGTACACGCAATCGCTGAACGTGTTGCAATCGACCACGGCCTGGAACTCGTACACACGGAAGTCGCCGGGCCTGAGAACAAACCTATTGTCCGCATCTATATTGACAAGCCAAACGGGGTAACTCACCAGGATTGTTCGGAGATGAGCACGCACGTTGGCACGGTTCTCGACGTAGAAGATTTCATTCATGCGTCCTACGTGCTGGAAGTATCTTCGCCCGGTCTTGAGAGGGGGCTTTACAAGCGCCCGGATTACGAGCGCTTTGCCGGCAGCCTGGCGCGAATTCGAACGCGCCAACCTATCAATGGCCAGCGTAATTTTCGTGGCCGGCTGCTGGGAGTAACCGGCGAGGAAGTGCTTTTTGACGATCGCACGAATGGGCGCGTTAGTATCGCTCTCGACTCGATTGCGAAAGCTAATCTGGAGTTGGACGTCGATGAAGAATTTCGCCGCGGGCAGCAAAAGGCGGGGTTGAAAGCAAACTATTAACAATTGAATAGGCTCAACGACGCGCACACTGGCGTCGAGCCAACCGGAGTACAAAAGTTCTATGAGCTCATCCATCGCACAAAACATCGAGGCGCTCTGCCAGGAGCAGGGAATCGAGCGCGATCTAGTAATCGACGCAATGAAGGAAGCTGTTCGCGCGGCTGCCAAGAAACAGTTTCGCTCCGGTGAAGACATTCAGGTCGATTGGAATCCCGAAACGGGCATTGAGCTATCTGCCACGAAGGTGGTAGTCGATGAGGTGGCAAATGCCGCGACCGAATTGTCGATCGAAGAGGCTCGGGAGCTGGCCGGTGAAGAGGTTGAATTAGGCGATGCTCTCTTGTTGCCTTTACCGATGGAAGAGTTGGGACGGATAGCCGCTCAAACCGCAAAGCAGATCTTATTTCAAAAAGTTCGTGACGCAGTTCGCAGCAATGTTTACGAACAATACATTGATAAGATTGGCGACCTGGTTAATGGCTACGTCAAGCGATTTGAGCGCGGCAACATCATCGTTGATCTGGGAAATCTTGAAGCCATCCTGCCGCGTTCGCAGCAGTCGCGCGGAGAACAGTGGAACCAGGGCGAAAGAATTCGCGTCGTAATCAACAATGTCTCGAAAGAATCAAAAGGACCCCAGGTCGAGGTCTCCCGAACCTCTCCGGAACTGCTACTGCGTTTGTTTGAGATGGAAGTGCCGGAAATCTACGACGGCACCGTGGTTATTAAGTCTGCCGTGCGTGAGCCAGGGGAGCGCGCGAAGATTGCGGTCACTTCAAATGAACGTGACGTGGACCCAGTCGGCGCCTGCGTCGGTATGAAGGGTTCTCGCGTGCAGGCCATCATCCGCGAACTTCGCGGCGAGAAAATTGACATTATTGAATGGTCCGATGAGCCTTCCGTGTTTGCAGCAAATGCGCTTTCACCAGCCAAAGTCAACAAGGTTCGCATCACTGACATCGACAACCGGCAGATGGAAGTCATCGTAAACGAGGATCAGCTCTCGCTCGCCATTGGAAAGCGAGGCCAGAATGTCCGGCTCGCGACCAAGCTTGTTGGCTGGAACATCGATATTCGCAGCGAGGAAGAGATCAAGCGCGAAGTTACGGAACAAATGGGCGCGCTCATTGCCTCTGGCGCATCAGTGCCGCTGTCGGTCATTGAAGGCGTAACAGTGCAACAGACCGATGCGCTGGCCGAACATGGGATCAACGACATCGACGCCCTAACGCAAACTTCGGTTGATGACCTCGTTGAGTTTCTCGATCTCAGTTTGGACGAAGCTGAGGTGATTCTAAATGCCGCTAAGGCCGTCGTTGCCATGCGCGACAAGACTCTGCAAGCCGGCGGAGCGGAAGAGAGAGTCGAATCTGAATATGCTGAGGCAGCAGAAACTGCAGACAGCGAAAGCGAGGAGCTTGGCGCAGGCGATGTTTCCCTTGAGGTGGCCTCAGAAGAGACTGCGGCTGATGAATCCAAATCCTCGGCTGACTCTACCGCGGAAGGCTATGACGAAGCCGTCGAAGCACGTGATGGTTACATCGCAGAACAGGAAATCCTTGCACAGTATTCGGCCGACCCGGTTGCTCTGACTGAAGCCGAGCCAACCACTGAAGACGCGCTCATTCTTCAGGAACCAGGCCGCGATTTGCGTCCAGATACGATTGTGCCAGCGCCAGACGTTACGTCCGCGGAGGCGGCTGCTATCGAAAGCCTCGATGAGCTTAACGCTTTAGCAAACGACGAAGGAGTTGCCCTTGAAGAAGTCACACGCCAGGCAGCGTCAGGGACAACTGGAGAACTGAAAACATCTGCTCCCGCAATTTTAGAAGATGCTGCATCAAGCGAGAGCACTGACGAAGAGAAGCAGGATGCTTCCAAAGATGCAGCAAAGTAGCATGAACGCAGCGGCCGGTTGTGCTGGCAGTTTGCGTTGCTTGCTCTCCTACCACTCTTACGCGTTGCACTTCTGATGCACGCTTCAGGTGGTTAAGAGCAGGAGTTCTTTAAACCACTTGAAGACAGACGCAACGATTTAGGGCGTCTGAAAAGGAGTGCATGACCGTTTCCTCTAAGATCCGTATTTACGATCTCGCCAAAGAACTAAAGCTCGACACCAAGCGGCTCATTGAAGAGGTGCGACGCGAAGGCGTAGACGTCAGCGTCCCCTCCAATTCCGTTTCGAAAGAGCTCGCGGAGAAGATCCGCAACAAATACTTTCCGAAGAAAGAAACCGCCGTAAAACGAGGCGTGCGCGTCGTCAAGCGGGCTGAGCGTGCGGTCGAAGAACCTCACGTGACGGAAGCTCCCGAGGCCCCGGTGGCCGCTGAACCCGCAGTAGAAGTAGTTGCGGAAAGCCCACAACCGGAGGTCGCGCCGCCAACTGTCGCCCCGGAAACTGCTAAGCCGACCACGGCGAAGTTAAGGAAACTGACTCCAGCGGTACGGGCAGAACAACCTGCTCCAGAATCCGGTAACACAGCAGCACCGAGCGTTGCGCCCCCGGCTGAAACAGAGGATGTAAACGGAAAGTTCGCGGAGCAAGCTACGCTGGAATCCACACCGCCTTCCGCCACCCCAGTTACCCCAGCAGGAACCCCCCCGGCACCCACACGTCAAGTCCGAGTACTGCGTCCAACTGTGGCAGCGCTGAACGCGGGAATTCGCCCCGGTGAGCGCGCTCCGGCTCCGGTAGTGCCACCTTCCATAACCCCACGAGAACGAGCTGAACGTGGAACACGCGTAAGGGAGCGTACACCCCTGGCAACAACCGAACGATTGGGAACGCCAGGAGAAACACTGACTCCGCAGACAACTTACATCCCGCCGCCGGATGCAGGCCGGCGACGATCGCGCCGTGCACCAGCACGCGGGGGACGCAAGATGGAAGGCAAAGCGGGGCGCTTTGACAAAGGTGATTTCATTCCGCCCCCTAAAGCTTTGTCCCTCGAAGACCGTATCGCCGGACGATTGGAACTGCCTCCGACTCCAGGAGAAATTAAGCCGGTACGCATCATTGAGGGTTCAACCGTAAAGGAATTCGCGGAAAAACTCGGTATCAAGCCTAAGGATGTAGTGACCCTATTACTGCAGCGCGGCGTCTTCGCAACCATCAACCAACCCCTCAACGACGATGTTGCCGTCGATCTCGGCAAGCGCTTTGGTTACGAAGTCACCTTCGTCCCCTTCGAAGAGATGGTTGCTGAAGAAGAATTTGAAGAACTAATCGCCACGGACGCAGACGACGTTGAATTGCCGCGGGCTCCTGTGGTGACTGTCATGGGCCACGTCGATCACGGCAAGACTTCCCTGCTCGATGCGATTCGCGCGACGGAAGTGGCGGCGGGCGAGGCGGGCGGCATAACTCAGCACATCGGCGCGTATAGCGTGCAAGTGCCGAATCCGGATAATTCGGGTGAAACGCGACGCGTGGTGTTTCTGGATACTCCGGGTCATGAAGCCTTTACCCTGATGCGTGCACGCGGCGCCAAGGCAACCGACGTGGTGGTGTTGGTAGTGGCTGCGGACGACGGCGTCATGCCCCAAACTATCGAAGCAATCGAACACTCGCGCGCTGCAAATGTTCCCATCGTTGTCGCTATCAACAAGATCGACAAGCCGGATGCAAACCCAGATCGCGTTAGACAGGAACTCGCCCAACACGGTCTGAATCCCGTCGAGTGGGGCGGCGAGACAGAGATCGTCCAGGTTTCCGCCAAGAAACGGCAAAACCTCGAAACATTGCTGGAAACGATCCTCCTTACGTCAGATATTCTTAACTTGCGGGCCAGTCCGACGCGCCTGGCCTCAGGCGTAGTGCTGGAAGCCAAACTGGATCGTGGCCGTGGTGCTGTAGCCACAGTGCTGGTCCAACAGGGGACCCTGCATATTCATGAGCCTTTCATCGTCGGCCAGATTTTCGGCCGCGTTCGGGCAATGTTCAACGACAAGGGCGAGGCGATCACGGAGGCGGCGCCTGCTACACCGGTGGAAGTCCTGGGCTTACAAGGGGTCCCCCAGGCAGGTGAGAGTTTCCAAGTGGTTGCCGATATCGCCCGTGCGCAGCAGATCTCCGGTCACCGGCAGATGCTGAGTCGGCAGGCCACGCTGCTGCAAACAACGAAGCGCGGCATTGAGGCTTTGGGCGAAAGTGAAGTCAAAGAACTGCTCGTAGTAATCAAAGCTGACGTTCAGGGTTCAGTCGAAGTTCTCAAGTCTACCTTGCAAAAACTTTCCACCGATCGCGTTAAGGTCAAAGTGATTCGCTCGGGCGTCGGCGCGATAACAGAATCCGACGTATTGCTCGCTTCGGCTTCGCAGGCAGGCTCTGCTATCTCGGCGGTGGTGGTGATCGGTTTCAACGTGAGGCCGGGGTCACGCGCCGCCGATCTGGCGAAACAGGAAAACGTCGATATCCGCTTGCATTCGATTATCTACAAAGTAGAGGAAGAGATTCGAGCGGCGATGATCGGCATGCTCGAGGCGATTGAAAAAGAACGGATCATCGGCAAAGCCGACGTGCGTGAGGTCTTTCGTGTTCCCAAAGCTGGAGTGGTTGGTGGATCGATGGTGATCGACGGCAACATCCGGCGTAATGCGCGCGCGCGTCTGATTCGCGACGGGGTTGTTAGCTGGGAAGGAAATATCGCCTCCTTGCGTCGCTTTAAAGACGACGTGTCGGAAGTGCGCGAAGGTTTTGAGTGTGGCATCGGTCTGGAAAACTTCAATGACCTCAAGGTCGGCGACCAGATCGAGGCCTATATCGTAGAAAAGGTCGCTGCCACAGAACTGTAGGCGGCAGACGGCAGGAGCAGTAGGCAGGTGTTACGGACAACGCTTACAGACGAGGTTTTCCTGCTGACTGCTCCTGCCGTCTGCTCCTGTTTTTAACCATGCGTCGCCCAGAGAGAGTGGCAGACATCATTCGCGAAGAGATCTCCCAGATTGTCGGATACGAACTGGAAGATCCGCGGCTTACAATGGTAACAGTGACGGACGTTCGCCTTTCAGATAACCGGCGCGACGCACAAGTTTTTGTAACCGTTGCGGGAGATGAAGAAGAACACCGGCTTGCTCTCAACGCTCTTCGACATGCTGCTCCCTACGTTCGCAAACAACTTAGCCTATCCCTCAACCTTCCCCGTACCCCCGAGATTCATTTCGTGAGAGACCGCGTCGAAGAAGAAGGCGAGCGCGTGGACAAGTTGCTTCAGGAGATCAATCAAGAATGGGAAGGCCATAGAAAGGATGAAGGATGAAGCTCGAGTACAAGCTTTAGCTTGCTCTGTATCAGAGAATGCAACCTAAAGGTTGAACTCTGAACCCTTCATCCTTGCTTTTTATGCTTAGTCAAGTTGTCGAGCTGATAGAAGAGAAGCGAAAGTTTGCAATCACCTCTCACCTCCGCCCCGATGGCGACAGCCTGGGTTCCTCCCTCGGTCTTTATTGGTTGCTTCGGGCTCTAAATAAAGATGTAGAAGTAATCATGCGTGACCCGGTGCCTCATGCTTACCAAAAGTTGCCGGGCGCTAATGAGGTTCGGGTCACACCTTCAGCGGATGATTCATATGATGGCGTGTTCGTCATCGAATGCTCCGACATCAAGCGCCCGGGTTTGCTCAATCTCGATAAGCAATTTGTTGTCAACATCGACCACCATGCCACCACTGCTCTCTTTGGTCGGATTAACTGGATCGACTCCACCGCTTCCGCGTGTGGCGAAATGATCTATAACCTCGCCAAGGCTCTGGGCGTGCGCGTGACGAAGGAAGTCGCAGAGTGTTGTTACACCGCGCTGATTACTGACACCGGGTCGTTTCACTACTCCAACACGACGGAGCGAACTTTCAAAGTTGCCTCGGAATTACTGCGGACTGGGGTCAAGCCGGCCAAAACGGCGGAAGCGGTTTTCGCCAGTTATCCCTGGAGCAGAATTCAGTTGATGGGGGCGGTTCTATCCTCGGCGCGGCGCGATTCAACCGGTCGCGTAGCGTTGTTGCGCCACAGCTTGAAAATGCAACAAGTAGCCGAAGCTTCTGATGAAGACGCTGATGGTTTTGTTAACTATCCGCTGACCGTCGGCGAGGTGGAGGCCGTCGCGATGCTCAAGGAATGTGAGCCGGGAGTTTACCGCACCAGCCTGCGCTCGAAGGGCGAAGTAAACGTCGCGAAAGTGGCAGAGAAGTTTGGTGGCGGCGGACACCGTAACGCTGCCGGTTGCACTCTGACCGGCACGTGGGAAGAAGCGGAGGAAAGGATCACCACGCTCTTGCAGGAGGCGGTTGAACGAGCAAACGGATCGGCCGATATCACTGAAGACGCGCTCAAGGATGGCGGGTCCTAGTTTTTTGCATTCAGGCAGCAAGCCATTTTTCATTTCCAGTTGTATCGCCTGATAAATGAGAAATGACAAATGGAAAATGTTCCGTCTTCCAAAGAAAAGAAATACAAGTGGCGTCGCGAGGATTACCAGGAAAAGACGCACGGTTTATTAATGGTTCATACCGGCAACGGTAAGGGCAAAACTACCTGCGCTCTGGGACTGATGATGCGCGCTGCCGGACGCGGCTTGAAGTGTTGCATGATTCAGTTTATGAAGTCGCGCAATGACCGTTACGGCGAACATGAATCAGCCGAGAAGCTCGGCATAGAAGTGCATACGATGGGCGACGGGTTTACCTGGGACACCAAGAACCCGGACCAGGATCGGGCCACCGCGCGTGAGACCTGGAACCTTTGTGTCGAAAAACTGCGCAGTGGAGACTACGATCTGTTGGTCTTCGATGAGCTGGTCTATGTTCTCAGTTACGGATTCTTGCCTGTCGATGAGGTGCTGGAGGAGTTTGGGAATGTCCGTGCAGCGCAACACGCCTTGCATATTGTCGTAACAGGTCGCGACGCTCCGCCTGCCTTAATCGAAGCCGCCGACCTGGTCACCGAAATGACCGAGATAAAGCATCCATTCAACGCCGGCATACGGGCCCAGCAGGGAATAGAATTCTGAAGATTGCTGAGGAAAACGCGATTTTAGCCCGCAGCGCAGGACTTCTTTGCGGCCTGATCCTTCGTTCCCTGCCATTTCGTGTGTTAGGCTTTAGTCCATACCAAAAGACAAATCCGATAAATCGCTCAATGTAAAAAAAAGTCATATGCCCTGGTTCAGTAAGAAAGATAAGCAAATTGAAGCTGTTCCTCCGGAGGAACGAGTAGTCAAGACGGAGAATGTCTTCGTCAAGTGCGAAGCCTGTGAAGCCCACCTTTACAAGCGGGAACTTGAAGAAGGGCGACAGGTCTGTATTCACTGTGGCTATCATTTTCGCATCGGCGCTCGCGAACGCCTGGCGCTTCTTTTCGACGACGCTAAGTTTGACGAACTTGACGCCGAAGTCATCTCCATAGACCCGCTGGAATTCGTTGACACCAAGCCTTACCCAGCACGACTCAAGCAAGCAAAGGAAGGTTCCGGTTTGCCCGAGGCAATAATTAATGCCCGGGGCAAGGTTGGCGATCATCCCGTGCTGGCGGGGGCGATGGATATGTCGTTTATTGGCGGTTCGATGGGTTCGGCAGTCGGCGAGAAAGTGACACGGCTGATTGAACGAGCCTTGAAAGAGCACAGCGCGGTAATTATCTTTGCTACCTCCGGCGGTGCCCGAATGCAGGAGGGCGCACTCTCGCTGATGCAGATGGCAAAGATCTCAGCGGCCCTGGCAGAGCTTGACGAAGCCCGCCTTCCATTCATTTCCGTGTTAACGGATCCGACTACCGGTGGAGTGACCGCAAGCTTCGCAATGCTTGGGGACGTTATTATCGCGGAACCAGGAGCGCTCATCGGCTTCGCAGGACCACGCGTGATTGAACAAACGATCCGGCAAAAGCTGCCAAAAGATTTTCAAAAATCCGAGTTTCTTCTCCAGCATGGCATGATCGATGCAATTGTCGATCGGCGGGAGACTCGTGATTACATAATCAAGGTACTCAACTTCATGATGAATCCGGAAATCTCCAGCATCTCGGAAATGGAACGTCTCCGCACTCGCGCTGCATCAGGTCGCTAACCTCTTCGGATTACCCTCGAATACGATTCTAACTTTTAGGAACGGCACTTCGTCACCCCAAACTGTTTTAAGTCGTCCGTTTAGAAAGCAGACTTGTCTGCCGCCGCGCGGCGGGGCACAAGTGCCCTTTTTAAACGGTGCAATTAAGACATTTGCGTGGCCACGGAGTGCCACCCCAAACTGTTTTAAGTCGTCCGTTTAGAAGCAGACTTGTCTGCCGCCACGCGGCGGGGCACAAGTGCCCTTTCTAAACGGTGCGATTGGGAACCCGGGTGGCCACAGAGTGCCACCCCTTCAAAGATATGTCTCCAGTTGTGACTCCTTTGCGGTTTTGGTTGTGAGGTGCTAATCCTATTCCCTCATGAACTTTGAGGAAACACTGTCGTACCTGCTCAGCCTCGGACACGAGACGCTTGCGATTAAGCTGGGCCTCAGAAACACCGAGTTGTTGCTTGAAAGTCTCAGCAGTCCGCAGAAATCATTCGCGTCGGTACAAATTGCAGGCACCAATGGCAAAGGGTCCACCGCCGCTATGCTGGATTCAATTTCCAATGCGGCGGGCATTCTCACCGGCCTGTATACATCGCCGCACCTGGTCTCAATCACGGAAAGAATAAGAATCGGCGGCAAGGAAATCACGGAAGTTGACTTTGCGAAGTACGCCACCCTGGTTCGAAAAGCTGCCGAAGAACTGCTCGCTGACGGAATATTGGAAGCTCTGCCGACGTTTTTCGAGCAGGTCACGGCTATCGCACTGCTGGCGTTCCGGGAAGCCGGTGTTAGCTTGGCGATTCTTGAGACAGGTTTAGGGGGCCGGCTTGATGCAACCACCGTCGCCGGCGCCACCACGGTAGCTATTACTCCTTTGGCACTTGATCACCAGGAGTACCTCGGAGAAACGCTGGTGGAGATTGCTGCCGAGAAAGCCGCCATTATTCGCCCTGGAGTGATAGCGATTATTGCCCCGCAACCACAGCCAGCTCTTGACGTGATTCTGAGGCGGTGTGCCGAATGTCAGGTGAGGCCCAGCGTGGATGAATGTGATTCCAAAATTGAAGATGTAACAGACGAAGGCCGGTTTACTGTCACCTTCGCCACAGGAGCCGCCGATGGACGGTACGAAAACGTCGTGTTAGGACTGCTTGGTGAGCATCAGATTGGGAACGTGGCTGTCGCAATCCGACTCGCAGAGTCGTTACGACAACGAGGCTTTGGAATCTCAAAAGCAAATATAGTCAAAGGGGTTGAAACAGCGCGACACCCCGGACGACTCGAGCTTCATGGAGGCCAGCCTTCTCTTTTGCTTGATGGCTCGCACAATCCTTCGGGCGCGCAAGCCTTGCGCAAGTATCTCGATGCTTTTGTGAAGGTTCCCTTGACGCTCGTTTTCGGAGCGATGAATGACAAGAGGTTAGAAGAGATCGCTGGAATTCTCTTTCCTGTCGCTGATCGTCTGGTTCTTACCAGACCCAATAACCCTCGGGCTGCGACAGTGGATAAATTGCAGGACTTAGCCCGGGATGTTCTCGAACCAAACAAAATCATCCCAACACGATCGCCAGCCGAAGCGATGCAAAAAGCTGGAGAGTGTACTCCGGCTGATGGGCTGATTTGCGCGACCGGCTCTCTCTATCTCGTCGGAGAAGTCAAGGCGCTAATTGAGACTCAAGAATTGTCGGAAGTCGTTACCAGAGTTTGATCGTTATTCTCTTTAAACTTGACGAATCTTTTTTCATGAAGGAACCATCATGGCTTTAACCGACGCTCCTCAGATTCTCAATAGTACAGAGATCTTTGCTGGACGTGTTTTCACGGTGTCGGTAGACACGATCCACGAAGCCAACAAAACTTATCAACGTGAAGTCGTGCACCACCCCGGTAGCGCGGTCATCGTTCCAGTGTTTGAGGACGGGACAATCGCGCTGGTCCGTCAATATCGCCACCCCGCTGTACGCTATCTGCTGGAGGCCCCAGCTGGAACTTTGAAAAGAGGCGAAATACCGGAAGAAGGCGCCGCCCGAGAACTTGAAGAAGAGCTTGGCTTCGTTGCCGGGCGACTCGAGAAGCTCTCTGAGTTCTTTGTGTCGCCGGGCTTTTGCGAAGAAAAAATGTGGGTTTACCTGGCAACAGAATTAACGGAAACCAGCCAGCAGCTTGAGGATGATGAGATTCTGCAAGTGGTCCGAATTCCATTCTCTCAAGCGTTGAGCATGATCAGCTCAGGCGAAATAGAAGACGCCAAAACCATTATCGGCGTGATGCTGGCAGCGCCGCGTATTGGTCCTTCAATGTTCGAGGCTTCATATCCCGCTGTTTGAATCGACAAAGTTTCGAAAAGCATTGTTACCTCGGCAGGCTTCCAATTTGACCCCTTCAAAACAACTTCATACACTTCAACCACCGTGCCTAACCTCGATGAAGCTACCCCCCTTCCAACTCTGGATCAGGGATTAATCTTTCCACATCAACCGTCAGCCAAACTTCAAATGCAGACTCCAAATCCAAATAACCCTTCATGGGGAATTGGTGGAGCGTTACTCGTTTGGTTGGTCAGTATCCTATTAGTAGTCTTCATGCCTTTGCTTTTCCTGATTCCCTACATTTTTTACAGCGGAGCCGCCAACTCCCTGCCTGCTCTGGTTGAGTTCGCTTCCAAAGACAGGACTGCTATTCTGCTTCAACTTCTCGCCGTCTTCCCCAGCCACTTAATCACCTTTCTACTGGTTTGGCTTGTGGTCACTAGGTTCGGAAGACAGTCCTTTAGGGCAGCGATCGGGTTGGAATTCCCAACTCAATTTCCGTGGTGGCTCGATCTACTGCTAAGTGTAGGCGTCGGAATCGCTCTCTTTGTCGTTGGAAGCCTGATCGCCAAGTTGCTGGGAGCCAGTAAGTCCACTCAACTCGAGCAGATCATCAACAGTTCGCTTGCAGCCCGCTACACTATTTCCTTTCTGGCAGTATTTACCGCGCCATTCGTCGAAGAGTTTATTTACCGGGGCGTACTCTACTCAGCACTGCAAAAGACAATCGGGATCTATGGCGGCCTGCTGATAGCTTCCGCGTTCGGTGAAAAGCTGGATCAGAATAGACAGGAACGTCTGGGAGTTAGCGGCGCTGTGGTCGTGGTGCTGGTCCTCTTTACAATAATTCATGTCCCGCAGTATTGGCCCAACTTTGGAGTAATCGCAGCCGTTGCACTTCTCAGCATTGTCTTGACGCTTGTCCGTGCCTTTTCTCGCCGGCTGCTTCCTTGTGTGGTCATTCACTTTGTCTTCAATGGAATTCAGGCAGCACTCTTGATTGTTGAGCCTTTTCTTCACCGTTTCCTGCCCGCTCCTGATCAGGTTGCTCCCACTGCCGGGCTTCTATTGTCATTGATCGGCCTCCGTTTCTAACGTATGGACTGCGAGGTAGCAGTAGTGGGCGGAGGAATAGGCGGGCTTACAGTTGCCGCCTTGCTCGCCGCGCGCGGCGTGAATGTCTGTTTGTTGGAAAGAGAGCCGCGCGTAGGCGGCTGCGCAGCGAGCTTCGACAAGTTTGGCTACGGTTTTGAACAAGGATACGGCCTTTACACAGGCTGGCGCGAGAACGAAATCCACGCTCAAGTATTCGCGGAATTGGCGGTTGACGCGCCCGAGGTTCGCTTATTGGAACCAAGTTATGTGGTGCGACTTCCCGATCAATCGGAGATCACAATCGCCGCCGATTCGGAGCACTTCGAAGCAAGCCTCCGCAGAAGTTTTCCCGAATGCGGCGACGCAGCAGTCGGGTTTTACCGAAAGCTTGCGCCGTTAAGTGGAGCGTTGCGACGGGCACTGCAAAGGACGCCGGATTTCCTGTCAGCCTCAAAATCACGACGTGCGTACAGCTTACTTTCCGAAGGTAGGATTGCTGCTGAAATACTCAGATCTGGCGGCCAGTCGATCCTTCAGCATCTGGACGGACTGTCGTGGCGATTCCGGCGCTTTATAGACGTTCAGCTGCAGGCCTTTGCCCAGGCAACAACTGGAGAAGTCGGTTATCTGGCTGCGGCACTCGTCTTGAGCGCGCCGCGAGAAGGAATGTTTGCTATTCAAGGCGGAGCATCAACACTCGCAACCATTCTCGCGGACTCAATAAGGCGGAGCGGGGGGAAGGTTCGGCTTGATACTCCTGTGCTCCGCTTGTCTTACGACTCCAGCGGCGCAGCCATCGGCGTTGATCTACTAAGCGGCGAAACTCTTACAGCATCGAAAGCTATCGTCAGTAATCTGACGATTTGGGACACTTACGGAAAACTTATCGGCCTCAATCGCACACCAACCGAAATTCGCAAACAGTTGAGCAGCTTGCGCAGCTGGGGAGCCTATTTGCTGTATCTTGGCATGGATGGAGACGCCGCCGCATCACTCATTTCAGAGCACATCCTGGCGCTAACCGACTGGCGGGAAAGCCAGGAGCATGATCCCGAGTCGAATCAGTTATTTTTCGCGGCCGCACCCTCATGGGATTCGCGGGGTCCCGCTGATAAGCGAGCGGTCACCGTTCATACCTTTACCGATGTCGACGAGTGGTTCACTTTTCACAAGGATGAAACCGAGCTTGAGAATAAGGATCAGGAGATGCTGGAGGCTTGCTGGCAACGGTTACACTCCGCCATGCCCGAATTGGGCAGCTCCATCGAGGTCATCGACACCGCTACACCGCGAACCTTTTACGACCTGACTCGGCGTAAGCTGGGCATGGTAGGCGGCATACCTCTGGCGCGCAAGAGCTTCTGGCTGGACCAACCGAGCTACACGACCACCCTTCCGAACGTCCTCATCGTAAGTGATACCACCTACCCCGGTGGCATTGCCGGCCTCACTCGCTCGGCACTTGTCCTGGCCAACAAACTCACAGCCTAAATTCTTTAGAAACGCGGACTTGTCCACCGCACTGGGGCACAAGTGCCCTCTCTAAACGGGGGAGGAATTGGCTGAGATGCCCTCTCTAAACGTGAGTGAGAATTTGATGAGAGCGTCGGAACAATTTCAGCCGTTCTCCTAACTTCCCGCTTAGAGAGGGCACTTGTGCCCCGCGGCGACTGACAGGTCCGCCTTCCAAAAGATCGCCGCAAACCAGAAAACTATAGACAGGCTCGTATTGTCTAGTGTATACGTGCAGTAGACAATATGTATATAACCATTGACGAGCGAGACCGACGGCCGCTTTATCAGCAAATTGTAGATGAAATAAAGGCCTTGATTGCTGCAGGCGAGCTACCGGAGGGGTCTTCTCTGCCCCCGGTCAGGCAGGTGGCAGCGGACTTGGGAGTCAATCTAAACACAGTCGCCTACTCCTATCGACAGCTTCAAAAACAGGGCTTAGTCAAGGTCAGACATGGCGCTGGAGCGGTGGTCACTTCCCGGCTTATCAACGAGACGATTGAGGAGCAACTTCGCAGTCAATTGGCGACCGCCCTGACTCACCTGGCGCTCGCAGGTTTGAAACTATCCGAAGTGAGAATGTTAGTAGAGACGGAGCTAGAGCGGCTTTTCAGAGAAAGCGATTAGTAAGTTGTTTTGTAGGGGCGGGTACTCCGTGGCCGCCCCTGGTAGCAAGACACTTGCTTTCGAAGGATGTGGTCGTCATACAAAGGGGCGGCCACGGAGTGCCCGCCCCTACAATTCATCCACAGCGTTCCGGCCTTAGGGCACCAAATCTTTCCCTCGGCCTCCACCCATGGGTGACCGCGGCGCGGACGGCGGACTTGGGCGAGGTCCGACTGAGCTGCCTGAACCAGAGGATCTCGCGGGTCCAGTCGAACTGCCTGAACCGGACGATCTCACTGGTCCGTTCGAACTGCCTGAGCCAGACGACCTTGCAGGATAACCATTGACAGGATTGACCCGACCGCCGAATACCGGGCGGCCATTCCAGTAGCCTACGCCGAACGGAAAGAATGATCTGGAATAACCACCGCCGTAGGGCGACCCCCAGCCACCAAAATAAGGAATAAACGTGTAGCAGTTGCTGCTCAAACTAAATAGCCAAATACCGGACCGCCGAAAAGGGCTAAAGTAGGACCAGTCATTGCCAAAGCTGGTTGCAAAAGTATTCATCGTTCGTCCGGGAATCTGGCTGTTCGCCTTGGCAAGGAACTGAGCCCGTTCCTTGCTCCAACCGTCCAAAGTGTCCACTTCTTTATCGGACTTTTCCAGTTTGGCTACAGAAAATGAACCGGAGCTGAACACCACCTTATTTCCACCTTTAATCTTTGTGTGGGAATCTTCCAGCATTACGCGGCCTTTCCTGACTATCAGTTCTGTAGCGTCATTTGGAACGACATTGACCCGATAGAGCCCGCGGCGAACGATAGACATGCGCGTATGCGGTGTGGTGATGCCGATAAGCAGATCCTCATCGTCCGCGCCCGTAACTTCCACGATCGCAGTTCCCTTGATCAAATGTAGTTCGAGGTTTTCAAGGGAGTTGTCAGCCAACTCAAATTCCGAATCCTCGCCGATGCGCAGGTATGATCCTGGATTCAGAAGCATCTCGACCCGACCATCGACGCCGGTTCTGACAAGGTCGCCTGTTTCCAGATCTTCCTTGATGGTAAGCAGTCGCCATTCCGCATTTCCATGGGGCCGCAATGTGGCCCGCCCGGTTACTGCATTGACTCCGCCGGCGCGCGCCGAGATGACGAACTTTTCCCGGTTCTGCGTGTTGCCAGTGAGAGGAAAGGAAAGTATCAGTGCGGCAACAAAAAGCGCTGGGCTTAGGGTGATGCGTGCTTTTCTCATGGAGTTATTCCTTTGATACGAAGCGGTTTTTGGGCTCACCGTGTCTTGGGGAGGGCCTAATTATAGCCCTATTGCCGTCATTTACAAGCTTTTCCAGAATCGACTAAGAGGTGGGGCTACTGAAGAGGGTCCGATCCACTTCAGATTGTCGCGGCGCCACGACAAGCTAAAAGCTTATCGAACAGCAAACTGACCCTGTCGGCGATCGGGCTGAGCATGGGATTGCCGGCTCCTTAATTCGAAAAGCTCCTCGAATAGTAGCCTTGTTTTGTGCGCGCCATCACATCCTGGCGGTCCTGGATTTGAATGTTCACCGAACGCCATTTTCCATCTCTAACCGTGTTGGACGGCCGGTAGCCAATGCTATAGATCCGGCCGAGATCCTGGATGACCTGCTTATACACGTCGTCCAAATCTTTTAGCTCGTTAGCACGATAAAGACGACTTGCGCTAGCCTCGGCTATGCGCGCCAGTTGCTCGCGTGCCATCGCATAGGCAACTCGCGACGTAGAATGGCGTTTGAGCTCTTCCTTCTCCGTGTCGAGATAAATTGGAAATACAATTGTTTCTGCACCACGCACGACTCGCAGGAGTTCATCAAAAGTGGTCTGGGATCCCGGTCCAACAATGTCAGGTAACGCGTTATCGACTCCGTCAGTCATGACAACTACCGCACTTCGTCGCAGTGAGTTTTTCGAAGCGTTAAGTATTGTAAGAACGTAACGCAGAGAGTCCCAGAATTTTGTGCCACCTACAGGATTTTCAATATCATCAATCGACTGTCTCAGTCGTTGACGATCCTGCGTCAAAGGACAGACAAGCTGGACCATGTCAGTAAAAGTAACCACCGACACGCGGTCCATCGGTCGTGTCTCATCCACAAATCGTTTGGCTGATTTGCGAATAAGCTTGAGCTTGTCCCTCGTTGATCCCGATAGATCGAGGAGGAGCACAAGATCGAAAGGGGCGTCAGCGGCAGCAAAGAAGGAGATGTCCTGGGGTTTCCCATCTTCGAGTACGAGAAAATCCTTTTGCTGCAACTCCGGTGACGGGTTTTGAGGGTTCAAGCTGACAACGCTGACTTTGAGGTCAACGAGATCAGAATCAACTCGTATTGTTTCTACGGGTTCGGGTGTCTGTCCGAAGGCGGCCGCCGAAACCAGGAGACAGGTAAGCAGGCTAAGAATGCTGCTTCCGCAAGGAATTCTGTTTAAGGAGAGTTGCATGAGGCCACCTGGGTGCTGCTCAGTTTGCATAGTAACCACGTTTGCCGCGAGCGACGGCAGCCGGGCGAGCAACACTTACTCTTATTGCTCGCCATTTACCGTCACGAGTCTTATCCGAGGGACGATACGCCAGGCTGTAAACAGTCCCGAGGTCAGCCACTACTCGTTCATAGGCTCCGGCCAAATCTTCCAGCCTTTCGACTTCGTAGAAGACACCCCCTCCAGTATCTGCCATTTCTTTCATCCGATCGTGGCCTGCATCGAAGGCCTCGGGCTGCGTATCTAACGGACTCAGAGATTCATATTCGGTGTTAAGCCACAAGGTATAAAGCACTCCATCAAACTCCTGAACCCGATTGAGCAAATCTTTGTACTGAAGTTTGGATCCCTCGCCCTGAACGCCGGGAATATTACCGTCCAGACCATCACTCATCAGTATTATCGCGGTACGACGCGAATTCTTCGTGTCCGGTAGCGCTTGACTCAAGGCAAAGTCCGTCGCGTCGTAGAGTTTTGTATCGCCAGCGACGGTGTCCATAGCGTTAATGCGCTCTCGCAGAACCTGCCGATTAAGCGTTAGTGGAGAGACTACTGAACACTTTCCGGCGAAGGTAATTACACCAATGCGATCGGAGGGACGAGCGGCATCGACGAAGTGCAACGCGGCGGCGCGAATCAGCTTCACGACTTCGCGAGTGGATCCCGAAAGGTCGATTAACAGCAAAAGATCGAAAGGCGCCGACGAAGAATCAAACTGAAGGATTTGTTGCTCCGCACCATTCTCAAAGAGTCTGAAATCAGACTTGGCAAGTCCCACTAAACCGCGATTGGTGTTTCTATTAATCACGCTCATGTTAAGCGTTACGAGTTGGGAGTCAACTCGAATAATGTCGCCTTCGCTTACGTCCTGAGTATCTAGCACAGGCGCAGGCGTTCCCGCGGCTTTGGTTACAACTTCAGCGCCGAAAGGATCTCGCGGTCTCGGCTTTGTTCCTGAAACTGGGGCGGTATCGGTGGAATCGCTGGTTACCGAAAGCGCGATGTTACCAGTTCCGGTATTGATGTTTAGTGCTTGCGCTCCCGTCCCCAGCCGGGCTTGTAAGACGTGACCGTTTTCGCTCAGTAGCTGAGGAATTGCAGATTTAACTACACCTCTGGTGGACCTAGCGTTGATCTCAGCATCAGCCGAACCCAAAAACTCTACGTTGACGTCGCCTCCAACCGACTGGGCCTTCAGCGAAGATGGCACACCCCGCATTGATATTCGACCATTGCCTGTTGCAATCTCGACATGTGCGCTCTCGGGAATTTTTATGTTGAGGTTTATCGGAACTAGCGGCGCGGGGACGCTGGCACTAAGGTTCCGCCGGCGAACAACGCGAATAACAAAACCTTGGTTCCTATTCTCAATGACTATGGACGAACCTCTAACCGGCGAGGTCCGTTCGCTTGTTGTGACGTAGATATATTTCTGTTTCCAGGTCTCCGCCGCAACATCGCCAAGCTCATTTACGATTCGAAGCTGACCATTGGCCGGAAATTCAATTTGAACCCCCTCAGAAGCGTCGCCATTTGTACTTTGAGCCAGGCAAGAGACCAGCAGGAGCGCAGGAAGTAAGAGCACTGACAATACACGTCTAACCGATTGCAAGGACATAGAAATATGGAGTAGCGGCCCTGAATCTGAGTAGTGTTTCAGTTGCCAAGTGTCCGGTAACCCTGGTTTATCGCGGCGCCTCGAAAAGCTAAACGCTTATCGAACTTCAAGCTAAGGCTTATCGAACATCAGACTGACCCACCACCTGAATTTTGGGGAGCATTGCCGGAATACCTTCAAAGGGATAATAGAAAACTTACGACTATCTTTCAATCATATCGAGGATGGAGTCCTCTTCTTTCGGAGACGCCGGGGCTGCCGGCACAGGCGCTTGTCCACCAAGATCTCCCAAACGCAAGAGTAAGTTGTTTGCATTGGTGGCGTAAGGCATTGCCCCCTCCTTGGTTAGCACTCCTTCTCGAACCATCCGCTCTATGACCACGTCGAACGTTTGCATTCCATCCTGATCGCCCTGTTCCATGGCGTCGATTAGAGATTTACCTTCCGACTCGCCTTTTTCGATGTATTCACGCGTCCGCATGGTCGACTTGAGTATCTCAATGGCTGCAACCCGACCCAAGCCGTCTGCGCGAGGAATCAAGCGCTGTGAAACAATATAGCGAAACGACTGTGCGACTCGCGTCCTAATTACTCGTTCTTCGTTCTTGGGAAACACGCCAATAATCCGGTCAACTGTCTTCGGCGCGTCAATTGTATGAAGCGTAGACAAGACGAGGTGACCGGTCTCGGCAGCCTCGAGCGCCACTTCGATTGTCTCCTTGTCTCGCATTTCGCCTACCAGAATCACCTTGGGCGCCTGTCGCAGAGCTGCGCGCAACGCGACTGAGAAACTAGGCGTATCGGAATGGAGCTCACGCTGGTGAATGGTGCAATTCTTATGACCATGTATGAACTCGATTGGATCTTCGATTGTGACGACGTGATAAGACTTCGTTTCATTGATCAGGTCGATAATTGCGGCGAGGGTTGAACTCTTACCACTTCCCGTTGGTCCGGTTACGAGCACAATCCCGTTTTTTATGTCTGCGATTTCCTTCAATTGAGGAGGCAAGTTGAAGTCACTGAAGTTGGGCGGATTCGTGGGAATCACGCGCATCACAATGGCATACGTGCCTCGCTGTTTGAAAATATTCACGCGAAATCGCGCTTCACCGGGAGCGCTGAATGAAAGGT
This sequence comes from Pyrinomonadaceae bacterium, assembly GCA_036560225.1. GTDB lineage: Bacteria > Acidobacteriota > Blastocatellia > Pyrinomonadales > Pyrinomonadaceae > PSRF01. The sequence goes on along the minus strand of DATBRN010000158.1, from coordinate 8,594 downwards.
CCGCTGAACCGGCCTTATCCAAACTCTCGGTTGCGATGTGGTGGTTTCCGATGATCAGTTTCGCGATGGCGGCAGTGTGGGCGGGAACAAGTTTTTCAAGTCCCGGAAACTTGACCGCCTGCAGCTTGCCCGTTAGTTCCACCTGTGGAGGGCGTCCAGGCGAAAATATGAGATCGCTAACCTTGTCTGAGGCTTTCAGCATTTGCCGCAACAAAGCAATGAAGTTTAACGGCGGAGGCGTACTCGCTGGAGAGTCTGGTGTAATTGGATTACTCATTTTTCTCTTTGGAATTCTTCCTGAGGCGACATCCACGAGGCTGTAGAGGCTCGTAAACAAAAAGATGCCTTTTAGCGAACGAACGCGGGGCGAGTCGCGTACATCAGAGCATCGGTATGGGGCGAGTGGCCTTTCGAAGTTACAGACCTGGACTTGTAAAAGGAGGCGCCGGCAAATATGGCAACGTACAGGGATCCGGTTAGCTGTTTTGCACCATTTGAAGTGCTTGAGCGCCTGCTGGAAATTCGCGCTGAAGCGGGTTTTGTTCCCGCCGTCTATCTCCTTTCATCCGATGACCTGGCAGATTATCTCGACGCGGCCGGTTTCGACATCTACGCATTTCCCGAAACCGAGAAGAGGTTTCATTTTGGCGACTACCGCGCGCCGCTGGCGCCAGGAGGCGATCATGCACATTGCTCACTGACCGCTCACTAGTCTGCCAAAGAACTCCAAACTACCCAGCCAAGAAATCCCCGGTCTTATACGTTTGTCTGCGGCCTATCAAGTTAGCGAGTAAGTTTACAATCGTTTTCTCCGAAACCTCTAGAGAGCCTTGATGACGAAGAAGGTGACGTCGTCCGTGGCGCCGCGCCCGTCGGTCCAATCGATTACTTCCCTATGCACGGCTGTGATCAACTCACGTGCGCCAAGCTCACGGTACTTTTTCACGGCTTCGACCAGGCGCTCACGCCCAAACTCTTCACCTCGCGGATTCTGTGCCTCGGTTACCCCATCGGTATAGAGCACAAGCAGGTCGCCAGGTGCGGTTGTCAGATAGTAGTCATGGTAGCGAGTATCCTCGAACATTCCCAGTGGGACGCTGCCCCGGTCGATAAATTGGTAGTTTCCATCCTTATCCATCAGAAGAGGTGGATTGTGTCCGGCGTTTGTATAAGTAAGAGTTCGGTTCGTGACGTCGAGAATGGCATAGAAGGCTGTTACAAACTGATTTCGCTCGATGGATTCCCAGAGCAGGTAATTCACTTTCGCCATCGAGATGTGCGGCGCGTAACCGGTGTGGGTAGCCGCCCTCAAGCTCGCACGCAGGAATGCCATTAGCAACGCCGCCGGAACGCCCTTTCCGGAAACATCAGCGATCACCAGTCCAATCTGATCGTCGTAAATCCTTACCCAATCGTAATAGTCACCCGAGACTTCCTCGGTTGGGAAGTTGTAAGCGCTGATGTCGTAGCCTTCCAACTGCGGATCTTTTGCCGGCAGCAATTCCAACTGAACTTGCCGCGCCACTTCGAGTTGACCTTCGAGACGCTTTTTTTCAATTAGCTGTTCATGAAGCATCACCTTCTCGATAATGATCGCGACCTGCGAGGCGAGCAACATTAGTACCTGAAGATCGTCGTCCGAGTAGGCATTGAGTTCGTCGCTTTCCAAATCAAAAACGCCGATCACTTCCGTGTTGGAAATGATCGGGGCCACCATTTCCGAACGTGTCTCGTTACGCGCGTTTATATAGTTCGGATTTTGCCGCACATCAGGAGCATTAATTGGCTCCGCCGTGAGCGCTACTTGACCTATGAGTCCCTCACCAAGCTTTAAATGAAGATTGGTTAACTCATCAATGTCGTAACCTCGAACGGCTTCCGCCTGAAAGACACACGGATCTTCGCCTTCAGCGACTGCGCTCTCATCGGCACACTTCACCACGAAGATCCCGGCCGCATCGTAAGGGATTAGAGAGTCGAGGGTGTCCATCACCAGATTCAGAACTTCCTGCAAGTCGAGTGAGCGGCTGATTTTCTTAGTGATGTCGAGCAGCATGCGCAGCTTGTCTGTTGTTGTCAGACCGGGCAAAGGCAGCTCTTTTACTTGTTCACTCATGAATTGAAACTCTGCCATCGTCACACGGTGGGAGATGGCGCTAAGAAATAAAAGGCAATTATAAGCGTTTGGGCCAAAGCATGAAAGTTCAGAGTTGGCCATGGCCAACAACCCGATCCATTTACACTCCACTCTTCCAGAACGCGTCGCGCGTACACTGGGACCGCGGGCGTCTCGCCCGCAATGAGCGCGAAGCGCGAACGACCGTTTGCCACAAGCAGTTTCTGCGGTTTTGTTAACAAATCTCGTTACCCGCACCTTACTCGGGCAGGTGCCTTAAACCAAGCGCGGTGAAGAGTTCCAACAAGCGGAGCGCAAATCCATCCGTTGTTCGCGCTGCGCGCTCAGTGCGGGCGAGACGCCTGCGGTCCCAGTGTACGCGACGCGTTCCGGTGTTTGACTCTCTCACCTTCACTAATGATCACTGCTGGGATCTGGATGTGCGGTTCGGTAGGTTCTCCACAACCGCGTGACTTTCAGCCGGTATTCGACGAGTTCGCGACTCACGTGGAAATGTTTGGCAATCTCAAGCGAGGTCTGTCCCTCAAGCACGAATCGTCGGAGCGCAGAGAAGGGAACAAGGGCTGCGGCACCAGTGGCGTACGCAGCCTCTTCATCAGCCTTTCTGTAGTCTCGAGAGATAGTTCGACCATCTTCGTTTTCGGCTACAACTTTGAGACGGCTCGGCTGGTGTCCGAGAAAGACGTGAGAAATCTCCTCCATCAAGGTAGCGTTCGTCCGGCTACGGCCGTGAGTGGGATTCAATATGACGATCCTTCGACCGTCGGGCAATGGGCGTGAACAGGCGCCCCCTGACCACCTCTCGGAGCCGGAGCCAAGCAGATGTTCGCGCGCTTCCGGGCTAAGTCCCTTGATGCGATCAAAGTCAAGCACCAGCAAGTTGGCAAATTTCGCCAGACGAAACGGATCGAGGGCCGCATCAGATCGAACCCCCGCAAAATCGCGAAAGCCTAGCGCGTGAAGCTCGAATTGCCGCCACTTCTCCCCTGGCGGTAACTCATAGTTAACCATGTCTGAATTATAGCGTGCAGATGAGGGACAGACTCACCGTCGCTTTCGGGAAGGGCCCGGTTCGGTTCGGCTAAATTGCGAATAAGCGACACGGAACAACTGTGACAACGCATCGGCAGTTTCAGGAGAGAGGTTGCGATCGGCGCGAAGATGAGCTTCAACTATTTCCGGCGTCGACTCATGCGGATAATAGACAACGGCCTTTGCCTCGTCGCTGTCCTCGCGACCGCGGCCAAGAATTCTTTCAAGTGGCATGTCTAACCAATTGGTAAGACGGGCGATGTTATCGGCGTCAGGTTTACCAGTTCCGTTTTCGATTCGAGACAAAGTTGAGGCGGAAACGTTTGTTTGATCAGCAACGTCACGGAGACTGAGGCCCAATTCCTCACGCCTTCTGCGGATTGCGCGCCCAAGCTCTTCAGTATTGATTAAGGATTTTGCAGTTCGCGCCATACTTTCTCACCTCCATCATTCCGCTGGACAATATCACACCGCGGTTTTAGACGCAAGACTCTGTTTTATAGCTGAAACAAGGATACATTTGTTTAGAAACAAGGATACATTTATTTAATAGCGACATTGGCAGCTCAAGCTTTCGCTAATTTGCAGGGGGAAGGGCGGGCTCAAGTCTGCCCAATTTGCAGGTTAGGAAGGGTGGCTTGCCCCCGCCGGAGCGCCAACGGCGCGACTGGTTTGGGACTATGCAACGTAATTTCAATACTCGATCTGCCTGTCCTGCTTTATGGTTGGACCACGCGTTTAGTTGCCGACATTGCAAGCTCGCGGGCACGAGGCAGAACGTCGATAGCTTTGGCAACTTGTTGCTCGTCGGTTGTAATAAAGACTCTATCGGCCATGGCGCGGCCGTAGGCGGCGGTCACAAGGTTAAAACGCAACTGCAGCGCGATAAACGATCGATTGTGATCCACCAGGGGCGACAAGCTCTTGAAGACGGCGTTCCCGGCAAGATACTCCTTGAAGGCTCTGAAGACTGAGTCGGAGATCTGGAAATCGTTTGGCTGCAGTTCGTGGCGGAAGTTGATGCCGCCCGGTACCTTGTATGCGGAGAGGCCCGGCACGCGGTCGTTCACCAGCTCGCGAGTAAAAGCGAAAAGAGGACTTAGCAAACGGCGCTGGGACGCGGTTATCGTCCTTGGTGGCACGCTTTCGTCTGGAGCGATGCCGCCACCGCCATAAACCGGCCGCCCCAGGTCCGTCTTCCTTTCTGGACCGACAGGTTTTGTGTTGTCTTGCTTTTGATCGAAGCGCTTGGAACCGCCATGCGTGTAGTAATCGTAAAAACTGCTGTCGGCATAGTCGCGTTGAATCAGGCGTCCGGACGGCGTGTAATATTTCGCCGAAGTCAGGGTCAGTCCGGCGCCGTAATCGAGCGGAATAATGCTCTGGACGAGGCCCTTGCCAAAACTCGTCTGGCCCACAATCAGAGCCCGATCATGATCCTGCATTGCGCCGGCGACGATCTCTGATGCCGAGGCAGTGTTCTCATTTATAAGGATCACCAGCGGAATTGGATCTGCAGCGGTGTTTCTCGACTCGTAGGTGTTGTCCCGCAGCCCGTTTCGACCCTTCTGCGTCAGAATCAATTGACCGCTGGGCAGAAAAACCTCAGCGACATGAATCGCCTGGTCCAGGAAACCGCCGGGATTATTTCGTAGATCCAGAACAAGTGAATTCGCCCCTTTAGCGTGTAGAACATCAAGTGCATTCAGCAGTTCATCCGTGGTCGAATAATTAAATCCGCGTGTCATGTCAATGTAGCCGACGCCCGGTTTAAGCATGTACGCATCCGGAATTGAGGGTTGAGGCACGACGTCGCGTGTTATTTCGACGGTCTGGATGCGCTTATCGGCGGCGCGTTCGACCGTAATCTTCACGATCGAACCGCGGGGCCCACGAATTTTATCGCGCACTTCCAGCGAGGACTTGCCGGTGGCCTTCATATTGTCAACGGCCAGGATTCGGTCGCCAAAGCGCAACCCTGCCCGGGATGCTGGTGAATTTTGAAAGGTCGCTGTAATGAATGTATCGGGTTGGTCGCCGATGATGTAGTTTTGAATCGACGCCCCAATTCCAAAATACTCTGAGCGCTGGTCAGTTTTCAGCTCTTCGTACTCTTCTCGATCGTAATAGTTGGAGTGCGGATCAAGCGAACGCAACATACCAATGATTGACGACTTGAAGACTGAGTTATAGTCAAGCTTCTTTCCCTCGACATAGTTCTCCTGGATCACTCGCACCGCCTCATCAAAGTCTCTTTCGATAAGCGGAATTGCTGATGAGCTACCGCGCGAGTTGCGCCGACCAGCATTGCCGGGACCGGTAGATGGCCTGCCTGACGACGTGCTGCCGACCGGCGACTGCGGCTGCGTCTTCTGTTGCGCGAAGACAAAAACCTGAACACCCAACGAAAGTGATAAGAGCGTAATTAGTGAGAGCGAGAATAACTTTTTCACTGCCAAAGCCTCAGAGGTTGCGAGATTCAAACGTCTACCCGGACCACAAAAGCTGGAAAGCAACTGCCCAGCGCGTAAACCACTCAAATACTAGCGAATGCGCTACGACTGAGCAAGGTGACTGACGAAGCCACTGCTTTCGGACGATCCCAGCTTTATGTCCTCGATTGTGACTAAACCAATGGGCTGAACTGCTCGATGTTCCACAGGGACTCGGGAGTGGCAGCACTTGAGCGGATTTTCAGAGCGTTTAAGGCATAGTCGCCAGAAGATGCGGAGTTTATGCAAAGAAGATAGCGATAGATTAGAACACTACCCTTTCACTTGGGCTGGCTTGACGGCTTCTGAAGGCCATCCGTAGAATGAACTTAATAGAGATCAAAAACGTATTTAGCGAGAGCTGTAGAATAATTTTTGGTCGAAGGAGTCTTTCAATATGAGCAGTCCTTATCAGAAAAGTCCTTATCAAAAGGAAGAGCAGAACACGGGAGAAACCGTTGATGATCTAATGCTCAAGGACGACGAAGCTGGCGGCGATTCCGAAGAGAGAACACGGACCGCATCCTCCGTTAGAGATATCGCCTCGCGGATCCCGGAATCACTCAGTGCCATTGGACGTGACATCAGCCGTACGATCGAACGTGCAATCTCGGCAAAGGATGACTATGTGGTGGCAGTGAAGGTGTCGCCGGCGGCTCAGGAGAAGGTTGACCAACTCGTGGCGGCGGGGATTTTTCGCAATCGTGCCGAGGCGGCCGGCTTTCTAGTGGAAGAGGGAATAAAAACGCAATCGGCGCTGTTTGAGCGAGTGCAGCAAAAACTCGCGGAGATTGAGCGCCTGCGCGCGGAGCTGCGAGGCATGGTCGGCGAACGACCGTCCTAAGTGGCTTGTTAGTTTCCATTGTTACGCCCCACAATTTAAGGCGCATTCTCCCACCATGGGGATAGGCATGCTCTAGAAGCTGAAGCTCTCTCGAATCGAGATCAACGTGACCGAAAGACTCAAGCTTTCACCGACTCCTATACAACAATTCAGCCTTGCAAATGGTCTTCGCGTGATTTTATGCGAGGACCATGCTGTACCCGTGGTATCGGTGGCGCTCTATTACGATGTCGGTTCTCGTAACGAAAGAATTGGTCGCACTGGATTCGCCCATCTCTTCGAGCACATGATGTTTCAGGGCTCCGAGAATGTTCCGAAAGCCGCACACTTCCAATATATCTTCAACGCCGGCGGCACCATGAACGGCACGACTTCAACTGAGCGCACCAATTATTACGAGACGCTTCCAGCAAGTCATTTTCCTTTGGCGCTCTGGCTTGAAAGTGATCGCATGCGCTCGCTCAAGGTCACCCAGGAAAATCTCGACAACCAGCGTGAGGCGGTCAAGGAAGAAAAACGACTGCGCTACGACAATCAGCCTTATGTCAACGCATTCCTTCGAATCAACGAGTTGATCTTCAAGAATCCGGCGAACGCGCATTCGACGATTGGCTCAATGGAGGATCTTGACGCGGCCACAATCGGAGATGTGCAGGAGTTTTTCCGCATTTATTACGCTCCGAATAATGCCGTGCTAACTATTGTGGGAGACTTTGAGAGTGAGGAAGCGACTGCTCAGGTCCGCAAGTATTTTGAAAGCATCCCCAGCCAACCTCAGCCTCCGTCGGTAGACGTAAACGAGACGGAAGACGTGGCGCAAACGCATGAGATCTACAACGACAGCCTTGCTCCCGCGCCAGCTTTTGTACTTGGTTGGAAGATCCCTCAGCGACGAACGGATGACTTTTATGCGCTGTCGCTGGCAGCCGATCTTATCTTCGAAGGCGATAGTTCGCGGCTCTATCAGAAGCTCGTGAAGGGTGATGAATCTGTTGTTTCAATCCAGGGAGGCATCGACGAGAGACGTGGTCCATCCGCGCTGTACATTTTTGCGTTGCCGAAGCCAGGCGAAAAAGTAGCGGCGATTCGCGATCAAATCTTCGATGAGATTCGCTCGCTAAGAACATCCGGTCCCTCTCCGGCTGAGATGGAAAAACTTAAAAATTCGCTTTGCAACGATGTAGTTCGCGGCCGGCAATCCACCATGTACCGGGCCCAACGGCTAGCTGAATACGCTCTCTACGACAACGATCCAACACTCTTCGATTCTGAACTCGATCAATACCTCGCAATCACTCCTGAGCAAATCAAAAACGCCGTCGAGCGTTTTCTGGATGTTGACAACCGCGTGGTTCTCGACATTGTTCCAGCAGGTGTTGCACAGGCAGTGTCTGCAGAAACGGTGAGTGAAGCAGCGCCCGCGTCGCCTCAGCCGCCAGGCGAACCTAAACAACCAGCCGCCCCGGCGCCGCAAGTTCCGTCAGCTCCCCCGCCACAGCCCGCAGCGGAAGCTGGACCAATAGTCGGTGCTCCAGTTAGCACTCAGTTGGAGCAACCGCAGCAACCGGCAGATCCAGCAAAGCAAACCGATTCAGGTTCAGGACCGTTGCACACTTAAACGATGAGCACACAAGAAGACTTACTTAAGCAGCCTCCACCGCCGCTGACCTCTCGGCAAATAATGCTACCGGCTGCGCACGAGACAACTCTGTCGAATGGATTGCTGGTGGTTGTAGTACAAGATTCAAGGCTGCCTTTGGTCAGCTATCGTTTAGCTTTTCGAACCGGCGACGCTCACGATCCTCCCGAGTTGCCGGGTCTGATGGATATGTTGACCGGCCTATTGACAGAAGGCACTGCGTCGCGAACGAGCCGCGAGATTGCTGACGAGGTGGCACGAGTGGGCGCCACCCTCCAGGCTGGCGCAAACTCCGATTACACAACAGTTGCTGCATCATCACTCGCGATGTTTAGCGACAGCATCCTGGAGTTGATGGCGGATGTCGCGCTGCGGCCCGAGTTCCCCGCTAACGAGGTGGAACTAGCTAAACAGAACACAAAGGAGAGTCTCAAACAGCAGCGGGCACAG
>DATBRN010000157.1:0-8437 GCA_036560225.1 Pyrinomonadaceae bacterium | reverse complement strand
TGCCCAGATCCAACTCCGACAACTACCGGAGAATCCGATGGACATTAAAGAGCACGGCTTGCTTTATCTTCCTTACCCTTACGTCGTGCCGGGCGGGCGCTTCAATGAGATGTATGGCTGGGACAGTTATTTCACACAGGTTGGCCTTGTGCGTGATGACGAGATGGCACTGGCCAAAAACATGACTGATAACTTTCTTTACCAGATAGATCACTACGGCAAGATACTCAATGCCAACCGGACTTATTATCTGTCGCGCTCACAGCCTCCTTTTCTGACCCAGATGATACTCAACGTCTACCGTAAACAGCATGATATCAACTGGCTGCGAAGCACTGTTCCGGCAATCGAGAAATATTATCGCTTCTGGACCGAAGAACCCCACCTGACTAAACAAACAAGTCTTTCACGATATTATGATCTCGGCAACGGTCCCGCGCCTGAAGTTCTATCGGGCGAACGTGACGATAAAGGGCGCGACCACTACGACCTCGTCAAAGATTACTACCGCACACATGATGTTAAAGACTACGACCTAAGCCAATACTACGACAAAGAGAAGGACCAACTAACCGACCTTTTCTACAAAGGTGACCGGTCGATGCGCGAGTCGGGCTTCGATCCTTCAAATCGATTTGGGCCCTTCAACATCGATATCATCCATTACGATCCGGTGTGTTTGAACTCCTTGCTCTTCCTGATGGAGACGGATACCGGAGAGATACTAAGAATACTTGGCCAGCCTCGCGAGGCGCGCGTCTGGGCAAATCGCGCTGAGGAACGGAAACAAAGGATCAACCGCTTGATGTGGGATGAGCAGGACGGTCTTTACTACGATTACAACTTTGTAACGAAGAGAGTGCGGCGGTATCCATTTGTGACTACTTTCTATCCTCTCTGGGTCGGCGTTGCTGATCGCAGGCAGGCGGCGCGGATCGTAGCAAACCTTCACCTTTTTGAACGACCAGGCGGGTTGCTAACAAGCACTAACGTCAGCGGTAGTCAATGGGATGCTCCCTTTGGCTGGGCGCCGACGGAGATGATAGCCATCCAGGGACTGCGGCGCTACGGATACAACAGAGAAGCCGATCGCATCACCGCCAATTTTCTTTCCACGATTCTGAAGGAGTTTATCCAGCACAACACGATTGTGGAGAAGTATGACGTAGAGAGACGTGAATCGGAGGTGAGTGCGGGACTGAAGTTTGGCTACAAATCGAATGAAATCGGGTTCGGCTGGACCAATGCCGCGTTCGTCGAACTCTATGGGCAACTGCCTGCAGCCAGAAAAGCGGACGTGCTGAAGCTCGAGGGAGTTAAAGTGCCCTGAACTTAAGAGGACACCAAAACAAAAAGGAGAAGCCTTAACTGGGACCCCGGGCGTCTCGCCCGCACTGAGCGCGGAGCGCGAACAACGGGTGGAGTTGAGCATCTTGCCATAGAACTCGCAATGCACAGTCAGCGCAGCGGCTAAAGCCCCCCTAAGGAAACCAGAAGGTTTCGCTATCTACAAGAGATGCTCAACTCCACCGTTGTTCGCGCTCCGCGCTCAGTGCGGGCGAGACGCCCGCGGTCCCAGTAGCTAAAACTTAAACTTCAGAGCGAATTGGAAATTGCGCTGAGGGTCGTTACCGTCAAAGGCAGTGTTTGTAATCACACCTGCGTGGGATGATGGGTGAGCCGGATCCCCAATAAATGAATCGGGGAAGTTAAGGTTCACATGATTGAACACGTTCACCGACTCTATGCGGAACTCCAATTCCTTGGTTTCGCTGATCAGAAATCTCTTGAACAGCGAAGCATCCGTTCTCCAGTAGCCAGGCCCACTCAGCGAATTTCGCTTGAGATTGCCGAAAGTTCCCACTGCCGGACGCGAAAACGCGGTCGCATCAAAGAAGTGGTCTCGTCCTCCGCCAGTGTTTGGATCGCCAACCACATTGGGACGGTTAGGCCCTGTGTCGAGTTCCGTCTGTGGACGGTCGTAAGTAACATTGAAGGGCAGTCCACTCTCGATTGTGGTCGTCGAATTGAACTGGAAACCGCCGAGGAGGAGATTGACCGCCTTTGACGCATTCGTAAGGTATCGCTTGCCTCGTCCGAACGGCAGCTCGTAGGTGTTCGCGAGCACGAAGATGTGTGTACGATCAAAATCTACTCGCCCGCGATTGAGCTCGCGATTAAAGAAGAATTGTTCAGCATCATTGAAGACGCCTTTTTGCCAGGTGTAGTGTGCGAGGAGAGACCATCCGTCAGTGAAACGTTTGGTCACCTTCGTCTGCAGCGCATTGTAGCGGTTGTCGGCGCAATTGCAGAAGTAGTCGATGCCCTGCGTCCAGCCGAACTTACGGAAAAAGGGTTTGAAAAGGTTGGGATCACGCCCCGGGAAAAACCCCTCCGCCGTCACTTGGTTAGCGTTTGCTGCCGGACCGCCACCGGCGAAGGTGTGCGTTCCTTTGTTGCCGACGTAGGCTACCTCAAGTGAAATGTCTTTCGTCAGTTGATGTTGAAAAGTCAGGTTCCAGGCATCAACGGCTGGCAATCGCTGCTTGAAGGGCAAGGTTCGCGCGAAAACTCCATCCGGCAGGAAGAAGTGGCCGTTGGCCGGAAGCGCAGCGTTCGGTACGCCGCCCTGATTAGGTGGCGCATTGAGACCGAAGAAGGCAGTAAAGGCTGGTGGTCCCTGCGCGAGCGTAAAGACTCGATTTGCGCTTCCAAGATCTAACTCCTGCACGGCTAACACTGGCAGGTTTTGGGTCACGGAGTGGCCAAAGAGAGAGCCGAAAACGCCGATGTCGTAACTGCGACCGTAGCCCATACGTAGCACCGTCTTATCAGTAAATTGATATGCGGCGGCGAAACGTGGAGCGAGGTTATAGCTATTCTTGACGTTCCCATTTAGCTTTACATCACCAACTCCTGCGACCAGAATCTCGCCGGTATCCAGATCAAGGAACCCCCCCTTGGCCGGACCACTGACGGTCTGCGGGTTGATTACATCCAGGCGCAAGCCGTAGTTGAGTGTCAATTTTGGCGTTACGTGCCACGTATCTTGCCCATAGTAGAAATGACGCCACTGCCTCTCGCCAGCATCTATCGCCGTGCTGACGTAGCGTCTCAACTTAGTCACATCGCCCAGTAGGAAGGTGGCAATGCCGAGACCACCGCCTGTTGCACCGCTGGTCCGGGCAACGCTAAAGGAAAGCTCGCCGGCACGGTGCGCGTCGCTTGGTACACGCAGGTTCTTGGCGTGGCGGAAGTCGACCCCAAACTTGAAGGTGTGATTCCCCTTCAACATCGATAGGTTTGTGACCGCCTGATACTGGCTCTCGTCCTCATCCAACGGGCAGTTGCAGCGATTCACTCCGAGACCGGAACCGGCGTTGAAACCCCTATCTCCTTCAGCGAAAATCGCGGGCAGGCCAGAAGAAAAATCATCAAAATTCAAGCCTGGAATGCCAGCATCCTTCGCCGGGGTGGTGCCAAAGTCAAACGGTAATACGTTGACTTTGTATCTAAAGTAACCAAAGCGGAAATCCAGAATCGTGGAAGAACCCAAGGTCCAGTCAAAGCCGAGAGCTAGACTTTTGTTGCGTACCTTCGACGAACCACCGAGAGACACGAGCTCCTGACCGCCACCCGTGCCAAAGGCGGTCGGACCATTGCGTAAGAACTTAGCAAAGCTAAACCTTCCAAACAAATTGATGGAGTCTGAGATACGGCCGTCTATGCGCACGTCGAAACTGTCGTTGTTGAAAAGTTCACTGCCTGAGGCGGCGAAATTGTTACGCGTGCCGTTGTCTGACCCAACTAGATTAGGGGTGGGGATCAATTTCAAGATGTTGAGAGCCTGCTGTGACAGCCGCCCCGTGGGAATGACATTGCCAGTGAACTGAGTGCGAGTGGCAACGCTGGTGCCGGTAGCTGGATCGAAGATGGCAACGCCATATTCGCTGAGATCACCGGTGCGAGCCTTCAGCGTTGGCACAGTTAGTAATCGCGTTCCGCCAACTTTACTGCGCGTGCCCTGATAGTCGCCAAAGTAGAAGAACTTGTCTTTAACGATAGGCCCACCTATTGACCCACCAAATTGGTTCTTGATCGTATCGGGGACAAGCTTACCCGTAATTTGGTCGGGCACGGACTGCGAAAACGGATTACGCGCTTGTAAAACGTCGTTCTGCCGGAAGTCAAAGATGCTGCCGTGGATCTCATTGGTACCGGACTTGGTCTGCACGGACACTACACCGGCGATGGCCTGACCGAATTCAGCGTCATAGTTCTGCGAGGTTATCTTTGTCTCGCCTATGGCTTCCAGGTTCGGATTTATGACGATGATACCGAGAATCGGATCACGGTTCTCAGTGCCATCCAGTTGGTAGCCGGTGCCGCTAAAATGCTGGCCATTAACTGTGATCTGAACGGATCCTTGCGGATTCTCACTCGCCGCATGTTGCCACTGATTTTGCTGCGTTCCCGGAGTGAGCAAAATAAATTTGGTAAAGTTGCGGTCGAGAATGGGAAGATCGGTAATCTGTTTTGTCTCGAAGGTTGTAGCGACATCAGCACGGTCGGTCTTTAGGAGTTGTCCTTCGGTCGCTGAGATTGTCACCGTTTCACTGACTTGCCCGGTTTCGAGTGTGACGTCAGTTTTGGCTTGCGTATCAACATTGACGACAACCAACGCGATCTCGCCTTTCTTGTAGCCGTTCTTCTCGATCGTCACCTTATATGTTCCGGGCAACAACCGGTCTTTGACATACAATCCAGAATCGTTCGTCTGAACAGTGTCTGAAGTATTTCGGTCGATGCTCGTGATAGTTACTGTAGCATCTGGAACGACCGCTCCTTGAGCGTCGGTTACGGTACCCGAGATGCTCCCGTAGACCGCCTGCGCATTAGTTTGACGTGCCAGCCCAGTTATTAGTAGCAGGCCAAGCACAATGAACAGAAGTTTGTTTCTTAGCGCTGGCTTGAATTCCTGTGTTGCGCGTAATAGGTTTCTCATGGATTTTTCCTCATGTGCCGACGAAAAAGCCGAGATACGCTTAGAGCTCCTGGGGTCAAGACTCCAAGTCCTCCGCTAGATGGGTCAACAGTCGCTGGCAAAGATTAGTGCCATGACTTGCTGCTATCCTGTCAGTTCGAGTTTAAGGACTTACTTTTGAAGGGTGTGGGACGGTACCTCAAAAGTTAGTGTTTGACAGTTTGTTGTCTAACCGAACGAAGGTTTAATACACTTTTGGCGATGTGTCAATAGTTTTCTGCTGCTGCGGCAGAAATATTTAACCTGCATAGACTGAAATCTTGCTAATGCGGCGAGGGCCGGAAGGTCAATGGGAATGTATAAACGCCGGACGGTAATTAAGAGCTTAGGCTACGCGGCCGTAGGGGTCGCGTTGGGTGGCGACCGACTCAGCCACGGGGTCCTGTCAGCAAGTCGTGAATATATAAGTCAGCGTCCCGCGGCCGGACAACGGAAGTTCGTCAGCGAAGCAGTAGAAGGGAAGATTGCCGAAATAAAACCCGCAATTGCCGATCCCGGAATCGCCTGGCTGTTTGAGAACTGCTTCCCGAACACGCTCGATACGACGGTCACTTTCGCCATGCACAATCGCCGGCCCGACACCTACGTGATCACTGGCGACATAAACGCGATGTGGTTGCGTGACTCAACCGCGCAGGTCTCACCCTACCTGCCGCTCGCACGTGGAGACAGGAAACTCAAAGATATGATCGCCGGGGTCATTAACCGCCAAACGCGCTGTATCCTCATTGACCCTTACGCAAACGCCTTCGACTTCGGCGCAAAAGCTTGCCCGTGGGGCGAGAATGACAAGCCGCCGATTCGGACGGAGTTATGCGAGCGCAAGTGGGAGATCGACTCGCTCTGCTATCCGGTACGACTGGCACATGCTTACTGGAAAACAACGGGCGACGCGTCCTGTTTTCATGCCGACTGGGTGGAAGCGGCCAAACTCATTGTGCAGACTTTTCGCGAGCAGCAGCGAAAGAGAGACCCTGGTCCTTACATTTTTAAAAGAACCTCTGACAACCCGATTGACACGGCGCCGTTCGAAGGACGTGGCAACCCGACCAAAAGTGTGGGACTGATTCATTCAGGCTTTCGGCCGTCGGATGATGCCTGCATATACCCCTTCCTAATCCCCTCGAATTGTTTTGCAGTGGTTGCGTTAAATCAACTGGCAGAGATCTTTTCGGTGGAACGGTCAAACCAATCGTTTGCGCGAGAATGTCGGGATTTGGCGCAGGAAGTGGGAGCGGCAGTCGAGGTCTATGGCAAAGCACGTCACGCAAAATACCATTCAGTTTATGCCTATGAAGTTGACGGCTTTGGAAACCAACTTTTCATGGACGATGCCAACGCGCCGAGCCTTCTGTCGCTCCCTTACTTCGGCTGCTACGCACCTGACGACGCTACTTATATAAGTACCAGAGCATTCGTCTTGAGCGAAGACAATCCGTATTTCTTTCGTGGGCGCGCCGGCGAAGGAGTTGGCGGACCGCACGTCGGGCTGAACATGATCTGGCCTTTGGGAATCATTATGCGTGCGCTAACCAGCCGCGATGACCGAGAAATTCTTTACTGCTTAAAGATGCTCAAGACGACGCACGCTGGAACAGGGTTCATGCACGAATCGTTTGAACGCGATGACCCAAAGAAGTTCACGCGCTCCTGGTTCGCGTGGGCCAACACGCTCTTCGGCGAGCTGGTGTTAAAGATCCATGCCGAACGGCCGCACCTACTATCCTAGGTGGTTTAGCATCGTCTCGCGGTCAATCAACCTTCCATATCCGGCACCGGATAACTCTCCCTGAGTATGACACGACGTAGCGTGAGTGGCTCATCAAACATCTGCTCAAGGCCCCGCACAATGGCATACTTGGGCTCATCAGCGATACGCACTGGCAGTTTGGTCTGCTCCCGAAAAAAATCTTCAAGACCAGCAAACTGCGCGCCGCCACCCGTAAGGATGATTCCCCGTTCGTAGATGTCCCCGCCAACTTCAGGAGGAAGCTCAGTTAGAGTTGCGGTCACTCCTTCAACAATCTTGCGAACAACATGGAGAGCGACGGGATAGAGTTCGCCGGCCGTGATCTCTATAGCTCCTGGACTCCTCGTCAGAACCTCAAGACCTTTGATCGTCACCTCCTCAGCCAGGTCTGCCGGCACAGTCGCAGAAGCAAGTTCCAGCTTCAAGCGCTCGGCTGACTGAGGACCGATGACTAATCCACGGTGACGACGAACATGGTCGACAATGGCCGCGTTAATGTCCTCGCTTCCGATCCGTTCAGCTCGTGCTTGAACAATTGCGCCGTTTGCGACGATGGCCACATTGGTGGTTCCACCGCCGATATCAACAACCGCGGAAGCTTTTGGGTCATCCACTCGTACACCTGCCCCGAATGCGGCCGCCAGGCCTTCTTCAATCATCACTACGCGGCCGATACGCGCATCCTCAGCAGCGCTGAGCAACGCCCGCTTCTCCACTTGCGTTACTCCAGACAAAACACTCATCAGTGCGCGACGGCTAAAATAGGAGTTGCCGCCGCGCGCTTTCCGCACAAAATGTGCCAGCATCTCCTTAGTTCTCTCAAAGTCTGCGACTACCCCGTCGAGCAAAGGAGCTATCACCGTAACATCACGGGCCTCGCGGCCAGACATCTGTTGCGCTTCAATCCCAATCTCTATCACTTCTCCGGTATTGGAGTCGACGGCGACAAGAGATGGTTCATCTATTACAATGCCCCGCCCACGCACAGAAATGATGGTTGATGCCGATCCCATGTCTATAGCCATCGAATCGGAGACTAAATTTCGCAGCGCCTTCAAACCCACGAAAGCTGCTGTCTTGGTCATGAACGACATAAAAATGATCTAGGGAAGCAAAGAAAAAACTCTATTGACTTTGAAGTTGCTCAGCCCTGGGACCGCGGGCGTCCCGCCCGCACTGAGCGCGCAGCGCGAACAACGCGATAGCCACACATTGCGTAACAGAAGCCCACACTACATACCGCGGACTCGGATAGAACCCAACAGAATTGTCTGTACTTGTGCTCAGGAAAGCAAATTGAAAAGCTCAGCGAAGAGTAATACGACGCCGCGGCCACGTGGGGCAACCCGGAAGTTTGCAGTAGGCCGTAATCTTGTAGGGGCGGCACTCCGTGTTGTTTGTTGTCAAGACATCCTTTACAGATCGTTATCAACACATCCTTTACACTCTTGCCTTTTGCTGTCACTACGGTCACTGGAGGACTTAAAGGAAAACTCGAAGGTTTGCGGCTCTGCCGCCGCACAGTGCGGTAAGGCTGTGCCTTACCGTTGCGTTTCTAAATTACCGGAGGCTACGCCTCGGCTGAGGCGCAGCCTCAAGGAATAATGAGCAATGTCGGAAAGGCAGAGCCTTTCCGCACTGTG
>DATBRN010000156.1:0-5982 GCA_036560225.1 Pyrinomonadaceae bacterium | reverse complement strand
GATACCTAAGGCTTGCCCCCTCTCAGCTTTGGAACTCTTCTTTTCCATATAGTCCTCAGTTTTCAGTCTTCAGTCCTGATCACCCCATATTCATTACCGAGTACTCATCACTCTCACTGCTTTCTGCTTCGATGCGCCTTTTCACCAAAGTGCTTCCTCATATTTCTGTTGGCCCTTCTCAAATCCGGCGCTGGTTTTTCTCCCTGGATTTTTTGTATGGAACTTTTTTCCCTTATCGGTGTCTAGCTCGTACACGACCAATTACAGCTAAAGGAGAATATTCATGCACAAGAGGCTTTTGGTCATTGCTCTGCTTATTGCAGCCGCAACGCCGGTGTTTGCTCAGGCGGCAAACGGGACGCCGGAACAGAAAAATAGCGCTGACGAGGCAGTTTTGAAGGCAACGCAGGAGTGGCTGGCAGCAGATGAACGGCAGGATCGGGCTGCACTCAACAGAATCATTGGCGACGATTTCCAGGGTATAGGTCCGATGGGAAGCATAGTCTCGAAGCGAGACGTAATTCCTCGCGAAGGAGCAGAAGGGCACAGCCTGAGAATAAGCGGCCAGGACATTAAGGTTCGACTCTTTGGTGACACGGCGATCGTTACGGGCCGTGGCGTGCCAAAAACACAACAAGAAGAACGTCCAGAAGTCAGATTCACCGTCGTCTTCGTCAAGCGTGCGGACAACTGGCAAATGGTCGCAGCCCACCTCTCCGCCATCCCACGCGAGTAATACGACCGAAATCCCGAGGTTGGAGACCTCAATATCGTCGAGCTTCAGCAAGTCAGAGGACTACCGCTCATCGGAGGTCAAAGACCTGACGTAGCTTGAGGCAACCTCGACTTGGGTGGTGAAAAGGAAAAACTGGTAGGGGAGAGATGCGCGGGGGGATGCGACCCTTATGAGCCAGCTGCAGTATTGCTTCACTTGCCGTCTAGAATTGGAATGGCCGCTTCAGTATTCGACCGGTCCTTTTCAAGAACGAAGTTACTTTTGAATCCTTCCCGGTGCTGTCGGATCCGGGCTTAGCGACGGGCCGGTTTTGCGCGATAGTATTTTCGGGTTTGCGGTTCCGGGCTCCTGAATTGTTCTCAGATCCAATGCGGCTCTGATTCTGCGCAATTATGTTGTCCGGCGCATGGTTCTGAGCAATGACGTTGTCGCGTTTGCGGCTTGGCTCTGCTGCCTTAATGGCAACGGATTTTGAGGCTTGGTTTGGAGTTGCTAGTCGTTGAATAGATCTCACCCGGCTGCGTTTCAGAAAAGTTACCATCCCGCCTTGCCGGTACCAAATGCCCTCTTTCTTTTCCCAAGCCTCGTCGGCCTTGATGGATGAGCCGTTTGCAAGCCAGACAACAACTGGCGGTCGATTACTCGCGCTCGATCCTCCTGCAGAAACAGGATTAATCAAACGCCCGCGACCGAGAGGCGCCTCCGAGGATACGGACGATGATGTTGTCACATCCTCCGAGTCAGATGACGATTCCTCGAGAGACGACACTTCTGTTTCGCTTTGCGCCGATACCAGATCAGACGCTTCCTGCGCAGTCCTCGCAACCTGAGTTAATAAATCGGAAGACTGAGTAGAGTTTTGATTGGAAGCTTGATGCGCTTTGCTTAAGCGTGCCTGACGGGTGCGTGCGTAATAAACCACAAAGAGAAGGGCCACTAAGAGAATTGCGGCCAACGAGGCAAATGCGTTTCTTCTGAAATGCGAGCTTTTTGGCTGACTTACGGGAAGCTCCGACGGTGCGGTTGCGGGAATCTCAAGCGTGTCGTCAATTTCCGGAGGGCTGGAGACGACTGTTTCCTCGTTGGCTGCGGATCCCGGATCGTAGGTGTCGTGAATGTCTACAGCGCTGGAAACGACTGTTTCCTCGCTGGCTAGCGGACCAGGATCATAGGTGTCGTGAATTCCCCGGTGGCTGGACACGACTGTTTCCTCGCCGGCTAGCGAGCCCCGATCATACGTGTCGTGAATTCCCAAGTGGCTGGACCCGACTATTTCCTCGCCGGCTAGCGAGCCCCGATCGTAGGTGTACTGAGTTTCCTGGGGGCTCCAAGCGACCGCTTTCTCGTAGGCGAGCGGGTCTTCTTGATCGTAGACGAGTTCCCTTCCGTCCATATCACACAGGGTCTGGTCATCTTCATAGATGAATTCACATTGCGGGCACAGCTTCATCGCGTCCCTCCCAGAAAGGCTGATTTTTCGTTGGGGCACGGATGAAAGCGTGGTCGCTCCAGGCGCTTCGGTGAGATTCCGCAGACACTAGGATTACACAGATCGCCTAGTATCCACAACAGGTTTGTGCAGTTCGCGCTGTCTCAAATTGAGACAGAGTAGATTATGAGCCGGCTGGCTTGCGGCAAAAGTCAGGATAAGGTTGAAAAGAAAGGGTTTGTAGCAAATGACGTTATTTCTGGTTAGGTGGGGCTACTCAGGGGAAGACTCAGAATCGGCTTCGATGGCGGGTTGTTCGTCGGCGACCCAAGAGACGAAGAGTCGCATCCAGCTTTCAGTGGACTCCGCAATTTGCACACCTACCCGGGCAGTTCCATAGATTGCCGGCGCAATCCGAATAACTACCGCCGTCACTTCAATCGGCGCGCCGTCCGGCCGATGTGCGCGTAGATACAAGCGCTCGCCGCGGCTGACCTTTTGATTGAGATGAAAAAGCGCACCCGTGGTTGAGATGTCGTCAGTCTCGGTAGGCTCGCTCCAGGCCGAGCCGTCTTCCGCACGCCCCGAAATGACGATTGGCAGACGCAGCGACATCCGCAAGGCAAAGCGTCGTTCTTCGTTGTTAAAGGGCGGATTCATCAAATCAGTAAGCAGTCGCCAGTCGCCAGTCGGCAGTCAGCAGTCAGCACAACTGCGGCTTGCCTACGGGCTCCCAGCAACACTTTGTTTCTCATTGTTCCAGTTGTAAAAACCTTCGCCCGTCTTCCTACCCAGCTTTCCTTCCTTAACCAGTTGCCTTAGGACTTCAGGCGGACGAAAGGCTTCTGAACCAAGCTCACGGTAAAGATACTCAGCAATGTTAAGTCTGATATCGAGGCCCACATGATCCGTAAGCTTCAGCGGACCCATTGGATGGTTATAACCAAGCTCCATCGCCGTATCGATGTCTTTCGCGCTGGCCACGCCCTGCTCGAGCATCCGCATGGCCTCTAGTCCGAGCACCACTCCGAGCCGGCTCGAGGCAAAGCCTGGTACATCCTTAACTACGATCGGCTCCTTCCGTAAACGGCGACTCACTTCGCGAACAATCTCCACTGTATCATCGCTCGTCGCTTTGCCAACTACAATTTCAACCAGGCGCATGATGTGAACCGGATTGAAAAAATGCATGCCGATCGTATTCTGGGGCCGCTCAGAAGCTTTGGCGATCTCGGTTATTGAAAGCGATGAGGTATTGCTGGCGAAAATGAAAGCTTTGTTGGAATGCGCTTCAATCTCGCGAAGAATTTCCTGTTTCAGTTCCAATTTTTCAGGCGCGGCTTCAATGATCAGGTCAGCATTCGCCAGCTCCTCCAAATGCGTGGTTCCGCGAATGTGTTGCAGGGTCGAATCGCGATCGTCTTCGGTAAGTTTTCCGAGTTGTATTCCTTTGGCGAGATTGCGCTCGATCGCCTCGATACCACGAGCGAGAGAGTCTCGATCAAGGTCGCGAAGCAGGACCTTGTAGCCCGCGGCTGCGGCTACCTGGGCAATTCCGTGGCCCATGGTGCCTGCGCCTATGACACCGATCATTTCGATTGTTTGCGTAGCGATGCCTGCGTTCAATCCTTTGCCTTAGTATCTATCTGAGATTACCGGTCTGAAGGCCGCTAGCTACCGGGTTCGACTACTCCAGTATTCTAGTTATACTATACGCGTTACCGAAAAGGCTATACTTTCGGGCATTTAGTCGCACTTTTTCGACTGCGGAAAGGGGACGAAAGAGACAGGAATGACTATGCAAACACTCGATCGAGAGGTGGTAATTATCGGTTCCGGGCCGGCTGGGCTGACTGCTGCGCTCTACGCGGCGCGCGCCAATTTGAGTCCGCTTCTAATCGACGCGCCGCCTGACGCTGAAAAACAGACTACGCCAGGCGGACAATTAATGATTACGACCGACGTGGAAAACTATCCCGGTTTCCCAAAGGGTATTCAGGGACCTGAATTGATGTTTGAGTTTCGCAAACAGGCGGAGCGGTTTGGCACGGAGTTTCTCGAGGAGTGGATTACCGAAGTGGACCTCAGCGAGAGGCCATTTAGACTTCAGATGGCCAATCATGTGGTCAATACGCAAACCTTGATCATCGCTACCGGTGCGTCAGCGAAGTGGCTGGGAATTCCTGGCGAGGCTAAAGTGCCGAACGGCTTTGGCGGCAACGGAGTGTCGGCGTGTGCGACTTGTGATGGTCCGTTGCCGGGATTTCGGAATAAGGATCTGGTCGTAGTCGGCGGTGGCGATACCGCCATGGAAGAAGCGACCTTTCTGACTCGATATGCTTCGAAAGTCAACCTGGTTCACCGTCGCGATAAACTTCGTGCGTCGAAGATCATGCAGGACAAAGCCTTTCAGAATCCGAAGATTGAGTTTATCTGGAACACGCGAGTCGAGGAGATTCTCGGCGAATCGGATGTTGGCGTCACCGGGGTGCGTTTGCACAATTTGAAGACCGACGAACGACGCATTCTCCAAAGTTCCGGCGTCTTCATTGCGATTGGGCACAAACCAAACACTGAGCTTTTCAAGGGGCAGTTGGATATGGATGAGGTTGGTTACATTCTAACTTCGCATCGTTCAACTGCGACGAATGTGCCTGGCGTTTTTGCGTGCGGCGACGTCCAGGACGCTACCTATCGACAGGCCGTCACGGCCGCGGGTACAGGCTGCATGGCCGCGCTCGACGCCGAAAGATTCTTGGACCACCTTCCCGTAGTGATGCCCGGCGGCGACGAAGTGACTATGGAGGGCGAACATATAACGCCAGATCATCAGGCCATCATTGAACCGGATGGCAGCATGATTCCTAACAAGCCAGCAACGATGTCTGCGAAGGAAGATTGAATTTCTTGTCAGCAATATTCTAGCGATAGGGTTGTTCGCCGCGCTCAGTGCGGGCGAGACGCCCGCGGTCCCAGTAAGGAGATGACCGTCACGCACTACAACACGACGATCGAGTCGTCTCTTGGGCGGCGAGGTGTGGGGGCGGGAGCCTGGCGGGCGGGAGGTTCAACCTCAGGCGTTTGAAAGTATTTGGGGCAGGCTTCGCAGTAAAATCCCAGCTGTTTCTTCCGATCCTCGCATTCATTACAATCCAAAGTCTGGCCCACCTGACGTAACGCATCAACCAGCGGTAAGAGCACCCGCCCTCGATCAGTAAGCGAATACTCGATGTGGGGAGGATTCCCACCAAAGTCGGTACGTTTGATGAGCTTGTCCTTCACCATGTCGCGCAGGCGCGCGACCAGGGTGCGGCTGCTTATCGGAAAGAGTCCTGAGTGTAACTCCATCGTGCGCCTTGGGCCGGCGGCGAGGTCGCGGGCGATTAGCAACGTCCACTTGTCGCCAATCATTTGTAGCGCGCCGGCAATGGGGCAGCCATCAATTTCGCGTCGTCGCACTATTCAGCTCCACAGGGGTAATGCAAACTGCGAGGTTTTGAACCGTCGCACAGGCTCTTCATCGACCGACGCAAACTAACAGTTTGCTTTACAGTTACTTTACGACAGTGATTTCCCGACTCGTGGTGTTGTAACCGCCGTTATCGACGGGTTTTCCATCCTTGTCTAGTAACTCGAGACGAACTGTGTGCTTGCCATTGGTCCAACCGGACAACCAGATGGGCTCCCACTTATCGATGTACTTCGCGTCGTCGTCGTCAATGATGTATCTCACGCGAAACTCGCCGCCGTCACCTTTCAGCTTGGCGCCGCCGCTGAGCCAAAAATCAATCATGATCGGATCAGCGTCCTCACCTTT
>DATBRN010000155.1:0-13733 GCA_036560225.1 Pyrinomonadaceae bacterium | reverse complement strand
AGTTATGGCACGCGATAATATTGTCCTTCAGTGTAGTGCATGCAAGAGCCGCAACTACGTAACGACCAAGAATAAAAAGACCACGCCTGATCGGCTTGAGTTTAGCAAGTTCTGTCGCCGTTGCCGCAAACACACTGATCACAAAGAGACCAAGTAGCATATCCGATTGCCAATTGCCGATTGTCGATTGCGTTCCGGACATGAAATCTGCAATCGGAAATGTCTGGAGGGGTATAGTGTCAACGGTTAGCACGTCGGTCTCCAAAACCGAAAGTCCGGGTTCGAATCCTGGTACCCCTGCCAGCGAATTATTTAGCGAAGCGTAGATGCAAAGTCGGCATTATCATGGATGACATAGAAAACCCAGACGCGTCTCTTCCCCAACCACGCGCTGGTCGCTTTGGCGAAGGGGTGGAGGGCAAAGGGGCGCGCCGTGAGCGCGGGCTGAGCGGTCCCAGGGTGGGACCTATCGGCCGCATGTTGCAGTTTTTGCGCGACGTGCGTGCAGAAATGAAGCGCGTGTCCTGGCCCTCAGTTAAAGAGATCAAGAACACGACCATCATAACGCTGATCGCCGTCATCTTTTTTGCGGTTTACTTGTTTCTGGTGGATCGTGTATGGGCGTTTCTCTTGATTCAACTCAATCATCTACTCAACTGGATGACGGGAACTTGATCGGCGAGGAAGCACTTTTAATGCAGCAGTGGTTCATACTTCATACGTACTCAGGGCACGAGAAAAAAGTTCGTGACAGTCTGAAGGCACGCGTGCGCGACACTGATCTCCAAAACGAGATCACAGAAGTGTTGGTGCCAACAGAAACAGTTGTCGAAATGCGAGGAAACAAGCGAATTGAATCGTCGCGTATGTTTTATCCGGGCTACGTGCTGGTCCAGATCGAATGTGATGAACGCGGCCATATTCCCGATAACGTTTTTCACATGATCAAGTCCACTCCGAAAGTGACGGGTTTTGTTGGTGGGCATAATCCCACGCCTCTGACGCCGCAGGAAGTGGATCAGATCGTTCACAACGTCACCGAGGCAGCTGAGAAACCAAAGCCAAAGTTCTCATATTCGTCGGGCGAAACGGTTCGAATCAAGTCTGGGCCGTTCCAGAGTTTTACCGGAAAGGTTGAAGAGGTTAATGAAGACAAGTCGACACTGAAGGTGACGGTTACAATCTTCGGAAGATCGACCCCGGTAGAGTTGAATTTCCTTGACGTTGAGAAAGTGACATTTGCTGAAGAAGAATGAAAGGCGGTTAATAGTAAATTGTGAATGGTAGATAGATGCCATTCGCTTCTCCCATTTACGATTCACCATTTACTATTTACGAGCTATGGCAAAGAAGATAACAGGCTACATCAAACTGCAGGTTCCCGCGGGTAAGGCCAACCCGGCGCCGCCTATTGGTCCGGCGCTTGGTCAGCACGGTGTAAATATCATGGAATTCTGCAAGGCGTTTAACTCAAAAACCGCGCAGATGGATCCGGATCTTAAGGTCCCGGTGGTCATCACTGTGTATGCAGATCGCTCGTTTACTTTCGAGACCAAGACGCCGCCTGCGGCTGACCTTTTAAAGAAGGCAGCCGGCATTTCCAAGGGTTCGGGCAAACCTAACCGGGAGAAGGTGGGAACGATTTCGAAAGCCAAAGTCGAAGAGATTGCCAAGAGTAAGATGCAGGATCTCAACACCACCAGTTTGGAATCGGCGATAAGGACGATTTCAGGAACTGCGCGGCAGATGGGGCTCACGATTGAGTGATTGCGTATTGCGGGTTGCGGATTTATCGGAACTAAGGCTGGTTCTAACTAACGAGGGAGAAGGGTTTGGCGGGACGGTTGCGGTTTGTTAGATTCGATATCCGAAAATTCGAAATCGCCAACCCTTCGCAGGCACCTCAGAGGTGAGAAATGAAGAAGCACGGAAAGAAATACAATGCAGCGGCTGAGAAAATTGAGGCCGGCCGCAAGTACAATCTTGAAGAGGCGGTAGCAAAGGTTAAAGAGATTGCTTTCGCCAAGTTTGACGAAACGGTTGAGTTGACAGTTTGGCTGGGCGTTGATCCACGCAAGGCCGATCAGCTTGTGCGCGGTACGATTGTCCTTCCGCACGGTTTGGGAAAATCAAAGACGGTCCTGGTCATCGCCCAAGGCGATAAGATTAAGGAAGCCGAAGAAGCCGGCGCGGATTTTGTTGGCGGCGAAGACATGGTCGAGAAGATCAAGGGCAACTGGCTTGATTTCGATGCTGTTATCGCAACTCCCGACATGATGCGACTCGTGGGCGGTTTGGGAAAGGTGCTCGGCCCGCGCGGTTTGATGCCTAATCCCAAAACCGGCACCGTGACCTTCGACGTAAAAACTGCAGTCAGGGAAACCAAGGCGGGAAAGGTTGAGTATCGCGTCGATAAGACGGGCGTGATCCACGTGCCGGTCGGAAAGGTTTCTTTTGAGGCTGACAAGATTCGTGATAATGCACGAGTACTGCTCGAGGCTGTTGTGAAAGCGAAACCGTCCACCGCGAAGGGCAAATATGTTAAGAAGGTTAATTTGGCGGCTACAATGAGTCCCGGAGTTATGCTTGATGAAGCGGCTTACGTGAAATAGGTGGGAGCTGACGGATGAAAACCAAGGCACAAAAACAAAAAGATTTGGACGCGCTGACAGAGCGATTCAAGAACGCGAAGGCGGCGATGTTGGTCGGATTCCAGGGAATGACGGTTTCGAAGGATCAGGAGCTCCGCAATCAGTTACGTGAGGCGGGCGTGACCTATGAGGTTGTAAAAAACACTCTTGCTCGCAAGGCCGCTGAGGGCACAGCATTGGCGCAGGCTGCGGATCAGTTCAAAGGCGTAACGGCGGTCGCACTTAGTACACAGGATCCCGTGAACCTTTCAAAAGCAATTGCGAAGTTTACGAAGGCCAATCCGGAGATCTTCAAGTTTAAGGTCGGCATCGTCGAAGGCAAGGTCGTTGCTCTGAACGATGTTGAGGCTATCGCGAGTTTGCCTTCGAAGGAAGAATTGATTTCGAAGGTTATGTTCTTGATTAATGCCCAGGCGCAGCGGCTTGTCACCGTGCTGTCCGCGGTACCGCGGAACCTGGCGATTGTAATCAAGCAGATTGGTGATCAGAAGACCGCTTAGTTTAGAAGTCGTTTCTTGGAAGTGGTTTCTTAGGAGTGGTTTTTTTTGAGGTCTGAGATCTGAAATTTGAGATCTCAGAAAGAAGCGCGGATCTGAGATTTGAGATCTCAGGAAGAAGACAAGCGGGTTTGACATCTGAGATTTGAGATCTCAGAAGGTAAGCACAGGGCCGGACGCGGATAACGAGCTGGGCGATAGTCAGGTCGTCTTATGGCTCCGACGTTTCGCTGGGATTGAGATGCAAACAATCCACAGAAGCGTACCGTGGGTTCTCCTGCTGCGAATCAGAACAAGAGCAACACAGGAACCCTTGAGGAGGATAGGAAGGCAATCATGGCAGCAACACGTGAAGATGTTATTGAGTTTCTGAAGAGCATGACGCTCCTTGAAGCTTCACAGCTTGTGAAAGAGCTGGAAGAGACTTTCGGCGTTTCCGCGGCCGCGGCGGCGGTGGCCGCACCGGTCGCCGGCGGCGGCGGTGGTGAAGCGGCAGCCCCAGCCGAAGAGAAGACTGAATTTGACGTGATTTTGCAGGCCGTCGGCGGCAACAAGATCAATGTGATTAAGGTTGTGCGTGAAGTGACGGCGCTCGGCTTGAAAGAAGCCAAGGACCTCGTCGAAGCAGCTCCGAAGCCTGTCAAAGAAGGCATCTCGAAAGAAGAGGCCGAGTCTGTCCGGCAGAAGTTGGCCGATGCAGGCGCAACAGTCGAAGTCAAATAGTTTGGGCCCAGGGTCCAACGTCCAAACTCCACGTCAGTGGTCGGGACGGAATTTCGGATTTTGGTCTGGAGACGTAGGACTCTCGTCGAGACTTGACACTTGTCGACTTGGTCGGTAAGTTAAGAGAGTATTGAGGCGCTGGCGTTATTCTGGGAAAAATTCGACAAGAATCTGCCGCTTTTTCACAATGAAGCGGTCGGGGCCTTCTGCGCTCCGACCGCGTATTGTCGTCTTTAATTGAATTTTTTTGATTTTTGCTTGTGATCGAGGCAGGGCGGGCTGCCTGGAGCAAAGCGCGCAACGCGAAAATCGTCTTTTCACTGCTTTTTACCGAAGGAACCTCTCATGCAAGGAAATCTGCTTCAAACCGTAAATACAGGATTGGGAAAAAGGACAAGCCAAGCGCCTGAGCGCGTGGACTTTTCCAAAATTTCCACAGCAGTGCGCATCCCCAACCTGATCGAGATTCAGCGCGAGTCCTACAACCGTTTTCTGCAGATGGACTTCCTGCCAGAGGAACGCGAGAACACGGGGCTACAAGCCGTCTTCCAGTCAGTTTTCCCCATCTCCGATTTTCGCGGAACGGCAACGCTCGACTTTGTCGAATATCAGATTGGCAACTGGCAGTGTAAGTGCGGCCGCCTGGAAGGTCTCAACTACCTCAGGGCCAACTGCAAACACTGCGGCTCGACGATCAAGGTCAATCCATTAGCGGCAGGTGAAACGCTTTGTCATAAGTGCGGCACCTTCAACTCAGTTCGTCCGCAGCTTTGTGAGAACTGCGGGGAGCCTGTTGGCCTGAAGCACAAACACGATCAGCAGGAGTGTCAGGAGCGCGGCATGAGCTACAGCGTGCCGCTCAAAGTGAAAATCCGGCTTACTGTTTACGACAAAGATCCAGAGACAGAAGCTCTCTCGATTCGCGATATCAAGGAAGAAGAGGTTTTCTTCGGTGAAATTCCTCTGATGACCGATAACGGCACGTTCATTATAAATGGGACAGAGCGCGTCATCGTTTCTCAGCTTCATCGATCTCCCGGCGTCTTCTTCAAACGCGGGGCGATCTATATCGCAAAGATCATTCCTTACCGCGGTTCGTGGGTAGAGTTTGAGTACGATCAGAAGAACCTGCTCTACGTTCGCGTCGGCAAACGCAAATTTCTGGCGTCGATCTTCCTTCGCGCGTTGGGTCTGTGGTTCGACAAAGAAATAGACGGCAAGCTCGTTAAGAGCGATGCGGCGCTCGAAGAGAGAGTGAAGAACTCTTCGTTTGCAGACGAAGACATGTTGCGGGCTCTTTATGTGACCGACGAGATTCGCGTTGAGGATGGCCGCTTGATGATCCAGGTGCCTGACGAGGGACCGACGAGTCTTGTAGGCATGAAGGTGGATTTTGATATTAAGGGACGAGGCCCCGATCCGATCGTTCGTGCTGGCAAGAAGGTTACGACTTCAGCGCTCGAAGCCCTTCGCAAGGCGAACATTGGCGAGGTCGAAATGGAGACCTCGCAGTTTGAGGGCGCTTATGCGCTTTCCGACGTCGTAAACAAGGAGAGCGGCGAAGTAATCCTCGAAGCCAACAACGAAATTACTCCAGCCAAGCTGCAGGAGATTGTCGAAGGCGGCATCGACACCTTCTCTGTCTTCTTTCCCGAGCGAGACGATATCGGTTCAATTCTCTCCCAGACTTTGAAAAAGGATGTAATCACGAAGCCGGTCGATGCCCTGCTGGAGATTTACCGGAAAATGCGTCCCGGCGATCCGCCGACCGTTCAAACAGCTTACAAACTGCTCGAAGCTATGTTCTTCGACGCGCGGAAGTTTGATTTCTCACGCGTGGGCCGGCTGAAGTTCAACATTAAGATGGGTAAACCAGAGCGAGAACGTATAAACGATCCGCTGCTGTCGGCCAGGGATTTTTACGAAGTGGTTGCTTACGTGTTGAAGATGCGCAAGAACCCATCCGAGTATCAGGCGGATGACATCGACCACCTCGGAAACCGGCGCGTGCGCGCTGTTGGCGAGCTCCTGGAGAACCAGTTCCGCATCGGTCTCGAGCGCATGGAACGTGCTATCAAGGAGAAGATGTCGATCCATCAGGAAATGCAGACCACGATGCCGCGGGATCTCATCAACGCCAAGCCCGTGACCGCTGCGGTGAGAGAGTTTTTTGGTTCCAGCCAGCTCTCGCAGTTCATGGATCAGACCAACCCGCTCTCGGAAATCACCCACAAGCGCCGGCTGTCAGCGTTAGGACCAGGTGGACTGTCGCGTGAGCGCGCGGGGTTTGAAGTTCGTGACGTACACCCTACCCACTACGGTCGCATTTGTCCTATTGAGACGCCTGAGGGGCCGAACATCGGATTAATTTCGAGTCTCTCTTGTTTTGCGCGCATCAATGAGTTTGGCTTCATTGAGGCACCATACCGCAAGGTGACGGACGGAAAGGTTGTTGAGTACGTTCGCATTCTTAATGGCGGCGACACGAAACTCAAGCATGGCGAGCATCTCCCTCTTGAGGAAGTTGAGAAGATAAACAAAAAAGTGAGCGCGGGCGGGCGCAAGGCCGAATATGAACCATGGCCTTTCTATCTGACTGCCTGGGAAGAAGATAAGCACGTTGTTGGCCAGGCGAACATCGAATTGGACGAGTCGGGTTACATAGTCAATGAGCGCAATGCGGCACGCAAAGCTGGCGAGTTTATTCTGGCGTTGCGAAAGGACATCGAATACGTCGACGTCTCGCCAAAACAACTCGTTTCGGTCGCGGCTTCGCTCATTCCGTTCCTCGAAAATGACGACGCGAATCGTGCGCTAATGGGTTCAAACATGCAGCGCCAATCGGTGCCGCTGCTGCGGGCCGAAGCTCCTTATATTGGGACCGGCATGGAGCAGACGACCGCACGAGATTCCGGCGCGGTCGTGGTGGCAAAACGCGACGGCGTGGTGGACTACGTTGACTCCGAACGCGCCATTATCAAGGCCGATCATAACGTTGACGGAACGATTTCGCGCGAAGTGACGGCGGATATCTACACGCTGATCAAGTTCAAACGCTCCAATCAGAACACCTGCATCAACCAGCGTCCGATCGTGCACGTTGGTGAGCGTGTTTCCAAGGGACAGGTGATCGCCGACGGCCCTTGCACCGATCGTGGTGAATTGGCGCTGGGACGCAACGTGCTGGTGGCCTTCATGCCTTGGCGCGGTTACAACTTTGAGGACGCCATCCTGGTTTCCGAGCGTCTTGTTAAAGAGGACTACTACACCTCGATTCATATCGAAGAGCTCGAGATCGAAGCCCGCGATACGAAACTGGGGCCGGAAGAGATCACGCGCGATATTCCGAACGTCGGCGAAAACATGCTTCGTGATCTGGATGAGAGCGGCATTATTCGCATCGGGGCTCAGGTAAAGCCCGGCTCGATTCTGGTTGGCAAGGTTACGCCGAAAGGCGAAACCCAACTCACCGCTGAAGAGAAACTCCTCCGAGCCATCTTCGGCGAAAAGGCCGGCGACGTAAAAGACGCTTCGCTTGTTTCGCCGCCGGGAATTGACGGCACGGTCGTTGACGTCCAGGTGTTTACGCGCAAAGGACAGGAGAAGGATCAGCGTTCGCTTGCCATCGAGCAGGATGAAGAAGACCGCCTCCGACGCGACCTCGAGGATGAAACTCGTATTCTTCGCGAGCAGCGTGATCAACGAATTCACGAACTGCTTGAAGGGCGCAAGCTCTCAGCCGACCTGACGGTGAATCGCGAGGTCGTCATTCCGAAAGGCGTGGCGATTACTCGCGAGATGCTCGAAGGCATCGAAGCGAAGGTGCTCAGAAAAGTGCAGATGGCCTCTTCGCGTGTCGACGTTGGCAGTGAGATCAAGGAATACGAAGATCGTACCGAACGCCAAATCAAAATCCTCTCGGACATCTATGAAGAGAAGATTGCCAAGCTGCGCCAGGGCGACGAGCTTGCTCCCGGCGTTATCAAGATGGTCAAAGTCTTCATCGCCATGAAGCGCAAGCTTTCAGTCGGCGACAAAATGGCCGGACGTCACGGAAACAAGGGTGTCATCGCCCGGATTCTGCCTGAAGAGGACATGCCTTATCTGCCAGATGGGACGCCGGTTGAGATCGTGCTCAACCCGCTTGGCGTTCCCTCGCGTATGAACGTGGGCCAGATTCTGGAGACACACCTTGGCTGGGCCGCGCGCGTATTGGGAGTTCATTTCGCGACCCCGGTCTTCGATGGAGCACTTGAGTCTGAAATTAAAGAAAAGCTTAAGCTTGCGGGCGCGAGGGCCACTGAACTTGGCCTGCCGGAGATCATCAGTGAGTCAGGCAAAGCAATACTTTACGATGGACTTTCCGGCGATCCGTTTGAGCAGAAAGTAACTGTCGGTTACATCTACATGCTTAAGCTTTCGCACCTGGTTGACGACAAGATTCACGCTCGTTCGATTGGCCCGTACAGCTTGATTACGCAACAGCCGCTTGGTGGTAAGGCGCAATTCGGCGGACAGCGATTTGGAGAGATGGAAGTTTGGGCGCTGGAAGCTTATGGCGCGGCTCACATTCTTCAGGAGCTGTTAACCGCAAAGTCTGACGACGTAGCCGGACGCTCCAAGATCTATGAAGCGATCGTCAAGGGTGAGGCTGATTTCGATCCGGGCCTGCCGGAATCATTCAACGTGCTGGTGCGCGAGCTTCAATCTCTATGTCTCGACGTTGAGCTAATCAATAAGAAAGCAGCCGGCAACGGCGATGAAAGCGGAGACGGCGTTGGTGAGGCTCTGGTTAGCAGCGTAATAGAAGGATAAGCGGACTTTCGATTGCCGATTGCCAATTGCCGATTGGTTTTTGGTCTTCGATTCCCGGCTCTTATGGTTGTTTTAATTTGAGTAGTAGATGCGCGAGGCCAATCGGCAATTGGCAATCGGCAATGGAGAACAACGGTGTTTCGATTTCAACAAGAGAAGACGCAATTAGCTCCTGACTTTGAGGCAATTCGAATCTCGCTGGCTTCTCCGGACAAGATCCGGCAGTGGTCGCATGGCGAGGTGACAAAGCCGGAGACCATCAACTACCGAACGTTTAAGCCGGAGCGTGATGGCCTTTTCTGCGCGCGCATCTTCGGCCCGGTGGCTGATTGGGAATGCCTCTGCGGAAAATACAAGCGCATGAAACATCGCGGCGTGATCTGCGATAAGTGCGGAGTGGAAGTGACGCAGGCAAAGGTGCGCCGGGAGCGTTTAGGTCATATTGATCTTGCCAGCCCGTGTTCCCACGTCTGGTTTTTCAAGGGACTGCCTTCGCGCATCGGCCACTTGCTCGATATTCCTCTTCGTGAGCTCGAGAAAGTCCTGTACTTCGAATCCTACATCGTCATTGATCCCGGCGATGTTACCGGCATCAAGGAGCGGGAACTGCTTTCAGACGAGCGCTATCGAGAACTCGTGCGCGATTACCCGGCCCAGTTTGTTGCCAAGATGGGTGCGGAAGCGATCAAAGAGTTGTTAGCGATGGTAAAGGTCGAGGAACTGGCGATCGACCTTCGCAAGCGCATGCGCGAAGAGACCTCGCAGCAGAAGAAACTGAAGTACTCGAAACGACTGAAAGTAGCGACGAGTTTTCTGAAATCAGGCAATCGGCCTGAGTGGATGATTCTCGACGTCATCCCGGTGATTCCACCCGAGTTGCGCCCCTTAGTGCCGCTTGATGGAGGACGCTTCGCTACTTCGGATCTTAACGACCTTTATCGACGCGTCATCAATCGCAACAATCGTTTGAAAAAGCTCATGGAGCTACGCGCTCCGGAAGTTATTGTGCGCAACGAAAAGCGTATGCTGCAGGAAGCAGTTGATGCATTGTTTGATAATGGCCGGCGGGGCCGAGTGTTGCGCGGCGTCAACAATCGCCCACTAAAGTCGCTGAGTGGAACGCTCAAGGGCAAACAGGGACGTTTTCGTCAGAACTTACTCGGCAAGCGCGTTGACTATTCCGGTCGTTCTGTAATCGTTGTGGGTCCCGAGTTGAAGCTGCACCAGTGTGGCCTGCCGAAGAAGATGGCGCTCGAGTTGTTCAAGCCGTTCATCTATAACCAGCTCGAAAAGCAAGGCCATGCGGCCACAATCAAGCAGGCGCGTGAAATGGTTGAGCGCCAGGAGCCGGTGGTCTGGGACATTCTTGAAGAAGTAATTCGCGAGCATCCCGTGCTGCTAAACCGCGCTCCGACGCTTCACCGTTTGGGCATCCAGGCGTTTGAGCCGGTGCTGGTGGAAGGCAAGGCGATCAAGATTCACCCGCTTGTCTGTACTGCATTCAACGCAGACTTCGACGGCGACCAGATGGCGGTGCACATTCCGCTTTCGCCCGAGGCGCAAATCGAAGCCGCGGTCTTGATGCTTTCAAGTAATAACATTCTCAGTCCTGCAAGCGGGCAGCCAATCGCTGTACCTTCGCAGGATATCGTGCTGGGGATTTACTACCTGACGCGCGACAAGGCCGGCGCCAAGGGCGAGGGCCGCGTTTTTGCCTCGCTTGAGGAAGTGCTGCTGGCGCTGGATGCAAGGGAAGTAACGACGCAGACTCCGATCAAACTTCGCATCCAGGGAGACTTGATCGATCTAACGCAGGAGCACGATCCGCAGGACATTCTCCGGGCCGCGGTGCAGGAAGATGTGCGCCGCGTGATCGACACTACGGTCGGTCGCGTGATCTTCAACGACTCTATTCCGCCGGGCTTGCCGTTCTTCAACGGGACGCTCAAGAAAAAAGGTTTGCAGTCGCTTGTCAACTATTCACACATTCGTCTCGGGCATGAGATGACTGTGAAGATGCTCGACGATCTCAAGAACCTGGGATTCCTTTATGCCACCAAGGCCGGCATTTCTATCGGTATCGACGATTTGGTAACGCCGGACGCTAAGAAGCCTTTGGTTGATAAAGCTGAAAAGGATGTCATCGCGGTTGAGCAACAATATCTCGACGGCGTCATCACCAGCGGTGAACGCTACAACAAGGTCATCGCAATCTGGTCCGAGGTGACTGACAAAGTTGCCAAGGAAATGTTCAAAGCGATGGACGAGCGCGAAAAATCTTCCGGCGAGCTCAATCCAATTCTGGTCATGAGCGATTCCGGCGCGCGAGGCAGTGCGCAGCAAATTCGACAGTTGGCCGGCATGCGCGGCTTGATGGCCAAGCCCTCGGGCGAAATCATCGAAACACCTATCAAGGCGAACTTCCGCGAAGGTCTGGACGTATTGCAGTACTTCATTTCCACCCACGGCGCGCGCAAAGGTCTCGCCGATACCGCATTGAAGACTGCGGATTCAGGTTACCTCACGCGGCGCCTTGTAGACGTCGCTCAGGATGTAATCATCAGCGAGCCTGATTGCGGCACACTTCGCGGCATTTCCGCGAGCGCTATTGTTGAAGGTGGCGAGGAGATCGAGTCGTTGCGCGATCGCATCGTCGGCCGCATCGCGCTGGAAGATGTCATCGACCCGGTTGAAGGTCGCGTCATCGTCGACGCCAATGCTGAGATTGACGAAGATCTTTCATCGGAAATTCAGCGTTCAGGCGTTCAGCGGGTCCGTATTCGTTCGGTACTGACCTGCGAGTCCCGGCGCGGCTGCTGCATCAAGTGTTACGGTCGTAACCTCGCTACCGGAAGGCCGGTAGAGATTGGCGAGGCCGTGGGCGTGATTGCCGCCCAGTCAATCGGCGAGCCCGGCACGCAGCTCACGATGCGCACGTTCCACATCGGCGGTACGGCACGCCTCGAAGAGTCTTCGAAACACGAAGCCCGCCAGGACGGAACAATTAAGTACCTCGACCTGCAAACAGTTAAGAGCCGCAAGGGCGAGCGCATTGCCATGAACCGCAACGGGTCCTTAACGATCATTGACGACCGCGGTCGCGAGGCAGCGCGTTATCAGATCGTTTATGGCGCGCACATTCTTGTCGAAGATGGCGAGCGCGTGACGCAGGATCAATTGTTGGCAACGTGGGATCCGTTTACCTTCGCGATCCTTACGGAAGTGGCGGGTCACGTTAAGTATCAGGACTTGAAAGAAGGCGTCACCTTTGACGAGGAGGTCGACGAGGTCACCGGTCAGTCGCGAATGGTCGTCAAGGACTCTCCCGACGAGAAGAAGCAGCCTCGTCTGGAAGTTCGTAACGCCAGCAACAAACTCCTGAAGACTTACCAGATGCCGGTGCGGGCGAATCTGATGGTGGTTGACGGTGAAGAAGTTGAGCCGGGCGACATCATTGCGAAGATTCCACGCGAAACGACGAAGACGAAGGACATTACCGGCGGTCTGCCGCGCGTTGTGGAGTTGTTTGAAGCACGACGCCCGGCGGAAACGGCGGTTATGTCTGAAATTGACGGCACAGTCGCGCTGGGTCCGATTGCGAAGGGTAAACGCAAGCTGATCATAACCGGCGACGACGGTGAAGAGCGCGAATATGATATCCCGCGCGGTACGCACATCAACGTGCAGGAAGGGGATCGCGTTCGCGCCGGTGAAGCCCTGATGGATGGTCCGCTCAACCCGCACGACATCCTGCGCGTTTTGGGAATGCAACGCTTGCAGGAGTATCTCGTCAATGAGATCCAGGAGGTCTACCGCCTCCAGGGTGTGAACATTAACGATAAGCACATCGAAGTCATCGTACGGCAGATGCTGCGCTGGGTGAAAATCAAGGAAGTTGGCGATACTGACTTCCTGCTCGAAGAGCAGGTGGATCGGTTCCGCTTTACCGATGAGAACGAACGCGTCAACGCAGACGACGGCGAGGTTGCGCAGGCAGAGCCGCTGTTGCTGGGTATAACCAAGGCGTCTCTCTCAACTGATTCGTTTATCTCTGCGGCATCCTTCCAGGAGACCACGCGCGTGCTAACGGAAGCGGCGATCTCTGGTCGCGTTGACTATCTACGCGGCCTGAAGGAGAACGTCATCATGGGGCGGCTGATTCCTGCCGGCACGGGCATGGAGTATTACCGCAACGTGGACATTGCCCGCGACGAGACAATCGATCAGGCGCGCGAACGGGAGATGGATGATTTTCCTGACATTGTTGGCGGTTCCGATATTCCCACGGCACCCGTTCGGGAGCCGCTCGTTGCCGCCGCCGGCGGCGATGGCGAGGTAGAGGAAGTGATCGAATAGACAGCCCGCTAACTTCCGAACCCTAATCGGATGTAAAGCCCAACGCAGTGGTACATGCGTTGGGCTTTGTTTTCATTTTGATTTTGCTTTATTTCTATCCGGGGCGGAGAGCAGAGGCGGGAGAAGTGTCCGGTGCGGCGTCCCTATTTGTCGCGGAAGGAGCAAACTGTTGGAAGGTGGAAAATTACCAATAGCATGTAACCTAACTGATGCTGATTTTCAGAAACGCCGGGCGGGGCTGTTGAAGACAGTTGCTGGGGGCGTACTGGAGACGCAGGAACTCGACGATGGCCATGCCTATCGCTTCCCCTCAGAGGCAAGCTGGCTCGCCACCCTGGTCGAACTGATTACCGTTGAGCGCGCTTGTTGTCCGTTCTTGCAATTTAATCTTCGGCTCGAACCGGCTAATGGCCCAATCTGGCTGGAACCGACTGGCCCACCCGGCACAAAGGATTTCCTCAACTCAATTCTTGAAGACTAAGGTAGTGTTTTTAGAGCGCCGCCAGGCGCAGCCCCAGCCTGCGAGCAGGCGACAGCATAAAGCCTGGGGTGGAGCGTAGCGGAACCCCAGGACAGTGATTTGAAAAAAACAAAGCCCGCGGGGCGGGCGACAGCCTCACGTCTGCTGCAAAGACTGCCGCCCACTGCGCGGGCTGCGCTTGTCTTTTGGACCATTAACCTGGTGTTCCGC
>DATBRN010000154.1:0-46953 GCA_036560225.1 Pyrinomonadaceae bacterium | reverse complement strand
TAAAGCCTTTCGCAAAGCGGCCAGGTTGATCCCGCCGGGGTTTCCCTTCCCGGCCTGGAGTTGTTCCCGGAGCGTGCTCATGAAAATTTCGTGGCCAAGAGTTTGATCGATTAGTCTCCAGACCATTGCGCCCTTGTTTGGAACCGAGTTGAAATAGGTGCCATCCAACGGTGTGACACGAGCCAACGGCGCATCTTTTCGGGCTACGCTGCTGTATGCGAGCCGCTCTCGTAACATTTCTGCCTGAGCAGCCTGGCGGCCGAACTGCTTTTCGATGAAGAGAACTGCCAGGAAGCGCGGCAGAGCATCGCGCAGCAAACCGCCGCCTTCACCTCTGACTGGCGTTTGCCCGCCAATCCACAAACGCGAAATCGCCTCTGAGATAAGCAGTACCGTTGCCGAATCTATTTTCGATCTGCGAAACGCGCCTGACTCGATCAGGATTGTCCCAGCCTCGTTAAAGCCCGCGCCGCGCCGGACCGAAACCAGGCGAATTGGAACTTCGGGTGCGGGTCCAAGCAGAGTGGCATAAAACGCCCGAACGTTGGCGGCGAGACCTATCATCGCCTCTGCCTGCTTCTTCTCGTCAACTGTGGCGCCGCGCGAAAGGAATGCTGTTATGTTCCTACTGTCACCTGTGCCTTCAAATTTGTCCCAGTCGCCCTGCACAAAAAACGGCTGCGTGAACAGCGGTTGCTCGTAAACACTCGAGCCTGTCGTGCCCTTGTCGATTCCTGAGCTGATTATCCCGGGTCCATTAACGACCAAATGAACCGGAGCGGTGTCGGCCCCACGCAGTGTGAACTGCGTGTTAGGCGCCGGATACCAGAAAGAGAGTGGCAGAAACTGAGAACCGATCGGCGAGATTGCTGCAAGACCTGTGTTGTTCTCAACGGGGAGACTGTAACTGATATTTAGGACCAGCGGCGCACCCGAAGCAACCGAATTTGTCAGGGTCACTGTTACACGTTGTAGATTGCCGTAGGTTTCAGGAACTACGCGAAAGTTGGCAGTCGCTCCACCAACCGTCACGCTCTTTACAGAAGCTTTGTTGGCGATTCGAAAAGTGAAAGACGAACCTGTGCCGCGGCCGACGTTGGTTGCGCTGAGCATGGCGACCACGCCCAAGGCTCGCTCCACCTGTTGAACGTTTACTGTGATATCAAAGTTTGTTACCTGCCAGGCAGCCCTCGCCTCTTCCTGTGCTGGCGCTGTTGCCTGGAAAACAAAGAGCAAGATTGCAATGAGGGTCGTTACAAGGATTCTCTTCATGCGAATAAGTTTGAACGATTGTTTAGTGGGCCTAACCCAGGCATCAAGGAAGGCGCCGATCAATCAACGCCTTTCTTAACCCGCTAACCTAACCGGAACGCTAGTCTAGCTACCGGAGTCGCGCTATTGCCGCTTGTCATTAACTACTTTATGAATGTCGCGCAGCATGAATAGCAATGCTTCCATACGTTCAAGTGGCAGCGCGTTTGGTCCATCTGAAGGCGCCCGCTCCGGACACTCATGCACCTCCATGAAAACTGCATCGACTCCGCATGCGACTCCAGCGCGCGCAAGTGGTTCGATGTATTCCGATTGTCCGCCCGTTGCATGTCCGAGGCCTCCCGGAAGTTGGAGCGAGTGAGTCACATCAAACACTATGGGTACGCCAAACTCGTGCATGATTGGAAACGATCGCATGTCTACAACGAGATTATTATAGCCAAAGCTTACGCCTCGTTCGGTAAGCATTAGTCTCTCACAGCCAACTGCACGAGCCTTGTCAACGATGTTGCGCGCATCCTGGGGCGCAAGAAACTGCCCCTTCTTTATGTTGACGGCACGACCGGATCGCGCGGCCGCCAAAACCAGATCCGTCTGTCTCGAGAGAAAGGCCGGTATTTGTAAGATGTCCGCCACTTCAGAAACCGGATTTACTTGAGATACCTCGTGAATGTCAGTAAGAACAGGGACCCCGACTTCGTCCTTCACCGCGCGCAAAACACTAAGTCCTTCATCCATTCCTAAACCACGGAAACTTTTCAGTGAGGAGCGATTAGCCTTATCGAATGATGACTTGTAAACGAAGTCGAGGCCAGCGTTTCCTGCACGCGTCGAGCATTCACGTGCCATCATTAACGCATGCTCTCGGGATTCGATGACACAAGGTCCGGCAATGATCGTCAAGCGACCGTCGCCGAACGTTGTCTTTCCAACCGCAAAAGGTTTTGTTTGCACGTCTGTCATTGGCTACGCGTATCTAAAAAGGCTTGGTCAAAATACGCTTGACTTTTTTCACGAACGAACGCGCTTTCGACTCCTTCTTGGGTTTGGCTGGCTTCGCCGCCACCGGTTTGGAAGTCGGTGTTGGCGAAGGCGACGGACTCGGAGTCGGCTCCTGCGTGGGACTGGGACTGGCATTGACGACAGCATCCATCGCTGGTCCAGCCATTCGAGACCTCAGCGTGAGGGTAAGACCGATCAAGAGTACCGCAGCAACTATCGCTGCAATCACCATGACTTGTTTTTTTGACTTCTCCGTCCCGCTAATAGAGACAGAAACCCTTGGAAAGGAACTCTGCGTTACGGTTACGACTGAGGGTCCTGAATTTCTACTTCTGTCACCCGCCGGCTGACCACCCATCACGGTTAGTTCACTCAGGTCGGCACTGGCTGCCCGATGTTCCCGTAAGCGGG
The DNA here is from genome assembly GCA_036560225.1 of Pyrinomonadaceae bacterium. Classification (GTDB taxonomy): domain Bacteria; phylum Acidobacteriota; class Blastocatellia; order Pyrinomonadales; family Pyrinomonadaceae; genus PSRF01. Next base: position 44,268 of record DATBRN010000154.1, on the reverse strand, counting down.
CAATATCTATCACGAGCCGCCCCGATGGGGATTCAGTGCCGACGTCGCGCAGAGCTTTTAGGTCCGGGGAGCTCGTAACGGCGGCATGTTCAAGCCCCAGCCGCTCGCCGGTGGTGAGTAGCTCCCTTCGAAACTCCGCCGCATTTGCTGGTCGATCCTGCGGCCGCTTTTCCAGCGTATGCAACACAACTTCCTCGAGCGCCAACGGAATCGACGAAACGAATTCGCGCGGCCGACGCGGGACCTCCGATGTATGCTTCATCGCGATTGATAACGGCGTCGATCCGCTAAAAGGAACTGTGCCGGTGAGCATCTCATAGAGGATGACGCCAAGGCTGTAAACATCCGCAGCAGGCGTCAGTTCAGCGCCGTTACACTGTTCAGGCGACATGTAACGTGGCGTGCCGATCATGGCGCCGACTTGAGTTAGCGTCATCGGATCGTCTTCATCCAGCGATTCAGCGGCCAGCTTTGCAATACCAAAATCCAGGACCTTGACGACCGCCGGCACTTCGGCGCGCTGCACAATAAATATGTTCGCCGGCTTCAAGTCGCGATGGATAATTCCCGCCTCGTGCGCCGCCGCCACTGCCGCGGATATCTGCATCATCAATGACACAGCCCGCGCGGCATCAAACGGAGCCTCCTTCGCCAGCACGTCGCGAAGGTTCCGGCCTTCCAGCAACTCCATCACCAGATAAACATAGCCATCGGGTGATTCCCCAAAGTCTGTGACTGTAACAGCGTTTGTGTGTTGCAGGCGCCCGGCGGCCCGGGCTTCACGACGAAACCTGGTGCGAGCTGCCTCGTCTTCGACAAAACGCTGATTCAGAACTTTGATTGCAACCGGTCGATCAATCAGCACATGGCGCGCGCGATAAACCGTGCCCATGCCACCGATACCGAGTCGCGCCTCGAGATGATACTTGTCGTCAAGCGTACGCCCCACCAGCGGATCCACAGCAATGGTCTCGGCGACAGTTGCGTCGGCCTGCAATGGAGTTTGGTCCTCGGGGCAAATTTCCAAGTCGGCAGCATAGTGCCGTCCGCATGTTGGGCAATGAAGCATAGGGAACCCGATAAACGAACGGGAGAGAGCGATATCATTATTACCTTAAACGAACCTCGAGCGGTAGCGAGGCTGCTGGAAGGGCTGTGGAACACACGAAAGGCTCGAAAAATGGCGAATGAGAAATGAAAAATGAGAAATGGAAAATCTTCCGGTCGCGCCTATTTTCCATATATCATTTTTCATTTCTCATTTGACCTTTGTTGAGGGTTAGGAAGGTGGGCTTGCCCCCGCTGGCTGGTGCCACTCAGGCTTGATGTAATCTTGATCTACTCAGCGCTGGCAACGGTGGCCCGTTCGGAAATCAGTGGCTCTGTCTCACCGTTCTTGTCCATCGACGTTTCGTTCTGTATCCGGTTTTCATAAGCAGCCCGCACGAACGATGTGAACAGTGGATGCGCATTCAAGGGCTTCGATTTGTATTCGGGATGAAACTGACAACCAAGAAACCAGCGATGTTCGTCGCGCGGAAGCTCAACTATTTCAATGAACTTCCCGTCCGGAGAGACACCGCTGAAAACCAAACCTGCCTGTTCCAGAGCTTTGCGAAACTCCGGATTAAACTCGTAACGATGACGGTGTCGCTCGCTAATCTGTTCCGCCCCATAAACACTCTGTGCCAGCGAACCTGATGAAAGATTGCAGGGACATGCTCCCAGGCGCATTGTTCCGCCGAACTCTTCAACGTCAACCAGGTCTCGCAGCTTAAAGATGACCGGATAGGGAGTTTCACTATTGAATTCGGTCGAATCCGCATCCTTCAGTCCACAAACATTTCGGGCATATTCGATGCAAGCGGTCTGCATGCCAAGGCAGATACCGAAGTAGGGAGTGTTGCTTTTTCGCGCGTAGGTAATCGCACGAATCATCCCCGCGACACCGCGTTTGCCAAAACCACCCGGGACGAGAATTGCGTCAAAGTCACGCAGCCGAGACTCGTAGTCGTCATTCATCAGATCTTCGGATTCAATCCACTTCACAATGACGCGGACGTTGTTTGCAACGCCACCGTGCGTAAGGGCTTCACGCAACGACTTGTAAGAGTCTTCCAGTTCGACATACTTGCCAACAATGGCAATCGAAGTTTCTCCGCCAGAAGGATCGCGAATTGTACTTACCAGGTCGCGCCACTCGGACAGATTTGATTGGGGAGCACGGCCCCCAAAACCAAGTTGCGTAACAATCAGTTCATCCAGTCCCTGTTCGTGAAAAGCAAGCGGGACGTCGTAGATCGTATCGACGTCCTGCGCGCTGATGACTGCCGACTCTTTCACGTTGCAAAACAGCGCGATCTTGGACCGCAGATCGTACGACAGCGGTTTTTCAGAACGACATAAAAGGATGTCGGGTGCAATACCAATCTCGCGAAGATCGCGAACCGAATGCTGCGTGGGTTTTGTTTTGAGCTCGCCCGCGGCGGCAATGAACGGTACCAGCGTCACGTGAATGAAAAGGGCATTGCCCGCGCCTTCTTCATTACCCATTTGACGAATCGCCTCCAGGAAAGGAAGCGATTCAATGTCGCCCACCGTGCCGCCGATTTCAACGATGATGACGTCGGGATTGTCGTTTTCGGCCACGGCCCTCACCGCATCTTTTATTTCATTCGTAACGTGGGGAATGACCTGGATAGTCTTGCCGAGGTAGTCGCCGCGACGCTCTTTTTCGATCACAGAAAGATAAATCCGTCCGGTGGTCCAGTTGTTTGCCTGTGATAGAGGAGCATGGGTGAAGCGTTCGTAGTGGCCCAGGTCGAGATCAGTTTCCGCGCCATCGTCGGTGACGAACACTTCGCCGTGTTGGAATGGCGACATCGTGCCCGGATCGACGTTGATGTAAGGGTCGAGCTTGATCAGTGAAACGCTGAGACCGCGAGCTTCAAGCAGGCACCCGATTGACGACGCCGCCAGTCCTTTACCTAAGCTTGAGACCACGCCGCCGGTAACAAAGATGTATTTAGTCATAACCACCTTCCTGCTTTTTGCTCTCTGCTTTCTGCCTTCTGCCTACTGCTTTCTTTGCTCCTGCTGTCTGCCGTCTGCCGACTGCTCCTGCTTCCCCCCTGCCTCATCCCCGTCGCCTTTAGCCTGCTCGCTATCAAATCGCCCTTCTTTGAAATCCTCCTGCGCTTCGACAGCCTTCTTCGTGGCCGGATCGAGAATTTTCTGGAGGCCCACAAAGCCGGCACTCAAAAGACTCGGCGCCTCAGCCGCACGTTTTTCAAACTCTTCCACGCTAACTTCATACGGCTTGGAAAGCTGCCAAAGAGCAAAGACCGCGCACAGAACAATAAATCCAATTATCGCTAACCCAATCCAATCGCCCATAATCTTTAAGTTTCGAGTTCCGAGTGTTCGTGTCGGATTCGTTGCGGCTCTGCCGCCGCACAGTGCGGAAAGGCTCTGCCTTTCCGCCCGCTGATTAATTATCTTTGAGGCTATGCCTCAAACACTTGGAGGCGCAGCCCCAAATCTAAAAGAGCTCGCCGGAAAGGCGGAGCCTTTCCGCACTGTGCGGCGGCGGAGCCGCGCCGGAACTCGAAACTCGAAACTGTCACGTTGTCCGAGCGAACTCGAAACTCGGAACCCGAAACTCGAAACGATCGTTTCGAACGATACTTCTAACTCGTTCCAAATCCTCAATAGTATCAATACCAATTGACGGCGTGCTCGCTTTGATTGCCTTGATCCTCACGCCATGCTCAAGCGCACGCAGTTGCTCCAGCGACTCCAATCGCTCGAGTTCCGACTGCGGCCACTGCGCAAACTCTAGCAACACATCGCGTCGATAGACGTAAAGCCCGGTGTGTTTGCGAAATCCAGCAAGCAAAGTAGGTTCGTTACAAAGCGCCGCTTCGATCGAACCATGTCTACGAACTGCGTCGCGCGGATAAGGCACCGGCAAACGAGAGAAGTAGATTGCGGTGTCGTGGTCATCGACAACCACCTTCACTAAGTCGGGATTCAAAACATCAGCCGCCGACTCAATCGGCTCCCAGGTCGTGACGATGTCAATCTCAGCGGTTGTTTTTTCCCCTTTACCCTTTTCCCCTTCGCCCAATCCTTCGATCGCTCGCTCAATCGTCAGCGGCGAAATCAACGGCTCGTCGCCCTGCACATTTACAATGATCTCGGCGTCTGCCAGGGACGAGGCAACTTCCGCAATCCGGTCCGTTCCACTCCGGTGATCGGCGCTAGTCATCACGGCTTCAAACCCGGCTGATTTCACCGCCTTGAGGATTCGTTCATCATCAGTCGCCACAATTGCCCGACTAACATTCCGAGCCGCGAGCGCCCGCTCAACAACCCGGCAAATCATGGGCTTTCCAGCGATTTCCAGCAGAGCTTTCCCCGGCAGACGAACAGACTCGTAGCGAGCGGGGATTATCGCAACAACGTTAGTTTTTGGATTATTTGGAGGATTTGTTCCCGTGTAATTCACGGGGTAACAGCATAACTTGCGCACGTTCGAGTGTCAACGCGCAACCCGCCCGTGGTGAGCAGAATATTGCTTCGAGCCTGGAACGATTGCTTCAGTCTTGTCCACTCGGGCGAGGTGTCGAAGCAGTGGCGACATAACTTTCGCGGGCGCGAACCACGAGATTCGGCGTGCGTGTCCGCACTTTGATATCGCGCCTTTCACCTGGGCGGACCTGTCCACTGGGATAATAGCCAAGACTGTATTGCCGGCCGAGTTCATCGGTGATTGCGTCGAATGCTCGCGGCAAGTCGGATAGAGTTTCAGCCTGGTAGATACGGCCGCCAGTTTTTTCCGCGAGAAACTGGAGATAGGTTGAGCCAACGCCATATTCTTTGATCAACCTCGTCCGCACATATTCTCTCTTCTTTAGATCGGTGATCTTAGTCAGGCGTTCGGGAAGCTGCGGCAGAGTGTTGTATTGAACGGTATAGATGACCGTGTTGGCCTCTTCCGCGTCGCGTAGATTCTGTTTTAAGGAAGCCTGCTTGCTGCCGCCATCGACTCCATCAGTCATCAGCACGATGGCTTTGCGACCCTTAATGCCGGCAAGGCGTTGATTCAAAACAAAACCCACTGTGTCGTAGAGCAGTGTGCCATCGTTGACCGCGTCGAGACGGATTCTCTTTTTTCTGAGTTCACTCAGCGTGACGGCTTCGCTTAAGACATTTATTTTTCCATCAAAAGAGACGAGCAGGAGGCGGTCATTGGGACGCAGGCGTTTGATGAAAGTATTTGCCGCCATGCGAATAGCCTCTAACTGGGCCTGCGTTGAACCGCTCACGTCCAGTAGCAGTGCGACCGTGAATGGCTGTTCAACTGAAGCAAAGTAGGCGAGCTCCTGTTCAACTCCGTTTTCGTAAACGCGGAAATCATCCTTTTGCAGACTTCCAATGTAGCGGCCACTTCGATCCAGAACTTCGGCAGGCACGGTTATCAGGTTCGTGCTTACACGGACGATATCGTTTTCTTCAACTTCAGGCTCGGGTTCATTTTCACGCGGCGCTGTAACAGCGGGGGGAGCCTTCACCGTGCGAAGAACGGGAGGCGCGGCTGGTGGTGGCGGCATGTCAGCCAGCCGTTGTGCGTTGACTGCGGCCGCGCTAAAAGAGAGCAACAAGAACAGTGAAAAGGAACCTAGTGCCTTTTTCATGCGTAGACCTCTCCCACCACAGACCCTGCAAGAAAAACGAGCAGGCCATGAAGTAAATAGAAACCGTTAACCGAATGTCTTAGATTGGGAAAATCACTAAAGCAGGCTGGCTCCCAGCTTTTACCTGGTTTGAGTAAGGTTTTGTTGTCCCATTTCTGCAGCTCCCGGCGCGGAAAGAGTCCTTCTGGTCCGTCTTTAGGACTACTGCCCGGCCGATCTACGTGGAGAAACGCACAACTCCGCGAGAAATCTTGTGGGGCAAAATGGGGAAACCTGGCTCCGACGCCGTGGCGTCCCGCCCCTCTAAGGTCTATTTGTAAGCAGTTTCCCTTCACGGAGTTACCCAAGGGCACTTTCTATGCCCAAACATCCACCAATACATGTCAATTGACAGTGTTCAGCGCGCGGGCTACCATGCCACGCTTCACCACGGAATCTTTCCGAACAGCCAGCACTAAGCATCAATTTGGGTGCCGCCGCGTTTTACTATTCACGACTCAAGACTTACGATTAAGTCCCTATGGGTTTCGCAACGACAGCAATTCACAGCGGACAGGAACCAGAGCAAACAACCGGTTCGATAACCGTTCCCATTTATCAAACTTCAACCTACGCGCAGGAAGGGCTCGGAAAAAATAAGGGCTACGAATATGCGCGGACCCAGAACCCAACGCGCAGCGCGCTCGAGCAAAACCTCGCCGCACTCGAGGGGGCTCGCTTTGGATTTGCCTTCGCTTCAGGAATGGCAGCGATTGACGCCACGCTTCGACTGGTTAAAGCGGGGGAACATGTAGTCGTTTCCGAAAATACTTACGGCGGTACGTTTCGCCTGTTCACTAAAATACTCACGAATTACAACCTCGAATTTGATTTCGTAGATACGTCAGACGCGCTGAACGTAGAGGCCGCCATCAAAGCCAACACCAAAATGGTTTTTGTCGAAACACCGACCAACCCGGTGATGATCGTTAGCGATCTACGCGAGGTATCCGAGGTTGCGCACCGCGCTGGTGCGCGAGTTGTTTGCGACAACACTTTTATGTCGCCATACCTTCAGCGGCCAATGGAGTTTGGCGTTGATATCGTGGTTCATTCAACGACGAAGTATCTCAACGGCCACTCGGACGGCATTGGTGGAATTGTTGTACTGAACAACGAAGAAGATGCGGAATGGATTGGGTTTGTTCAAAACGGTGCTGGAGCGATTCTCTCGCCGTTCGACTCGTGGCTCGTGATGCGCGGCACCAAGACGCTCGCGCTGCGCATGGAACAGCACGACAAATCTGGCCGCGCCGTGGCGGCATTTCTAGAAGAGCATCCAAAAGTCAAAAAGATTTACTACCCCGGATCGGCATCCCACCCGCAACATACTTTAGCCAAACAACAACAGCACGGATTTGGAGGCATGGTTGCCTTTGACGTTGGCTCGCTGGAAGCAGCGCGCGCTGTGCTGGAGGCAGTCAAGCTGTGCACTCTTGCGGAAAGCCTCGGCGGTGTTGAGACACTTATCTCGCATCCCGCTACGATGACTCACGCGTCCGTTGACATAGAAAAACGTAAACGATTGGGAATCAGTGATGGTCTCGTCAGAGTATCGGTTGGGCTCGAAGATACAGATGATATAATTGCGGATCTGGATCAAGCGTTGAATAGTATTTCTTAGCGGGCCGCTCTTAACGCAACCTGTTAGTTTGGGGTCTTGCGTTAGGTCCAAGTAAGTGATAACGCACTCATAAAGTAACAGTTCGAGATGATGGCTAAGGTCGGGGCAACCCAAAACGTTTCAGATTCCCGATCGTGGCCTGGGCTCACTTAAGTGGTAACGCAGACTCGCAAACTAACAGTTTGCGTTGCAGCGAAGTGACAGCAAAACGCCGAACAGGTAGAATTCTAATCGAGCCGTTTCCAAAAAAAGCCTTCACGCGCCGTATGATTGTTGAACTGCACGCAAAGTCGGATGTAGGTCGAGTTCGCCGTGGAAACGAGGACAATTTTCTCGTCCTCGAACTGTCTAAACAACAAACATGGACAGGCACGGATGGCGCCGCCGCTCCCACCGATCTCAAGGCCTTCGAGCTGGGTGATAAGGGCCTCGTACTTGTTGTTTCGGATGGTATGGGAGGTGCTCTCGCCGGTGACGTTGCCAGTCGGATGGCGGTGGACTCCGTGCGCGATATGATCCTCGGCAGCAACTCGGAGAAAGGCTGTGATCAGGATGCGCCGCTGGTCGAATGTCTGAAGAGTGCAACGGTCTATGCCAATCTCGCCATTCATCACAAGAGCCAGGAAGACTCACGCTGCGCCGGCATGGGGGCAACCTTCACCGGCGCCGCTGTGCGCGGTGACATGCTTGATCTGGTTCAAGTAGGGGACAGCCGCGGTTATATCATTCGCCGCGATCAGATCAGACTGGCCACAAAAGATCAGTCGCTCGTACAGCAGCTCGTTGACGTGGGCCAAATCAGCGAGGCGGAGGCCGAGACTCACATGTTTCGTAATGTGATCTTGCAGGCGCTTGGTGCTCAGGGCGACGTCACGCCGGTAACCGGCAGGATACGTTTGCGTCGCGGTGACACCCTATTGCTTTGTAGCGACGGTCTATCTGGAAAGCTGCGTTCCGAGGACATCCAAAACATCGTCTCCAGCAATCCGGATCTCGCCAGAGCCTGTGACGAATTGATCGCAGAAGCTAACAACCGCGGTGGAGAGGACAATATTACGGTTATTCTGGCCCGCTTCAGTGGTGACGAACTAGAGGAACCCGCCAGCGACCGCATCACGATTGAATTGCCGGCCCTCCAGGAAGAAGACAAAACCCTCGGCGATGATTACGACCCCGACACCGAGCCTCAATGATTGCCCGCCTCTCGAATTATTAGGGATCAAGAGTCAACAAAAAGATATTCCATTTCACATTTTTCATTTCACATTTTTCATTTGTCATCGCCCGGAAGTAGTGTCCGTTGGAGCCAATGATAAATGGCATTACAACAGCGCCGCCTGTCCAGAAAGCGGATTTGTGCTGCCTAACCGCGACACCCGTTTAGAAAGCAGACTTGTCCGCCTCGTCGGGAGTGGATACAAGTGTCCTATCTAAACAGACGCCCGCATACACTCTTGGACCAGGGCGATTGCACTTCAAGATCAGTTCGCGATGACAAATGAAAAATGTGAAATGAAAAATGGAAAATGTTTCGGCTTACTCTCGCAGTGATTCGCGCTTTCGCTTTGGTCTTACTCTTTCTCAGGAAGCGCTTTCGCGCGCCAGTCGACTCCTTCATCAATGCGACGCACATAAATTGAGGAGCCTTCGATACTTTCGACACGCACGCGCTCGCCAGCCTCGAGCGGTGATTCACCTTCAGCTGGATACGCGGTCCAAGTAGAACCGAAAACTTTAACCGCGCCTTCTTGCATTGCGCCCCGGCTCGAAGAAACTACGGTGCCAATCTTTCCCGGTAACGAATCGACGCCCGTACGCAATGAGTCACCGGTTTTCTCACGCGAAAAATAGTTGACGAAGATTGTGCGCGAGGCAGCGGTCAGCCCAACTGAAACCAGCGCGAAGATAAGAAACTGAATACCCAGATTACTGATACCGATGATACCGGCAAGCGCCGCAGCCAGCGCGCCGATCCCAAACCACAACAGCACAAAACCAGACGTGAAGACTTCTGCCACGAGCAGGATCGCGCCGAGTATGACCCAGAGAATCCAAAAGAAGTTGTCCATGGCTGCGAGCTAGCCTTTGAGGAGGTTCTTCATTACGAACCAGATGTTTGCCGGCCTTTCCGCCAGCCGTCTCATAAAGTAAGGATACCAGTGTTTTCCGTAGGGTACATAGACCCTCATGTTGTAGCCGTCTTTCGCCAGTTGCCGCTGGAGGTCGCGGCGTACGCCATAGAGCATTTGAAACTCGAAGGCTTCTTTGCCAATTCCCTGGCGCTGGGAGAAATCGATCGTGGCGTCGATCATCTTTGGATCGTGAGTCGCAATGCCATGATAGGTGCCGCTGGTAAGCAAGACTTGCATCACACGTACATAGTTCTCGTCCACATCCTTCTTCTCCGGGAAGGCGACCTCGGGAGGCTCGTTGTAAGCACCCTTGCAAATGCGAATCCTGGCCGGCAGCTTCACGAGTTCTTGCGCATCCGCATAGGTCCGTCGCAGGTATGATTGCAGCACGATGCCTACGTCATTCAACCCAAACTCGGCGCGCAGGCGTTGGAAGATATCAATGGTTAACTGCGTGACACTTGAAGCTTCCATGTCGACGCGTACGAAGTTTCCCCGGCGTGCTGCATCCTCTACCACGGTACGCGCGTTTCTGTAGGTAAGTTCAGGATCCAATTCCAATCCAAATTGAGTTAGTTTGATTGAGACGTTGGAGTTAATCCCGGTGTCATCAATGCGACTAAGAATTTGAAGATACTCTTTCACCTCACCCTCAGCTTCCATAGGATTTCCGACCGACTCATTGAGGTGATCGAAAGAGGCTGAGCAGTGCTCTGCATTTAACTCGCGAATGGCCGCAACCGCTTCTTCAATTGTTTCTCCCGCCACGAAGCGAGTTGTCAATCTTTTGAAAGGACGAAAGCGAGCAGCAAAATCCTTCAGTCCCTCATGACGAGAGAGATAGATTAAGGCGCTTCTGGTAAGCATATTTGTAGATTAGGGATTCTATCAGAACCGGGAGCGTAGTGACCGGATGCTGGCCCAAACTTGGTGCCACGACCCGGTCCCTACTGCTCCCGGTCCTCGATTCTGAATGCTGTGGTATCCTTGGCCCGCTCTTTCGCGCTACTGCTTTCATCCAGGCGAATTTTCGGCGAGAACCGGTCGGCCTGAAGGATACAATCAAGTGCGCCTGAAGCTGGTACTTATTTGCTCTCTAATTGCTGCTGTGGCCGGAGCTGGTTCCGCCATCGCAATTATCCTGGCGGTGTTCTCGTCACTTAGACCAATTACGACGCCAGGATTACTTGTAGCCTCCACCTATCTGCTGCCGGCGATCGCAACCCTGCTCTCATCGATCTTCGTTTATCGCCACACGGCAAGACGGCGCAGATTGCAGGCTGTATTGACAGCATTCATCTCCCTCGTCTTGACGATTTTGCTTTTTGTTCTTGCTTCGATTATTACGGCCCGCCGAGAACCCGCCCAGCCGCTACCCAGCCCAGTTGCTGCTTTACAGAAGGTCTTAAAGTTAAAGTCTTCAACCTGCGGAGCAGGTGACAGCGTAAAGTCTTGCACCCCAGCCGGGCTGCCCGGCTGGGGACCCCGCCCTGGGGGGGAGCGCAGCGGAACCCCAGGTTAGATAAGTTGTAAAAAACCTTCAGCCTGCGAAGCAGGCGAGAGCCTTGGCGATTAGCCGCTGTCGCCAGCTTCGCGGGCTATGGTGATTTACCATTGGGGGATCCTGGGGTTTCGCTGCGCTCCACCCCAGGCTTTATGCTTTCACCCGCTCTCGCGGGCTGAGTTTCAACCCTCAATGGATTCAAGCCGATGGCCGTCTGCACGGGACGCAGCGCGTCGATCACAAAACGGATATGTTCATCCAGGTCGACCCCAAGTTCTTCAATTCCCTGCCGAATATCGTCTCTGTTAACCGAGCGTGCAAATGCCTTGTCTTTGAGTTTCTTCTTTACTGAAGACACCTCGAGATCGTCGAGACTCTTGTTTGGTCGAACCAAAGCACACGCCACCAGGAAACCACACAGCTCATCGGTGGCGAAGAGTGCGCGGGCCATCGCCGTGTCGCGAGGCACGCCGGTATAAGTTGCATGGCCCATTATGGCGCGAATGAATCGTTCGGAATAACCACGCCCACACAGTATGTTTGCGCCCGTAAACGGATGCTGGTCGGCTGTCGGAAACATTTCATAATCGAAATCGTGAAGCAGCCCAACCAAACCCCATTCGTCCTCGTCGTCATCAGCCGAGCCATATCGTTTCACGCAAGCGCGCATTGCTGCTTCAACCGCGAGGGCATGCTTGCGCAGACTCTCGCCCTTAGTGTATTCGCACAATAATTCCCACGCATCGTTTCGGTCAGGCATGTTTTTTATTAGATGAGATCTCGCGCAGGTGTCAAGCAGCGCATTCATGGTTGGAGGGACGCCACTCCGGAGTGCCGCCCCTGCAAATTGTTTTTTAGTCGTCCGTTTAGAAAGCAGACTTGTCTGCCGCCGCGGGGTGGAGCACAAGTGCCCTTTCTAAACGGTGCGATTGGGAGATTGGGTGGCCACGGAGTGCCACCCCTACAATCTACTCACCAGTCGGAGCGCGGTAGCCTGGGCGAGCACGAACCACGACATTCTTGCGCGTGGTCGTGACTCTTATTTTGCGATACTGGCCATCTCGCGCTTTGTTGGTTGGATAATAACCAATTGCGTATTGAGTCCTGAGTTCAGCCGCGATCTTCGCAAAGGCATCCGGCAGAGACTCGAGCGTATCAGCTCGCAATAAGCGTCCGCCAGACTTCTTTGCCAATTCATCAAGATAGGTGTCAGCAATCGAATAGAGCCGATCGAGCAGGACCGTTGTTGCGTCAGGTTGGCGCCGGGTGCCTCGGCTTGAGGGTCGGGTGGGGTCTCGAGGGTCGTCGGGAGAGGTTCTCGTGTCGCGCCGGTCGTCTGGAAAGGGACTCCTGTCACGTGGGTCGCTTGGATTGGTTGTTGGTGGCAGCCGGTCTGGCGACGGATAGCGATCCGTATTCGGGTCCCGCTGACGTCGACCCCTCAGAATGTCGCCAGCTGGCGGTAAGCCAAGGGGTCCCGTCCTTCGACCTGAAGTTGGCACTGAATTTGGATCATCGCTCGGGAACGTGGGAGCAGTCGTGCCGGATGGTGGTGTTCGAATAACGTTAATTGTGGGTAGTTGGTTACCAGGATCACCCGTCGCTTGACGGACGATTTGCTCGGACTCCGCGCGCGTTTCATAGCGGATGGGGTAAACAATCACGCCTTCCTCGTCCAGCCAATGAAGCGTGCTGTCGAAGCTTGCATGATCGCTGGTCCAATCAACCCCGTCGGTGAAAAGCACGATGGCCTTGCGGCCACGGATTGTCTTAATCGAGGAGAGCGCCACTTCAAAAGCATCGTAGAGCTTTGTCCCCTGGCCTGAAACCGTTCTGTAGATCGCGTCCTTCAAGGTTGCTCGATCACTGGTAAACTCACTAAGCTCGCGCACCTGGTCATCAAACGAAATCAGCTTTACCTGATCGGTTCCTTGCAGTTTCTCGACAAAAGCGACCGCAGCCTTCTGGATCAGAGCCAGCTTTTGTCGCGTACTGGCACTCGTATCCAGCAACAAGACAACATGAAACGGCGCACTTACCGTGGCGAAGAAGGCCACCTGCTGCTGCTGGCCGTCCTCCGAAATATTGAATTCCTCCTGCCTCAGATCCGAAATGTAGTTTCCTTCAACGGAGCTTGCGATGGCAGGAACCGTGACCAGGTTTGTATCGATCTTTAAGGTTTCAGCTTGCGGTTCTCCAAGAGGTGAGGGTGCGGGCACTGCAGCAGAATCCGGCTCGGACGCAGGCGGCGGCTTTGTGATCTCTCTTGACTGGGTACTGCCGGCCGTCTTTCGGGGAGCCTGCCGACCGGCTCGCGAGTTCGACTGGGGCAGTGCTGGAATTGCAAAGGCTACTAGAATCGAGCTGATCAGACAAATACGAAGAAGCATAAGAAGTCCTCCAGTCGAAAGGCTGAAATACCAGAGTATCCTCTGCCGGCGTTACCAGGGTGGTCGAATACTAAGCGAAAGATTCAGGACGTAACGCTACGATGAGGGTTGTAAGAATAACGGTTGCCACACGCACTTACAACGGAGACGGTGCAAGCTTCCCCAATTTGCAGGTTGGGAAGGTGGGCTTGCCCCCGCTGGAGCAAGCAGACGACAGCCAGGAGCAGAAAACGATTTTCCATATCACATTTTTCATTTGTCATTTTTCATCGGCATTTTTGCATTGCCAATCGCTCTAGGCCGAGACGACATATAAAAAATGGTCGATGAGATATGACAAATGTGATATGGAAAATGGTTTTCCGGTTGCCACACGCACTTACAACGGCGACGGTGCAAGCTTCCCCAATTTACAGGATGGGAAGGTGGGGGTGCCCCCGCTGGAGAAAGCAGACGACAGCCAACAGCAGAAAACGATTTTCCATATCACATTTTTCATTTGTCATTTTTCATCGACATTTTTGCATTGCCAATCGCTCCAGGCCGAGGCGACATATAAAAATGGTAAATGAGATATGACAAATGTGATATGGAAAAAGGTTTTCTGCTAATCTCTTACCAACATGAGATCGCTTTTGCTGGCCGTCTTGGCCGCTTATGTCGTTTCGGCAATACACGCTGTGCTCGCCTTTCTCAATAAGCGCCGCGCACTTCAGCGTGTCTCCGAATGGGCGATGGCTGCTGGATTCGTGCTGCATACGGCGGCGCTGATTGCTGATTGGGCAATCGACGGCCATTACCCGCTCTTTTACTTGCGCGAAACGCTCTCTTTCCTGGCCTGGACGCTGGTCGCAAGCTATGCGCTGGTGCTCTATCGCTACCGGGCCCGGGCTCTGGGCAGCGTTACCCTCCCCATTGTCTGCATTCTCATTTTCGCCGCGGTAGTTACCCGCTCCCCATCGCCGGAGCGGGCGGAGGCGACCACACTGTCGGCGACCTGGCTTTTTCCCGTGCATACTACGCTGCTGATATTCGCATACGCAGCATTTTTTGTTGTCTTTCTGGCAAGTATCATGTATCTCTTGCAAGAGCGTGAGCTGAAATTAAAGACTTTCGGTGCGATCTTTCACCGCCTCCCTTCCCTGACAACCGTTAATGAAATTGCGACCAGCTCAGCAGCAATTGGTCTCACACTATTAACTGTTGGGATTGCTACCGGCATGGTTTGGTCATCGTCACGAGATGGCCGGCTGTGGCACAATGACCCCAAGGAGATCTTTGCGGCCCTGACGTGGTTACTCTACGTCCTGCTAATTCTTCACCGTTCAACTGCGAGTTGGCGCGGACGCCCAGCGGCATGGATGGGCGTAGTAGGGTTCGCGTTGGTCCTTCTTACATTTTTCGCCACCCGGTTTATGGGGGGCTATCATGATTTCGGTTGAGTTAGATATATGTATTGCGCCGTTAGTTGCGGTCTTTGCACCGCTTAAACTTATAACGGCAAACAAGCCCGACAAGCTAAATCCTTAATCGTCAAAACAACACTTCGCAATGGCTATCGTTTTAGTTGGAGTCAACCATAAATCCGCGCCCATCGAAGTGCGCGAGCGTCTGGCATTCACTGAAGAAGCTTGCGCCAGCGGATTGCGAACGCTCGTGGATGGTGATCTAGTCAGAGAAGGGCTGATTGTCTCCACTTGTAACCGTGTCGAGGTACTTGCCGAGACCGCCAGTGACCGCTTGAACGATACCATTGAACGCGTCAATAAGTTTCTCGGCGGAACGAACGGTCTTCCGCAATCATTTTTCGAGTCCCACCTTTATCAGCACACGGATGACCAGGCGATTCGCCATTTGTTCCGTGTCACTTCGTCTCTGGATTCAATGGTTGTCGGAGAACCACAGGTGCTGGGGCAGGTACGCCGCGCGTATTCCATCGCGCTGGAAGCCGGCACTGCGGGGCGAATACTCAACCGGCTCGTTCATCACGCCTTCAGAGTCGCCAAGCGCGTTCGCACTGAGACGGGGATCGGCGCGAACGCGGTTTCGATCAGTTACATGGCAGTCGAGTTGGGCCGGAAAATCTTCGACACTCTGGAGGGGCACACGGCTCTATTGCTCGGCGCGGGCGAAATGGCTGAACTCTCCGCCCGACATCTTCTTAACGCTGGCGTCACGCGTCTGTTACTGGCTAACCGGACCGAAGAGCGAGCCGAGCGTTTGGCGACGGAACTTGGCGGAGACACTGTTAGCTTTGATGGGCTATCTAATTACCTGGCGGAAGCAGACATCATTATCTGTTCGACTGCGGCCGATGACTACGTGATTACCGAATCGATGGCCCGCGACGCTTTAAGCAAGAGACGGAATCGGCCCTCCTTCTTTATCGACATCAGTGTTCCCCGAAATATCGATCCAGCCGTCGGCAAGATTCCGAACGTTTTTGTGTTTGATATAGACGACCTGGAGCATGTGATCTCGTCGAACATTCGTGAACGAGAACGCGAGGCGGAGCGTGCAGAATTGATAGTTGAATCTGAAATTATGCAGTTTCAGCAAACGCTTCGCGTACTCGACATTGGGCCCACGATTGGCGCTTTGCGCAACAAACTCCACGATATTGCCAGGTCAGAACTAACACGCCAGCGGAATCGACTCGGGCCACTGACTCCCGAACAGGAGAGTGCGATTGAGGCTCTGCTGGTTTCAACCGTTAACAAAATCTCCCATCCAATGTTGAGCCATATGCGACGCTCCTTCGACGCCAGCGATGCTGATACCATCCAGGCCTGGCGCGATATCTTCGGCCTCGAAGAATAGACGCTTTCTCAAAACCCAGTCATGAAAGATCGCTTGGTAATTGGCTCCCGTGGATCGAAGCTTGCGCTTACACAGGCCGGCATGATTAAGGCGGAACTCAACGCTCGCAATCCGTCGGTAGAAATTGTCATTGAAATCATTAAGACTTCCGGCGATGTGAAAACTGATCCGCTTTCCGTAATCGGTGGCAAGGGAGTTTTCACAAAGGAACTCGAAGAAGCGCTCCTTGATGGCCGCATTGATGTCGCTGTCCATTCACTGAAAGACTTACCAACGATCATCCCAGAGCGACTGGTGATTGCCGCAATCTGCAAACGCGAGGATCCGCGGGATGCCTTGGTGCTGAGTGGGAAGCTCAAGAATGTGAATGCTGATATTCGCGCGCTTCCTAAGGAGGCGACGATCGGAACCTCGAGTCCAAGGCGGCTGGCCCAATTGAAGTACCTTCGCAATGACCTTGTTTTTGAGGAACTTCGTGGCAATGTGGATACGCGACTGCGCAAGCTCGACGAAGGACAGTATGATGCCCTGGTGCTGGCATGCGCCGGCCTTCGCCGCCTTGGACTCGAGCACCGCATAAGCGCACCCCTCCCAACCAGCCAAATGCTTCCAGCCGTCGGCCAAGGCGCGCTGGGAATTGAAACGCGTGTTGACGACCGAGAGACAATTGACGCCATTCGTGAGCTGGATCATAAATTTACCAGGCTCGCTTGCGTGGCGGAGCGGGCTCTACTGCGCAGCCTGGGCGGTGGTTGCCAGTTGCCGATTGCCGCGTATGCAGTTGTTCGTGAAAAGCATATTCGACTCGACGGCCTGGTTTCTAACACGCATGGAACGCGGATGGTCAAAGATCGGGTTTCCGGGGATCTAAACGAAGCCGAAGAACTGGGCGCCCGGCTGGGAAAACAACTGCTGGCGTGCGGTGCGCAGGAATTGCTTGCCGGTGACTAGCTTAGTTCAGAGTACAAGCTTTAGCTTGCAGCTCTCGCAACCACGCAAGCTAAAGTTTGTACTCTGAACTACTAGCGCGTACTCAAAGACAAATAAGCATCATGAAGCAGGCGCATTCCATTTCAACCACAGATCAGCCGCTCGCTGGTCGCACCGTCGTGATTACGCGTGCTCAAAATCAAGCGGCGGAGTTTGTCACCGAACTGGAACAATATGGGGCCGAAGTGATTCTTTGCCCCACGATAGAGATCCGCGCGCTTGAAAGTTATGAACGCCTGGATGAGGCCATTGAACATCTCTACGGCTACGATTGGTTGATCTTTACGAGCGTGAATGGGGTTGAACACTTTTTCGAGCGACTCAAGTCGCTTGGGCGCAATGCGAGTGACTTGGACGAACTCAAGGTCTGTGCTATCGGCGAAGCGACGGCAGCCAGGCTCCGCGACCTGCATGTACACGTTGATGTGATTCCAGAGGAATTCAAGGCTGAAGGTGTTTTTGCTGCGCTCGAACGGTTCGTTGGTGGAACAGATGCGCTGAGAGGACTGAATGTGCTGATTCCCCGGGCATCAGTCGCGCGCGATTATTTGCCCAAAGCACTCGAACAGGCCGGAGCCCGTGTGGATGTTGTGCCTGCCTATCGCACTTCGCTTCCCGAAAACCTCGATCGCGGGCGCGTCGCTGCCATGCTTTCTGGCAATGGCGACTGCATCGCTTTCACGAGTTCCTCAACAGTCAAAAATCTTGCCCAGCTCTTCGATACTCAGGACTTAAGCGAGGCGCTCGCCGGAGTTGTCATTGCCTGCATCGGCGATATCACGGCCACAACGGCGGCCAACTATGGGCTGGAAGTAAATATTCAACCCGAAGAATTTACGATTCCGGCACTCGCGCGAGCCATCGCTAACTATTTTTCTTCCAGCGAAAATTAGCCGACGTGTTATTGTCAGAGTGTAATGCGGGATCCCGCAGTCGAAGCCATGTCGACGGAACTTCAACAACCGGAACTAAGTGAAGCCAAGCGTGAGATTGAGGTGCTGCGCCGCCAACTGCAGGACCGCGGCGCTTTCGGCGAGTTGGTTGGCAATTCAGCGCCGATGCGTGAAGTGTATTCACTTGTCGAACAGGTCGCCTCATCCTCGGCGTCAGTTTTGATAACCGGCGAATCGGGTACCGGAAAAGAATTGGTGGCGCGCACGATTCATCAGCTAAGTCCCAGGCGCACCAAACCATTCATCGGCATTAACTGCTCAGCAATTCCTGACACGCTGATGGAATCTGAGTTGTTCGGACACGAAAAGGGCGCCTTCACTGGCGCTGCGTCGCGCCGGGCAGGCTGTTTTGAGTTAGCCGATGGCGGCACTTTGCTCCTTGATGAGATCGCGGAAATGCCGCCGCTCCTACAGTCAAAGCTATTACGCGTGATCGAAGAGCGATCGGTGCGGCGCCTTGGGAGTCGAAAAGAAATCGCCGTCGATGTTCGCTTGCTCGCCGCAACCAACCAGGAGCCAGAGAAGGCTGTTGGCAAAGGGAGCCTACGGGAAGACTTACTCTACCGGTTGAACGTTTTTCATATTGCTCTTCCTCCACTAAAGGACCGCAAAGAGGATTTGCCATTGTTGGCCCAGTATCTTGTAACTCAGCTTGCGGAGAAACATTCAAAGCCGGCGCGTTTTCTCAGTCCTGCTGCGCTCTCGGCTTTGCAGTTTCATGCCTGGCCCGGCAACGTTCGCGAACTGCGTAACGTGATCGAGCGGGCGGTGGTGATCTGTTCCGGCGAACAGATAGAGCGACATCACTTTGCTCCCTATCCAATCGAGCAACGGGAGCGGCTTCGAAACGAAGATACGATAGCGTTTACCGTCGGAACTCCTATCGAAGAGGTTGAGCGCCAGATGATTTTGCGCACCGTGCAAAAGACTAAGAACAACAAGACGCGGGCAGCGGAGCTCTTAGGAATCAGCCTCAAGACGCTTCACAACAAACTAAACCTCTATCGCGAACGCGGCCAACTCAACGACGAAGACATCCACTCAAATAAGAACCACTACTAATGTCAGTCCTTCTCCTTTTCATCGATGGGCTCGGAATTGGCTCACGTGGACCACAGAACCCCCTCGATGGACTCGAAGATGCCACGCCCCTGGCAATATTCCGTGATGAAGCCGCGGAGACGATCTTTGACGGAATCCTTGTGCCTACCGACGCTTGCCTTGGAGTTGAAGGTCGACCCCAGAGCGCTTCCGGGCAAACGACTATTCTCACCGGCATTAATGCGCCCCGCCTTCTCGGTTATCACAAACAAGGATTTCCAAACAGCGCCATGTTGGAAATCATTCGCGAGAATTCGATTTTCCTGCAATTGACTCGCGCCAGAATCAAACCTATTACGTTTGCGAACACCTACACTCAGAGATTTTTCGATGAGCGGCCTCGCTGGGTTTCAGCAACAACGGCCGCAGTGGAAGCGGCTGGATTGAGTTTCCGCACCCTCTCTGACCTCAAGGCCGGACGCGCCATTTACCAGGATTTCACCAACGCCCTGCTTATCGAGCGAGGCGAGGACGTGAGCCTTCGCACTCCGGATGAAGCCGCAACAATTCTCGCGCATATCGCCAGCGAAAATCAGTTTACGCTTTACGAGTACTTCATCACTGATAAGGTCGGGCATGCGCAGGACAAGCAGGCAGCCAGGACAGTTCTCAAGAACCTGGCGCGCCTAATTAGAGGGGTGTTAACAAGAATTGATTTAAGTCTTAGTTCCGTTATACTCACGAGCGATCACGGTAACATCGAAGATCTTTCTTCGCGCAATCACACGCTGAACGCCGTACCAACTCTCGTCTGGGGCGCGAATCACCACTCCATTGCAGATCGCATCAAGTCTCTGGCAGACATAACGCCGGTGATAGTCGAAACGTTGACGGCAAAAACTGCCGCGCACCCATGACGCTTGCCATGTCCGATACGACTGCCGAAAGTCAAACCGCAAAATCTGTGCAGCCTCAATCCGGTGATAAAAACAACCCGCGGGAAGTATTCGGCTGGAAGATGTACGACTGGGCTAACTCGGCCTTTTACACGACTGTGGTCGGGGCACTCTTTAGTCCCTACATCACCCGCCTGGCTCAGGACGCAGTCGGCAAGAATGGCACCGTCCTGAACCTGGGAGTACTGGGCTCCGTTACGGCCGAGTCGTTTCCAACACTCTGTGTGTCGATATCGGTGGGAGCGCAGGTTCTGTTGTTGCCCATTTTAGGAGCGCTGGGCGACTACTCAAATCTTAAAAAGCGATTGATGGCTTTGTTTTGTTACACCGCTGTCACGGCCAACGCTTTGCTGTTCTTTATCAGCGGCAATCTTTATTTGCTCGGCGGTCTCTTGTTCATCATCGCCAACGTTTGCTTTGGCGCGTCGATAGTTTTTTATAACGCGTTTCTTCCGGATATCGCGACCGAAGACCAGCGCGACAAGGTTTCAAGCCGTGGATTCGCGTATGGCTACCTGGGTGGAGGCTTGCTCCTGGCGCTGAATCTCGTGCTCGTGCTCGGTGCTGAGAGACTGGGAATATCTGCGGGAATGGCCGTCAGGCTTTCGTTTCTCTCCGCGGCACTGTGGTGGGGCGGTTTCGCAATCATCACTTTTAAGCTGCTTAAGACACGGGAAGCCGCTAAAGCATTGCCGCCGGGGCAAAGTTATCTCACAGCAGGATTCGGCGAGCTTGCTTCTACTTTTAAGGAATTGAGGAGACTGCCGCACACGCTCAAATATTTGATCGCATATCTGATCTACAATGACGGTATTCAGACGGTGATCTTCGCCTCCAGCGTCTTTCTTGAGCAGGAACTCTTCCGCGGACCAAACCCAACGTTTTTGTTATCAATCTTCCTGGTCGTGCAATTTGTCGCGGTGTTAGGCGCACTTCTTTTTGAGCGCCTGGCCTATCTCATAAAAACGAAAAACGCGATCCTGGTGTCGTTGTTTCTTTGGGCGGGCGTTGTCATTTATGCATATGGTTTTCTTCATACGAAGACTGAAGCCTGGGTCATGGCTATTTTGATCGCGATTGTCCTTGGTGGTTCGCAGGCGCTTTCCCGTTCGCTGTTTTCACTGATGATTCCCGCTGGTCGAGAGGCCTCATTCTTTGGTCTCTACGAAGTCTCAGAACGGGGCACGTCCTGGATGGGTCCATTGCTGTTCAGCATTGTCGTAGCCCGGACAGGTTCCTACCGGCAGGCGATTCTTTCCCTGATTTTCTTCTTCGTGGTCGGTCTAATAGGTCTGTTCTTTACTAATACCGATCGAGCAGTGCATGAGGCGGGAAATCTGGAGCCTTGGGAAGCAGCCCGCGGTTAAGTTTCAACTCGCAACTTTTCTCTTGCCCGACGTTGTTGACTTCTCTAAACACTCACGAGAGCAGTAGATGGATGCTCCGGCGCGCGCTCCAATAGCGCGCTCGGCAGGTATCCAGGTTCCGCAACTCACGCAGCGCACTAACTTCCTGTCTGGCTTTGAAGTGGCACCACCGAACGCGTCGCGCGAGTTGGCGGGTGACTCGCCTATCGTCCTTGCCACGCCGAAGATTCTCTTTAAAACCTGGATGTAAGGGTAGAGCCGAGAATACAAAAGTAGAAGGAGGAGAGCAAACAGCGCAGCGATGACGAGATATTTCAAGTCTAGTTCCGCGTGACGAGATCCGAGACTTCAGATCTTAAATTTCAAATTCAGACTCAGATCTCCAAATCAGGTTTCAGACTAAGATTTGTCATCTCCCGATTTGTTCCCTGAGGGCGTGTAGGTCATGTCCACATTTCGCCGCCGTGGCACTGGATCAGTGGACCGACGCCGAGGGGTTGAGTCGCGATTTCGCCGGTCGACACTACCCGGTGGCAAACTCTTGCCATGGACAGCTTCCTCTAGTATCCGCGTGATCTCCTGCGAGAGAGTGCGATGCTCGGCTGCGGCTCGCCGGCGCAATGACTCTTTCAAATGGTTGGGCACATACGCGCCAATGAAAACTCCTTTGCGATTCGCCATCTTTTCGGGGCCTCTCTTTCAGCGTATTGTGTACAACTTGTGAAGCTCTGGAATGTTATGCCCGGCGAAGTGAAACAGGTCTGTAAGCCGAATTCTGTTCTCCGATTTGAAATCTGAGTTCTGAAACTCAGATCCCGGCTCTGAGACTGGAGATCTGACATTTGAGATCTCAGCTTTCAAATCGGAGTGGCGATCATTCATCTAGTCCAACTGTTGCCAGGTTGGATCAAGCGATCTACCCGGAGGTCGTAGTAGCCTTGAAGACTACTTCGGGCGGGCCACCCTGTTTGACGCCTCCCTATTTGATCTTGCACTGCGAGGAGTTTGCCTGGCCGCATGTGTCACCACACGCGCCGGTGCGCTCTTACTTTAAGCCCTCACGGGCCGCACCATTTCACCCATCACCGCGGCTTTCAAATCTCAGTCTTCAATCCGAAATCCTTTTTGAGTTCCATTCTCAAATCCAGAGACCTGAGATTGGAAACTCAAAAACTCCGCGGCTGGTCTGCTTTCTGTTGCACTTGTCGTCACCCAGAAATCTCAGACTTGATTTCTCAAGTCCGGTATTTCCAAGGCGCCCCGCCGTTAGCGGGCTCGCTGCCCTGTAGTGTTCGGACTTTCCTCTACTGGATTCGAGTTTCAGATCTCAAACTGAGGTGCTCAGATTTGAGACCTGAAACTCGAGGTTCCAGTAGCGACCGCCCAACCTGTTCACCTGCTAGGCACCCGGATTATACCAAGCCATGTTCAACACGTACAGTGATGCGCAGGCACACTTTAAACAAGAGGCTGGAAATGACTCCTCCGGTAGCATCTCCGTTTAGAAAGCAGACTTGTCTGCCGGTCGCCGCAGAGGCACAAGTGTCTTTTCCAAACAATCCGCAGGACAGTGCTTTCGTTAGCTGAAGTATTTTAGGCCCACTCGCAGACTGTTAAATAAATCTGGCGGAGTAACCAGTGCCAGAGTCAAGGAGACTAAGGTATGAGACAAAGCGAGCGCAAACAGATTAGGCTGTCGTTGATACACGGCTGCCAGGATCAGACCACCAATGATTGTCACCATTGTCAGAAGCGGATTGGGAAGGTGAAGCAAACCGAAAATGACAGCCACCAGTGCAATACTTTTCAGCCCTCTTCCCAGCGCTAGCTGGGCCCGACGATTGACGAAGCCGTTAAGCGCGTATTGTTGAAACAGAGCCCAGAGTGGCAATGAAAAGTATCGCGCGCGGAAGGGTGCGGCTATCAAGTGGTTTGTAAACCAGCAGATAACAACGATCACGATGATTGCCGCGGCTGTGGGCAACAAAAGCAGGCGACAGGAACTGAGAAAATTGTCAGTGCGAAATCCTATCTCACGAAGCGTTTCGCCGCGCTCGCGAGAGGAAAATACGATCAGGCCGCATGCCAACAGGATGGGAATGGCGCTTATTAGTTTGTTGTCGCCGACAAACGAAAGCACAACCCACTCAACAATCAGGGCTGAGGTAACTACTGAAACTATCTCCCAGAGCGCCAACCCTCGGGGCTCAAGTGTAGGACTTTGCATGTCTTGAGTACTGGCTGACATTCGTGTCTGAGATCAGCGGGCCATATTGACGGCTTTTCCATTCGAGTCGACAGCGAAAGAGATCGGCGCACCAACCAGCCGGAGAGTTTTTCGACTTCCATCTCCGCCCCCATGAAGCGCGTAAATGCGCGCCTCATGCAAACCTGCCTTCAGCGATGTGACAGGAAAGCTGTAGCCATGCCATTCGTCCGTTGACCAGCCCGCGGTCACGATATCGTGCCGTGATTGATTGGCTACAGCGGATGCGGCAAACTCACCATCTGCAAAAAGCTGGACTTCGACGCGATCCCAAGGCGCTGAATCATTGACCACCCAGCCTGATATTCCACCATTGGTGAGCTCGACCGTGCCCTGAAAGTGGGGCGGCGAAAGACGAGTGTAGGCAAAGACAGCGAGGGAGACGACGAGGATGGCTTCAATGATCGCCTTGACGATCAACACCTGGAATAGCGATGTGGAGGGGATCTTCATTCGCGTTGGCAGCGGGCCATTATAAACAGATTACGCGGACAGTAGCGTAAAGTGTGAGTTTCCGACCGTTGTAAGCAAATTGTTGGTTTGTGGCAGCTGTAAAGCAAACTGTTAGTTTGCGAAGGCATTAACTCCAAGCTCCCTCTCCGAGATCATTGAAGCATGCGCGTTACCCTAACCGTGCTCCTCCTACGGCAAGACCGCAAACCAACAGTTTGCTTTACAAAAAAAAGGCGGCTTCGAAAAGCCGCCTCGCCCACTTTGCCGTGAAACTCTCTAATCACTTCATGTTAGTAACCTCGATGCGGTCGCCTTTTACCAGAGCCGGATCGGCGGCCTTTCCGCTCTGAATTTTTCGCAGGTTGTACTCCTCCGTCGTCAGTAACCCGTTAGCACCCTGGCGTGAAACTCGAATCTTGGAACCCGCACTCGCCTTGGTTCCACCACTAGCAAGAATTGCCTGTGTCAGTGTCAGTCCAGCATGATAAGACTTTTGACCGGGCGAGTTGATTTCTCCACCAATGAAGAAGAACTCTGTCGGTGCGGCCGGCGCGCCTGATACTTTGATTGCGTCACCGGAAATTATCATCGTCGACGACTGCTTCACATCCTTGAGGTCAACAACCATCAGAGTGCGACCCTGACGCGTGATTGTCGCGGTGGCCGCCTCGGGAAGGACCACAGATTCAGCCAGAATCGCATAGAGCGGCATCGCCTCCCGGCGCAGAACCTTTGTTCCAGGCGCGGCAACAAACCCTGTGATAGTCACTGAATGGCTTGCATAGTCGCGGACCTTCACATTCACCGTAGGATTATCAAAGATCCTTAGTCGCGATCTCAGGAGTGCTGCAATCTCCGGTGTTGTCAGACCAGCAACCGCAATGGGATCACCTGCTAGCGGATACTCCAACATTCCGCCGTCAAGCACCGTAAACAGCGTGGAGCTTTTGCCGGGGTTGTCGACCAGTTGGATGTCCAGCACGTCACGAATTCCAACCCGATAAATCTGGCTGGAGACAGGCGCGATAGGAGCGGAAGTAGCGGCAGTAGAATTAACCCCCGGATTGGGGGACGAGGATGTAATGTTATTGGAAGCCGCCGGTTTCAGGGCGGCGTGCCCCGTTCTCAAGCGATCACTCGAGGTCGAGGGCGCTGTTTTTTCGGGATTAGTACTTGCAGGGTTAAGACGGATTGCTTCCGGGTGGTTGTTGAAATCGGATTTTGGTCGAGTCTGAGGCGTGACTACGCGCACAACATTGGCGCCCGCTTTGGAGTCCTGACCTACCGTTCGAAGTCGGGTCGTATTCGATGGACTCTGAACTGGGGCACTCGATTTGGCACTCGTGTGATTGTTGGCAGCAGCCACAGATTTGACTTGGGCAGATGTTGAAATACCCAACGAGGCCATTAGAACAAAGGCAGCAGTTAAGTTCTTTATCATTTGTGCCGACCCTTTCTTAAAAGCTCACAGGCGGCGATTTTGCTGGGGCATTCAGCGCCGGCGCCGCCTGTTGGTTGCTACGCTAGTTATAAACACTCAAACGGGTCCCGTTCTCAGAAGAATCTCTAGTGTTAGTCAATGACAAACGATTGATCTAGCGTGTGCGTTCTCGAGAATGGTTCTGGAGGAAATCTGCACAAAGAGTAGTTCGCGAGGCTCAGGTAGTGCCTTGGAGCTTTTACCGCGAAGCGGTAGGAAGTCCAGCATACGGGCATTGACTCTGGGTCAGCGCCCGGAACGTCTACCTATTTGACTTTGCGGCAGGCAGGCTTTCGGGAGGAAAGAGGTGAGGCCAGAGCTTAATAAAACGCTCGCGAACCAGGGTTTCGACATCATCGGCTGTGTCACAGGTAAGGCACTCTTCCACGATCCGTCGGGCATCGTCGGAATTAATGCCAGCCATTGCGTGACGAACACGCGGAATCGAAGAAGGTGTCATGCTCAGGTCCGTCGCGCCCAACCCGATAAGCAACACTGCGTACGCTGGAGTAGAGGCCATTTCGCCGCAAACAATTGCTGGAATGCCGGCGTTGCTTGCGGCCTTAAGACTTTGGTTGATGCTGTGAATGACCGCCGGGTGAAGCGTACGAAACCAGTCTGCGACTTCGTCATTTCCACGGTCGACCGCAAGGGTGTACTGAACCAGATCGTTTGTTCCGAGTTCGAAAAAATCGACTATCTTGGCAATCTTGTCCGCCATGAAGACCGCTGAAGGAACTTCAATCATCGCGCCGATTCTGACTTCTCTAAAAGTGCGGCCAGCGTTTCGGAGATTGGTAGCCTCCTCCTGAATGATCGCCTGCGCACGCCTGACATCGCTCACATCGGCTACCATCGGCAAAACAATCCTTAAGTTTCCATTCGCCGCGGCGAGCAGAATGGCGCGCACTTGTGTGCGCATGATCTCTTCATTGCGTAACACAAAGCGAATCGCGCGAAGGCCCAGCGCCGGGTTTTTTTCGGGCTCCTCGAATTGCTGGCGAGGGTTGTCGCCACCTAAGTCAAACAGACGAATGACGGCGCCTTGCTCCCCGGCAACTTTCGCAACTTCTTCGTAGGCCACGCGCTGCTCTTCTTCGGACACCATGGCGCCACGTCGCGCCAGCAAGAACTCAGAACGATAGAGTCCAACACCAGACGCACCATATCTATTAACTCCCTCAAATTCGGACGGCACCTCGACGTTTGCTCTCAGCGTTATCTCGATGCCATCTTGAGTTAGAACTGGGCCGCGCTCTTCTACTACCGTCGCACTTCGCGGTTTTGGGCAACTGGCAGTTTCAGCTTGATAGACTTCAAGAGTTGCGGCTGAAGGATGCAGGATAACTTCATTGCGAGTTGAGTCGACGATGATTCTATCGCCGGTTTTAGTGCGCCGGTAAAAGTCGCGCAAACCGACTACCGCGGGTATACCAACGCCTCTGGCGAGGATCGCCGTATGCGAGGTCCAACCTCCCGTGTCTGTTGCAAGCGCCCGGGCGTGTTCGAGATCCAATTCTGCCACGACTGAAGGCAATAGATCCTGGGAAACAATCACAGCATCCTCGGAAAGCTGGCGATTACTCGGCTGGGCGCCGCTTAACGCCACTAACAGCCTTCTCATTACGTCCTCAATGTCCGAACCACGCTCGCGAAGGTAATCATCTTTGACCTGCGAATAAAGGTACAGAAGACTATCGCCAATCACCTTCACTGCCCATTCAGCATTTGTGTGCCGGTCCGTTATATAGCGTTCAATGTCACCAATCAGTTTCTGGTCCTCGAGCAACAGCAGATGAGCCTCAAAAATGTAAGCGTGGTCTTTACCAAACCGTTCTTCTGCTTGTTCCTTTATGGCCCGCACTTGCCGGCTCGCCAGATCGACAGCCGCGCGGAAACGAAGCCGCTCAGCCTGCAAATCAGCATCGCTTATTCTCCAATGATAGACATGCTCCGTCCCCTCCTGCATTCGCAAGACGTGGCCAATAACGATGCCATCGGACACGCCCAGACCTTTGCAACGTATCTCGTGAGGTTGTTCACTCATAGCGACGACTCCGGCTCCATTTCGCCAAAACCGTCAGCAAAAAGCTGAGCGACGGCATCCATGGCGGCCTCCTCATCAATTCCTTCGGCGCTGGCCTGCAACTCCGTGCCGCAACCGGCAGCAAGCATTAAAACGCTAAGAATCGACTTGGCATCAGCGCTGGCACTTCCATCAAGACGCCGCAACCGTACCTGGCTCTGAAAGCTGCTTGCCGCGCGCACGAGCTTCGCCGCCGCTCTCGCGTGTAGACCAAGACGAGCCTTAATGAGAAGAGTGCGCTCGATCATTGTTTTGCGCTGCTTTTGTCAGGCGGGGCGAGCAAATCGCCGGCAAGATAGATTCCCTGGCGCCCGAGATCACAAACGCGGCGAGCGGTTTCAGTGAGGGAACCGCTGGTTGTTTGGCTGGCGAGCTTGATGACCATTGGCAGGTTGACACCCGTCACTACCTCAACATTGCCATCTTCCAAAAACATCGACGCAATATTGGTGGGCGTTCCGCCAAACATGTCAGTCAGCAGCAACACACCGGCGCCTTGCGACACGCGGGTGATGGCGCGTTGCACTTCATCACGCGCCGCATCAACGTCATCATGCCACCCAATCGAAACGGCGGTAATGAATGAAATTGGACCAACAATCATTTCAGCAGCTGCCAACAGCTCACCCGCCAGATGGCCGTGAGTCACAATCACACCTGCAATACGGCGCGTTTCCTCAGCCGGAGAGTTCTGCTGTGGATTGCTGCTCATTGAATCAGCCTCCTCAAATAAGCCGCTGAGCAACGTCTTCAGAACCGGTCTGAAGAAGAAGTTTAAGAGAATCCAGGCAGTCTATTTTATTACCAGAATCCCTGTTCAGCAGGATGAATCTATGGATAAAGCTATTCATGAATATTTCCTAAACGGTGCCGGTTTGATTTTCTGACGTCGCGGTGGACCACGTAAGCATCGAAACCAGAACGCCGGAGTCTTCTTCCAATGGCGTTTGCCACCATCACGGAGCGGTGTCGCCCGCCGGTGCAGCCGATACCAACAGTCACATAGGATTTTCCTTCGCGTTTGTATTGGGGCAAAAGATAGTCGAGCAAATCACCGAAACGGTTCAACGTTTCCTCGACTTCCGGTTGCGCTCTCAAGTATTTCACGACACGCTTATCGTGACCAGAGAGCGGTTTTAACTCGGGCACGAAGTGGGGGTTGGGCAGGTGCCGGACGTCAAACAGGAGTTCCAGATCTCCTGGATTTCCATATTTGTGACCAAAGCTCAGGACCTGAACGCGCATTGGACCGCCCTGGCGGTCGGGACTAAATCTTTCCAGAAGGTGCCTGCGAAGCGTGTGAACGGTGTGTTCTGAGGTATCGATGATCTGATCGGCAAGGGCACGTACGCGCGACATGGCCGCCCGTTCTGCGCTGATCGCCTGCAATAAGGTTTGTCCCTTGTCAGCCGGATGAGGTCGCCGCGTCTCGCTAAAACGATGCTGTAACACATCGTCTGAGGCTTCAAGAAAAAGTACATAGACCTTCAGCCCTGCCGCCCGCAATGCTGCGAGCTGTTCGCCAAAGTCTGCCAGAAAACTACCTTCCCGGATGTCGATGACGAGCGCAGCCCGCTCAATTCCCTTGTCGCTCTTGTCCGCAGTGACGAGACGCGCGAACGTCGGCAACATCGTAATTGGCAGGTTGTCTATGCAGAAGTATCCGAGATCTTCGAAGGCATTAGTTGCAGAAGACATTCCCGAACCGCTTAATCCGGTTATAACAACGATGTCAGGAGCCGCATCGGTCTTCTCCGGTTTCCTCTCTGTCTTCTGTTTCATCGAAAGGCTTGTGCGCACGTACGGAAGGTGAAAAAGATCGGAACAGTATGACCAACTGTTTGTACTGTGGGGATTGTAATTTCTCGCCTTACCTCACCGCGTCTGCCTGCCCTGGAGTTGGGTCAAGCAGAAGGATCGTGACAATCTGAATCAGGGTTCGATCAATCCAAAGTTTCCGTCCTTGCGCTTGTACAACACTCCGATACGCTGCGTGTCGGCGTCCCTAAAAACAATAAATTGATCCGTTTCTGAAGACACTTGCAGCGCAGCTTCTTCGGCAGTCATCGGCTTTATTGAATAACGACGCGCGTTGATGATCCTGGGTGGACGCGGCATGGCCTCCAATTGCTCATCAGGCGTCGGCGCCACGACGGCGGTCCGCTTTGCCCCCTGCTTTCGATCGATAATCTTTTTCTTGAGTTTGAGCGCCTGTTTTTCAACTTTCTCGATCGCGCGGGTCAAAGCCAGATACATATCGGCGTTGACATCTTTGGCTGTCAAAGTGTGATCGCGCCAATGGACCACTACTTCACCGATATGGCGGTTCTTTTCCACGGTGATAATCACGTGCACGGCGGGTTGTTTGCCGTTAAAGATATGGCCAAGTTTCTTAAAGTTATCTTCGACGTGCTCACGAATGGCAGGAGAGACTTCAACGTGACGACCAGTGTACTCAAACCTC
The DNA here is from genome assembly GCA_036560225.1 of Pyrinomonadaceae bacterium. Taxonomy (GTDB): domain Bacteria; phylum Acidobacteriota; class Blastocatellia; order Pyrinomonadales; family Pyrinomonadaceae; genus PSRF01. Next base: position 14,004 of record DATBRN010000154.1, on the reverse strand, counting down.
ATGACTGCGATTCCCTTCTCACCCCGATAAATAGAGTAATGCTTGCCAAACTGCGAACTCGTTTGGCGAGTTACAAAAACTTGAGGGGGCGAAACCTATTTGGGCGTCGGGAGGTGGACACTTGTTTCCACCCAGCCAGGCGCGCACCTCTTGAGGCGCCTACAGCTCAAACTCAAACTACGGCACGACGCTCCCGCGAGCCGGGAATACTCATCTGGTCGCGATACTTGGCGACCGTCCGGCGCGATAATTTTATTCCATCCTTGATCAAGATCTTTACCACCTGATCATCGGTAATCGGGTTGTGCGGATCTTCTTCTTCAATAAGCTTCTTTATCTTCAACTTAATAATTCGAGTCGAAATCTCTTCGCCGTCCTCATTCATCATGCCTTCAGTGAAAAAGCGGCGGAGCTCGATAACACCTTGCGGCGTATGCGCATACTTTCGGTTAACTACACGGGATACCGTCGAGAGATGCATACCAATGTCTTCAGCGATATCCTTCAGCATCATCGGCTTGATGTACTGAACACCCTTGTCGAGAAACTCCTCTTGCCGATGCACGATCGACTCCACTACCTTGTAAATAGTTTGGCGACGGTGCTCGATGTTGCGCAGCAAGTCAACCGCCGAGCGCATCTTCTCCCGAATAAAACTCTTGGTCTCATTACTCACGTCTGACTTGCCGAGCATCTGTTGATACTGCTGGCTGACGCGAAGCCGAGGGCTGCCATCATCCGCAAAATAAATGACGTATTCTTTGTCGTCCTCATCAAGTTTTTCAATGTAGATTTCCGGAGAAATAAGTACTGGCTCTTCGGAGGAGTAGCGTCTTCCGGGATAAGGATCAAGCGTGCGAATGAACTGCAACTCGTTTAGCAGTGTATCTACGTCGCTGCCGATCTGTTTCGCCAGGTGCGGCAATTTGTGTTGCTGCAGGTCCGCGAAGTGCTCGCTGATAAGCGTCGACGCGAGGCGATCACTCTCGCCCTTTACTTCCAGTTGCACGAGCAAACATTCCCTGACATCGCGGGCGCCGCAGCCTATCGGGTCCAGATGCATGACGGCCTGCCTCGCTTGTTCCACCGTCTCCACGGTCCAACCACCCATTGCGGCAATCTCTTCATTGGTGGCCTTCAACCTGCCATCAGCATCGAGATTTCCGATAACATTAATTGCGGTGTCGCAGACCTCCCCCTCAATCGGGCTCATATGAAGTTGCCACTCGAGGTGATCAGCAAGCGAAGGGGCTTTTGTCAGAAACTGTTCAAAGGTGGGGGCGTCTTCTTTATATTCGATTTCCTGAGTCTTATATCCAGGGTCGAGATAGTCCTGAAACTCCCTGCCGAAATCGATCTCCTCGAAGGCATCGCGCGCAGTCTCACCTACGGTGTCGTCGCCAACAGATTCTTCATTGAGATCACCAACCCCCTCGTGGACTTCACTTTCACCTTCACCTTCCCCATAGACAGAAGAGAGGCTATCGAGTTCACCCGATCCGTTGGAAGAAGGCGCCCCAAGTTCATGCTCAGCCGCTTCCGTCGGTGGATGATCAGGAACAGAACCAGGATCAGCGCTGGCCAGGTGGTCGAGAATCTTTTCCGCGAGCTCACCAACCTCTTCCTGCGTCGCAACCTCTTCAAGAACTGGGTTCTCGAGAATCTGCTGCTGAATCAGATCAGTCAGCTCGAGAGTAGTCATCTGCAACATCTCGATGCGCTGCCGCAACTGCGGCGTTAGCACCAGGCGTTGAGAGAGGCTGGTAGTTAATTTAAGAGACATTCCTCAGGCCAAATGAGCACTTGTATTGGATATTTTCGCGCCTTAGCGCGTAGGGGGATTATACTCGATTCGAGTGTATTTGCGCGCGCCAGATTCGCCTCCGCATTTTAACATGCGGATTACATGCGGAATTTTTCCCCAAGATAAAGCCGCCGCACTTCAGCATCTTCTGTCAAGTCACGCGGAGCGCCGGAGCGGAAAATCCGGCCGTCGGCCATTATGTAAGCCCGGTCCGTAACGCCCAGCGTTTCCCTAACATTGTGGTCGGTAACTAAGATCCCGATGCTACGATTGCGTAAATAAAGTATGACATTTTGAATGTCATCAACAGCTTTAGGATCAATTCCAGCGAAAGGCTCGTCAAGTAGTATGTACTGTGGTTCGGTGGCGAGCGCGCGTGCGATTTCGGTCCTTCTTCTCTCGCCGCCCGAAAGAGCGTCGCCGCGCGTATTACGAACGTGGGCAATACCAAATTCTTCCAACAACTCTTCCAGCCGGGTGAGGCGCTCTCGCCGGCGTAGGCCCATAGTCTCAAGCACGGCTAGAATATTTTGCGCCGCGGTCATCTTGCGAAAGATAGAGGGTTCCTGCGGGAGATAACCCAGCCCCAAACGCGCTCTAAGGTACATCGGCAGCCTGGTCACATCACGATCACCGAGGCTCACAATTCCCGCCTCGGGACGCTCAAGACCCACCATCATATAGAACGTGGTAGTTTTGCCTGCACCATTTGCGCCGAGCAGCCCGACAACCTCGCCCCTCTCAACGTGGAGACTGACATCATCTACTACGCGGCGCTTACCGTAACTCTTTTCGAGATGAAATGCTGCAAGCGCGGAGGTCGAAGGAACCTGCGCTGACTGGCGTTTCGCACGAGAACTTTCGGCAACTAATTTCTCGTTGCGATGCTCCGCGATCTCAACACCTTCAGCCTGGATGCTCATGACATCTGCTATAGGGGTCAACTGCTTTCTTCCAAACTACTGCTTCTTGACTTTATGTACCGACCTTACGCGTCCCGGAGATTGGGGACCTCTCACGTCATCTGCGATCACTCTACCGTCTCGCATATAGACCGTCAAACGGCCACCCTCCGTGCTTCCCTTCTCCGCGTCTTCAACCCTCGCAGGATTGCCTTTCAGCACCGCAACCTCGTCGGTGCTCGTATACTGCACCCAATCGCCTGTGCCTTTTCTATTCGGCTGCGTCAATACTACGTTTCGTTGCGCAATTGTCTTTTCAACCTCGCTCGATTCCTTAAATAGGTAAACGTCAGCTACGGCGCTTGTGAGGCGATCGGTTCCCTGACGAATATCAACGTTGCCTTCATAGTGCAGCGTGCGATTTACATCCGAATAGGCCATCGAGTCGGCAGTAGCAAACACCGGCACGGTGCTGCTGGCCCCTTCTACTCGACGGCGCGCGTTGTAGATCTCGCTCTGCACGTGCCCATTGGTGTCCATCCGTTTTTCATTTACGTAGATTGTTAGTTTGTCACCACGCACAAAATTGTCGTCCTGCCAGGCGCGGGCGTTCCCAGTGTAAATTGCTACGCCGCTGTCGCTATAGAACTCGCCTCTGTCGCTCACGACATATACCGGACTCTTAACCTTAGAAAATGGCGTGGCGCCATTGGTCTGCTCCTGGCTGTAATATGTCGTAGCCGTCTTACCGCGGCTATACGAGACCTTGTTAGTCAAGTCGGAATCCAGCTCGACACCCTTTGTGCGGGCGCGTGAATCCCAAACGGTCGGATCGCCGCCGCGCAGACGCACAGTGTTATCGGCAGCCATGTAAGACATGTTAGCCGCCACCCCGTTGCGGTCGTTCTCATTAAACTTCGCTTCTCCCTGCGCATCGAGGCGATCAATATCCTGGGTATCCTTTGCGAAGATGGCTGTCATCTTCTGCGAAGTAAGAGTGCGAATGCCTCGGTCTTCAACCTTCTGCACTGGTTCGATCACAGTCTTGGCGCCCCCGGTGGCAGTAAAGGTGCGCGCGAGGTTTCCCGTTTCGAAGAAATCGCAATCAATTCGGGGCGCTGTCAAAGTTTTCTTGTCGGCTTTGGCGTTCTTGATCACGGGATCGACGAATAATTCCGCGTTACCTACGGCTTCGGCTTTGTCCAGGTCACGACCGGTAACGCGCCAAGTCAGTTTTACAGCGTCAGCCGTCAGGCGTTTATTCGCAGCGCGAGGATCGTTTGCCTTTGACTTGGGGGCGGAAAGATTGATTACCGAGCGGCCTTCGGTGCGCATTTGTTTGAGAAGACTGCGGTCGGCCTGGACCTGAAAAAAGACTTCAATCAAGTTTGCGCCCGTGATTTGCAGCTCCGAATCAGCGTCCAGGGTTTTCCCGCCCGCATTCTCCATTGCGACCGCGCGCTCAAGGTGCTGATCTTTGTCCAAAAAGAAGTCCATGTTAGTCGAGTGAACTTCCGCCGATCGCCCTTCCTCCATGGAACGCAGATAAGCGTTTCCCCTGACCTCTAGCTTTTGCAGACGCTTTTGCTCATTTAACTTGCCATAGAGAATGTCACCGCTCATTATGTCGCGACCCTGTTCGGCTGTTGCGCCACCATCGAAGTTGAGGCTCATCGTTTCTTGTTGAAACGATGCTCGCGCCGAACGAATTGTCACTGGCTGCGACCGTGTTGAAGATGGCTTGACTTTCGCATCCTTCAGAGCTTCTGGTGCGACTGTGATTTCAACGTCTCTCTTCAAATCCAGTTTCTTACTTTTGGCAAAAACAATTGCTCCGGTCGAATGCCCCGAAACGTTTTCACGATCAAAAGAGACCGGTGCCTCCGTTTGCGCGACCTCGCTATTCTGATCGTAAGCAATCGATTCCGTATTAACTTTTAATCCGTCCTTTGTTTCAACCTTAACATTGCCGAGAAATGTAATGACAGACTGCCTGGGATCGTAGATCGCCTTGTTCGCCGAAATCTGGTCCGGCTTGTCACCTTCGGGAGGGTAGACCGCGAGATTAACCTGCTCGAGTTCATGATGATCGTCGGTAAAAGTAATATCGCGTGCTGCTCGCAACCACAAATGCAAGCGGTCGTCTTTCATCAAACGTTGTTCGTAACCTTCAACAATTCCTTTGATCTCCTTGGAGAGCTCGGGCGTCTCTGATTTGAGGCGAAACGGGACATTGTTGCGCAGACGATAATAGGAGATTGCGACGAAGACTATGGCGGCAGCAAGCACCAACAAAGCTGCCGCGCGTGCGACCAGTGGAGCGCGTGCCCGCCAGCCAATAGCAATAGCCCTCTTTTTGGTGATCTCCTGCATGGTTAGTTTGTTGTCGGTTTGTTCGTTGTTCGTTGTTCGTTGTCAGTTGTCAGTTGTCAGTTGTCAGTTGTCAGTTGTCAGTTGTCAGTTGTCAGTTGTTTGTTCTTCGTTGTCCGCTGTCCGGGGTCCGTGGCTACCTCTTTCCGCGAACAGTGGCCAACTGACCCCCTGACCGCTGACCACCTGACAACTGACCAATTAAACGTGGTTCCGCGACGATGCACAAGTTGCGGGCTAAGAAAACTTGACGAGGTGTCCAGGCGCCGTAACGCTCGAACGTCCAATCTATTGCCCTCTGCAAACGAGGTGCAGCTTCGCTCATGCCAGGCACAAGATGGGGTCTTGCAGTTGATCGTAGGAGGGTTGAAGAAAATTTTTGGCGGATTGCTCGTCGCTGCGACCGCGTAAGCTGAGAAGCGCAGCAACCGTAGGAGAGACACTCAAAACGTGAGCGAACGAGGCGACACGTTCAGTGTCTTGTCCCCGCACAATCCAACGCTTGGTGTTCATGTGAGGTTCATCAATCGCCGGAGCAACCGGTAAATCTATACGGCAAACACCTATTCGGCAAACCAACCATCTTCGTCGAGCAGTTTAACACCAATACGCCTGCGACCATCAATTGGGTCTGTCCAGACTCCATTGACTTCAGCGTTAAGCTCTCGTCCAAATGGAGGTGTTAGCTTCACGACAGATCCCATCGCAACCTCGGCCTCTAGCACAATCGTGGCCCCACCTCGGCTGATTTTGATTGCCTGGGCCTGAATACTGAATGGATCACCGCCGGGCGTCTTACCTGTTACTGCCAGCGCAAACTCTACCGGGACCCGCGGACTGCGTGGACGTTGCGAGGGCGCAGTGGGGCTTTGGGAGTTTCCTTCAGTCATAACCAACTTACCACCTTTTTTGCATTGAATGAGAACGACCCAGTAGCGGGAGTCGGGAGGCAGGGCAGAGACAGTTTAGCTGAAGCTGAGGTTTTTTGTTAGTAATTTTATTCTGGAAGTCGTGCCGCGTATTTCCAGAAGAGTTAGTGGGTCCTGGATGCGGTTATGTTTTTCTCTCTAAATAGCACTAAAAAGTATCGTTATCAGAACCTCCAATGATCATTCCGCTCCAAGGGGCGCGACAGGGGAATGTTGCCTATGATCGCCAGGAACATTGCGCTCCCCTGGAGCGCCAGTTCGCTCCTTGTTCTTTATCTATAAACATCCGGCTCCTCCGGAGCTAATGGCGGGGCTCTGAAGTCTGATCTCTGACCTCTGACCTCTGACTTCTGTCCTCTGACCCTAACCGGCATTGGCCGAGATGTAACCACCAACCAAAGCAAACATAATTGCTGCTCCGACCACCAGTCGGTAAATGATAAAGATTCCGGTGGAGTGCGTTCGCAAAAATCGCAGCAGAAACCAAATCGAGGCGTAGCCAACGATGCCGGAAACAATTGTCGCCACAATCAGTGGCAAGGTACTACCGTCTGGAAGTTTGTGGATTGCTTCCTTAAGTTCAAGAACGCCGCTGGCGGCGATTGCCGGAATTGAGAGTAAGAATGAAAACCTTGCAGCCGTTTCCCTGGTCTGACCAGCAAATAGCCCGGCCATGATGGTCGAGCCCGAACGACTCGAGCCCGGAACCAACGCCAGCACCTGAGCAAAGCCAACGGCCAACGCATCCCCAATTTTCAAGTTTGTGATAGACCGATTTCGCTTTCCCACCAATTCCGCCAGCAACAGCAAAATCGCCACCACGATCATCATCGTTGCGATTATCCAGAGATTTTTTGTGAACGTTCCTTCGATGTGGCGTTTGAATAACAATCCAACAACGGCCACTGGAATGGAGCCAATAATAACCAGCCACCCGAGCCACGCGTCCTGCGAAAGTCGCGGTCTCGCGCCGGGCGACGGGTCTTGAGTGACTTCGTCCCGCTGATGGTCCTTAGCAGATGCTGGTCCGTCGCCGGTCAGCCCGGCTGACATGGGACTCTCAACCGGCACTCTCTTACCACTTAGCAACGCCATGTGGTCACGCACAAACGCCCGCGTGATGTTGATAATGTCTCGCGCAAAATAGACGAGAACCGCCAAAAGCGTTCCCAGCTGAACAACAGCGATGACAGCAGTAGTCTGCTCAGCTTTGAGCGTAGCTTCCACACCGTTAAAAAGACCAACCATGCGTGATGCGAAGACTAGATGGGCGGTGGAGCTAATGGGAATGAATTCGGTGAGCCCCTGGACAATGCCAAGGATGATGGCTTGTAAGATGGACATCTAATAAAGACCGTTAGTTATTCACGAAACGAATTCGCGCGTGCAATTCTGTCGTACATCCAGATCGGCATCAGCATGCCGGCGCGCACAATCATTGCAAGCTGCCATGGAAACGAATATCGCTTCCGCCGTTTTTCAATTGCCCGCACCATCTTACTTACTGCGTCATCCAACTCCATCAGGTAAGGCATCTTTGCGCCTCGTCCCTCGGTCAATGGAGTCTTAATAAACCCAGGGTGAATAATTGTGACATCGATTCCTCTTGGCTCCAGGTCCAATCGCAGGCTCTCGAAGAACGCTGAAACCGCGGCCTTGCTGCCGCAGTAGGCGGCCGATTTTGGCACACCGCGGTAAGCCGCCAGACTCGATATTGCTACCAGGTGGCCGCTTCCCTTAGCAACCATTTCGGAAATAACTGCTGCGACGCTATTCGACGCGCCAATGACGTTGACACTCATGACGTCGGAAACTTCCTGGGCGCTGAAGTTCGCAGCGTCTCTGGTTGGTCCTATTCCCGCATTGGCAATAAGCACATCGATTGGGCCAAAGGTAGCGCGTAACTTATCCGCCGCGGCGGAAATTGAGTTTGCGTCCTGCACGTCAGCCGGCAGGGCTACTGCCTTCCCGCCGACGGCCTCGATCTCTCGGATAACCTCTTCAATGATCTCGACCCGCCTTGCTACCAGTCCTAACTTGCCGCCGCGACCTGCGATCTCAACTGCCATACCGCGCCCAATGCCGGATGACGCACCGGTGATCATTACAACCTTGTTGGTCCAGTAACTCATTAAAGCAGTTTCGAGTTTCGAGTTTCGAGTTTCGAGTTCCGATTTAAAAATACGGATTCACGATCTTCAGACGTCAATGAGAATCACATCCCGAAAGTCCAATAACTCGGAACTCAAAACTCGGAACTCGAAACTAGATTTGGACCACTACCGGCATGATCACGGGCCTTGCCCCGGTGAGTTTCTGGATGAATCGCTTCAGTTCCAGGCGCAGGTGTTCTTTCAGAAGACTCTCGTCCTCGAGCGTCTGACGCGAAGCGCCGGCGATGGCAGCAGCAACTATGCGCCGCGCATCCTTCAACGAGCCGTTTGACGAATCAAACCCACGCACGCCGCGCGCAACAATCTCCGGTTCGCCCTGAACTTCGCCAGTTTCCGCATCAACAGTGACTATTAGAGTTACCAACCCTTCGTAAGCCATCTGCCGGCGCTGACGGACGGTTTCGCTCGTTATTTCTTCAAACCCGGTCTCGTCAATAAATGTACGCGGCACCTCGCGCTTCTCAACCACTGCCGCCCGTTCGCCATCAAGCTCGAGCACGTCGCCGTTTTCAATCAGGATTATGTTCTCTTCCGCGTAGCCCAGATGGTTTTTCACAAATTCTTTGTGGCGAAACAACATGCGATACTCGCCGTGTATCGGCACAACAAATTTCGGCCGCACCGCTTCGGTCATGATGCGAATGTCTTCCTGAGACGCGTGGCCGCTGACGTGCACCAGCCGACGCTTCTCTTCGATAATATTCGCGCCGCGCTTATAAATCATCCCGATCATTCGCGAAATCAAGCGCTCGTTCCCAGGGATGATGCGTGCTGAAAGCACCACCGTATCGCCCTCGTCGATCGTTAGTCCCTTGTAGCTTTGCGATGCCATCTGGGAAAGTGCCGCGCGCGCTTCGCCCTGTGAACCGGTCACAAGAAACACAATCTCATGGTTGCGCTTGAGCTTTGCGTCGTGAAGCGGTATTAGCAGACCATCGGGAATGTCCAGGTAACCCAGGCGATCGGCAATCTCAACGTTCTTCTGCATCGACCGGCCCAGCACACAGACTTTACGGTTGAATTGCTGCGCTATATCCAGCACGATCTGGAGACGGTGAATCGATGAAGCAAACGCCGCAACGACAATACGTCCGGGCGCCTCGCTAAAGATTTCCTCAAAGGCTGGTATGACCGCACGTTCGGACGGAGTGCGGCCCGGTACAGTTGCGTTTGTGGAGTCCGACAGCAGCGCAAGCACGCCTTCCTGCCCATAACGTCTGAACGAACGCAAGTCGATCGGCTCGCCAATCACCGGCGTTTCGTCAACCTTGTAGTCGCCCGTATGAATGATTGTGCCCACCGGCGTCTTTATAGCGAGCGAGAAACAATCAACCAGGGAATGAGAAACCCTAATGAACTCCAGAGTAAAGACACCGAGATCAATCACCTCTCGAGGCTCAACGCGGTGCAACAGAATGTCTCCGAGCAAGTCGTGTTCTTGCAATTTGCTTTCAGCAAGACCTGCCGTGAAGTGCGAACAGTAAACAGGAACGTTAAATTTCTTCAGGATGTAGGGCAATGCCCCAAGGTGGTCTTCGTGACCATGCGTGAGGATAATGGCTGTAATGTTGTCGCGATACTCTTCAAGGAAATCGAAGTCGGGAATGCAAACGTCGACGCCGTAAGCGTTCTCTTCGGGAAATCCCATGCCGGCGTCAAGGATGAGCATCTCATCCGCGTAACGCACAGCCATGCAATTCATTCCAAACTCGCCGATACCGCCGAGTGGAATGATCTCTAAGACACTCACCTTCGCTCGTTACTCAACTCTCCGACGTTTTCCAAGCTGTAATCTCATGCAGCACTTTGGTTTAGACAAGCAAAGCAGTATATCACGCGGGGACCAGACTGGCAGACTGGTGAGTGGGCGACGACAGACTGGTCGGTTTACGGAACCGCGAGCGGTAGCGACCGGATGCCACACTCAACCTTGTTTGGATCACTCAACTACGGAACCGTGAGCGGTAGCGACCGGATGCTTCCACTCAACTTTACCTAAAACATTCAACTACGGAATCAGCAGCGACTCGATCCTGTCCTCAACCTAAGCTGAGCCACTCAACTACAGAACCGTGAGCGGTAGCGACCGGATGCCACACTCAACCTTGCCTGGACCACTCAAGTACGGAACCGGAAGCAGTAGCGACCGGATGCCACACTCAATCTTGCCTGGACCACTCAACTACAGAACCGCGAGCGGTAGCGACCGGATGCTACACACAACCTTGCCTGGATCACTCAACTACAGAACCGGAAGCAGTAGCGACCGGATCCTACACTCAACTTTGCCTGGACCTCTGAAGTACGGAACCGTGAGCGGTAGCGACCGGGATGCCACACTCAACCCTTGCTAAGCTACTCAACTATGTAACGTGCGCGGTTGCAATCAGATACTTCTTTCTCGACTGTTCATTTGTTTCAATCACTTCGTCACTAGTTGTAAAGCTCGATAAGTGATTGGGATTGGGCGGCTTCCCTTGGAGCGTTGTAGTTGAGTAGTCCCACTTAAGTTGAGTGGGTTTAGGTAAAGTTGTGTGTAGCATCCGGTCGCTACCGCTCACGGTTCCGTACTTGAGAGGTCCAGGCAAGGTTGAGTGTGTGATTCCGGTTGAACCGCTCACGGTTTTGTATCGATTTGCTCAGCCTCAGTGGTTCACCGTTCTCGATAGGTAACTGACAAAAGCACTTGTGCTCGTTCGATGGTGGAGTATTATTTTCATCCTACGCCGGTGCTCCAGCTTGAAGGCATGACTGCGACGCTTTCCGAAACGAGGGCGACACCACGACGGTGCTAGACGCTAGGTCATTCAGATGGAGGTGGCGATGACTGATGAAAAGAGAAAGCATGAGCGTCTGCCCGTCGTCGTCGAAGTACGCTGGGAAGGCGGGACTCGCTCCTCTGGTGCACGCACCACCGACATCAGTGAAGGCGGATGTTTTGTTGACACACTGGCGCACGCGCCCGTGGGCGAGACAATTGACTTCAAATTGCTGCCGCCGGACGGAGAGTGGATGGATGTCCAGGGGCAGGTGATATACGAACTACCACGAACGGGCTTCGGAGTACGGTTCACAAAAATGTCGGATTCGGATCGCGAACGACTCAAGGCACTTCTCAGCGAGCAGCAGGACCACGACAGATGGCGCTAGCGTGAATCCTACGCTCAACTCAACCTCAATATGAAGCCTAATAGCAGCTACTTAGTACAGAGTTGACTCCAGTATCCGCCTTTGGTTCTGTAACGCCTGTTGTTCCAAACCGACCCAACACCACACCCTGCGCCTTTTGTATAACGCCTCTTTTGGTTTATGTTTGCGACATGACCAATAGAATTTCGAATCTGTTGCTTGCCGCCGCTCTGCTGCTGGCGCTTTCGATTGTCGCCGCAGCCGCGCCACCAACAATGCGCTTGGATTATTACCACACCGGCAATTCGAAGCAGGAAGTATTTAGTCTAGACCACGTCGTCATCGAGCCACTTCCCTGGCCTGGTGATATGGACAAGACCATCGACGACACGAACTTAGGCAAATACTTCTTTGAAGTTCATGACCGGCAGACAAAGCGCGTTCTGTACTCACGAGGTTTCGCTTCGATCTACGGCGAGTGGGAGACGACCGCCGAAGCCGCGACGATGATGCGCACGTTTAGCGAATCGCTGCGTTTTCCCGCACCGCAGGCGCGGGTCGATATGGTGTTGAAAAAAAGAGACGCGAAAAATGCTTGGCGGGAAGTTTGGACATTCTCCCTCGATCCCAACGATATTTTTGTCGATCGATCGCAGACATCGGCGCCGGCGCCCTTAATCGCGATACAAAAGATGGGCGACTCGGCCACCAAGGTTGATTTTGTAATTCTCGGCGACGGCTATACTGCAAGGGAGCTGAAGAAGTTTGAACGGGATGCGCGCCGGTTAACTGAAGTACTCTTCGCGACCTCTCCATTCAAGGAACACAGACGTGACTTCAATGTGTGGGCGCTATGCCCACCAGCAGCAGAGACTGGCATCTCGCGTCCCTCGACCGGAACCTACCGCGCCTCGCCTCTGGGGGCGACCTACGACGCATTTGGTTCCGAACGCTACGTATTGACCTTTGATAATCATGCTCTTCGCAGGGTCGCGCAGTTTGCTCCCTACGAGTTCATCGAGATACTCGCAAACAATCGTACGTACGGCGGCGGTGGAATTTTCAACCTTTACAGCACCGTAGCTTCTGACAACGCTTTCTCAAACTACGTCTTCGTTCATGAGTTTGGTCATCACTTCGCTGGTCTTGCTGACGAGTACTACACTTCCTCAGTCGCTTACACGAACCCACCTGAGCGCGTCGAGCCGTGGGAACCAAATGCCACGGCGCTGTTAGATCCAGCCAGGCTGAAATGGGCGGATCTCGTCTCGCCCGGAACGCCAATTCCCACGCCATGGAACAAGGAAGCGTTTGAAAATCATTCTCGAGAGATTCAAAAGCGAAGGGCACAGCTTCGCAAAGCGAAGCGACCGGAAACCGAAATGGAAGGACTCTTTCGCGAGGAATTGAAGTTTGAGCAAGAGATGTTTGCACGCGAAAAGTACGCAGGCAAGGTCGGCGCCTTTGAGGGAGCCATCTACGAATCGAAGGGCTACTACCGGCCCGAAATAGACTGCATCATGTTTTCGCGTAGCAACCATTTCTGCGCGGTTTGTCGCCGCGCAATCGAGCGCATCATCAACTTGTATTCTCGTGCTTGAACCGGATCCGACATGGATCAAATCAGGGCCACTGATCTAGCCCGCCCGAAGTTCAAGGCCAACCCGTACCCATTTTATGCGCGCATGCGGGCCGAAGTGCCAGTGTGTCCTACGAAGCTGCTCGGCCAACCTACCTGGCTGGTAACTCGTTACGCGGACGTGTTTGCCGCGCTGAAGGATGAGCGCCTTCTGAAAGACTGGCTGCCGGTAACACGCTGGTTGCATCGCTTTGGCGGCGCGATCACGCAACACATGCTCAATCAGGATGGGCCGGACCACATCCGGTTGCGCACTCTGGTGCACAAGGCCTTCACCCCACATTTGATTGAGAAACTCCGTTCACATATTCAAAGCGTCTGCGACGATTTGCTGGATCAACGAGCTATGAATGGCGGCATGGACCTTATGAGCGGCTACGCGTTACCACTTCCGCTTACGGTCATCAGTGAACTACTGGGCATACCGCCTGAGATTCGTAACCGCTTGCACAGTCTCTCGCGCAGCACTTTTTCGGCGGCCAATGTGGTCGGCGTCATTCGCTCCTGGCCGGACCAAAGACTTCTAATCAGTCGTATTCGAAGGCTGGTTAACGAGCGCCGTCGTGATCCGCGTGACGATCTGATCACGGCGCTGGTCCAGGCCGAAGAAGCAGGCGACAAACTGAGTGAAAAGGAACTGATCGGGACCATTGCGTTGCTTCTGGTTGCCGGCTACGAAACAACAGTTAACCTGATTGGGAGTGGTGCGCTAACACTGCTCGAGCATCCACGGCAGCGCGAACTGCTACTCCAAGATCCGACGCTTGCGTCGTCGGCAGTTGAGGAACTGCTACGCTACACCAGTCCGCTCGACATGGCGTCGCAACGCTTTGCACGAGAGGATTTAGTAATTGATTCAGTGAAGATTTCGCAGGGCGAGGTCGTGCTCGCCGTGCTGGGGTCGGCTAATCACGATGAAACTCAGTTTCCCGATCCGGAAACGTTCGACATCACACGGCAGCCAAATAAGCACGTCTCTTTTGGACAGGGTGCACACTTCTGCATCGGTGCTCCGCTGGCCCGGCTTGAAGGTCAGATCGCATTGACAACGCTCTTC
>DATBRN010000153.1:0-5385 GCA_036560225.1 Pyrinomonadaceae bacterium | reverse complement strand
CAGCAAGCCACACTTTACGGCCATAGTGATTGTTCTGAACCTAATTTCGGCTGCTGGAGTACTTTGGTTCTACAGATTGGGAGGTCCGGGCGTGCTGCGCTATTTCTTAGACTACAACTATTTTCTCTATTTCCTGGTGTTTCACGTAACGTTCAGTTTCAGGCCCAACCTTCGTTTTTCACGACCTGGCCCGCCAAGATGAGGTGCTGATCCTAAGTCAGAGTTCTCACTCGTTCCATCGCCATTTCCGATTCTTTGAACCCCATCTTTTCCCAGAACCCTTCACTTCCTCGCCCCGCACGCAAGACCCAGGTGATCTTGAGATCATCACCCATTAGAGACGCAACGAGTCGTCGTCCGATGCCCTGCCCGCGGCGCTCCTCGGCAACCGCTACCATCGAGATATATCCATTCGATACCTCATCACATAAAGCTCTGGCGAAGCCCACAATCCGTGAATCATCCCAGGCAACCACGGTGCGATCCGTATTTTCGATCATTCTTCGAAACTGTTCACGACTGCTGACTCGATGCTGCCACCCTGCTTCCGCCAGAAACTGACGTACGATTTCATAATCTTCTGGAGTTATCGATCTGAATTCCATTCTCTAACAAGACTCCGCGGATTGCCCCTGTAACGGGTGCCCGGCAACTTACTGGGGCTCACTCTTGTATTTGGGAACATACGCTACGTAGTTCTGCCAGTAACCGTTAAGCCCTGCTACTTCCTCATCGGTGAGCGGACGTTTAACTCGTGCTGGAATTCCCATGACCAAAGAGCGCGGTGGAATAATGGTACCGGGCGAAATCAATGAGCCGGCGGCGATTAACGCTTGCTGGCCCACGCGCGCGTCATCCAGCACAATCGAACCGATACCAATCAGCGCTCCACGTTCGACGTAACAGCCGTGCAACGTCACACTGTGGCCCACCGTCACTTCGTCTTCGAGAACGGTCGGATGTGAGCCGGTGCGCGTGTGAACGACACAGTTGTCCTGGATATTCGTGCGATCGCCGATCCGAATATAGAACATATCGCCACGCAAGACAGCGTTACACCAAACTGAGGATTCCTCTCCGATGTGTACGTCACCGATTATCTGCGCGCTTTGATCGACGTAGGCGCTCTCTGCGATCTGCGGATGAACACCGCGGAATGGTCTAATCATATTTTTGCGCAATAGTAACACAGTGTAAGGAGCATTTAATGAACGAGCGGTGCTAGGCCCACCTTCCCGACCCTGAGATTATCAGAGTTGCGTTTTGAATCTGGATCGAAAGGTTTTCAACCTGGAAGCTATTGATCAAGTTTAGTAACCTCGAGGTCAGGAAGGTGGGCTTGCCCCCGCTGGTTGGATATCACACATCTCACGGATTGCTTTTCTAATTGACAGTCTTCAGACCTGCGTGAGAGATTGCGAACCAATGTTGAGCCAGAAATTCTTCAGGAAGATCAGGCCGCATCTTGGCGCTCTGGCAATAGCTACAGCTTTGAACGCTTCCTGCGGCGGCTCACTCTTCAAAGTGAAGCCTGCAATCGAGCTGCCGCCGCTTACGGGAAATGTTAAGACAATGAACGCTGGAAGTGTGTCCGTGACGGTGGCGCCGCTCTTGACCGACGAAGAGAGCCAGGATCTCTTCGAAGCTAACCTGCCTTTAAGCGGAATCCTGCCGCTGCGCTTGGAACTTGTTTTCGAAAGCGGTGTGCCGGTCGAAACTAAGGGCGTACGTTTTCGTTTGCGAGACGGACAAGGCCGAGAGTGGAAACAGCTAACGCCAGCGCGGGCTATCGCCCGCATTCTGGAAGCAAACGAAGTCTTCAGCTACAACCCAGACTCTCGAAAGCAGTTTGAGAAGGAGTTTAGAGCTTACGCGATCGATCTGAAGTTACCGTTGTCCGACTCCCAGCGCCGTCACCAGGGATTTGTTTTCTTTGAAGCACCTAAGAAGGAACCGGTTGAGAGTCCGCGCGGTTTGGTGTTAACAATTGAACGGCTGCCACAGCCGGTGGAAATAAATCTAAACTGAGCGGGCAAGCAAGAAGACTTCAGCCGCGGCCAAAAATTATCCCGTTGAACCGAACCCACCGCTTCCGCGATCCGTATCGCTGATTTCATCGGCCCAAATGGCCCGGGGCGTGATTATCTTCTCAATTATCAGCTGGCACACTTTGCTCTGTGCCGGCAAGTTGATTGTTTCGGCTCCAGTGTTGTAGAGCAAACAAACAATCTCACCTCGATAGTCGGCATCAATCACGCCAGCCAGCGTATCCAGTCCTTTCTGCGTGGCCAGACCTGACCGCGGCGCGATCCGACCGTAATACCCTTCAGGAATGGCAACCGCGAGCCCCGTCCGGACAAGTGCACGTTCTCCAGGTTGAATAGTCAAATCTTCAATCGAGAAGATATCCAACCCCGCCGAGAGAGCGCTTCCGCGTGCGGGCAAGATTGCTCTTGAATCCAACCGCTTGAAGCGCAGAAGCTGTAGCTCCACATCTACAGTGTCCTCGAGCTGACTAGAATCCAACGACCGGGTGGGGTACATAAGGTTCCTCCAGCGAAGAGATTTCTTCAGGCGTGAGATTGAGAGAAAGCGCAGCGACGGCGTCGTCAAGGTGATGTGGCTTAGTCGCGCCGACTATCGGGGCTGTGACGAAAGGCTTCTGCGCCACCCACGCTAATGCTACCTGCGCACGTGGCACGCCGCGTTTCGCCGCGATCTCCCCAACCCGCTCTACTATCTTCCGGTCCGACTCCTCTGAGGCGACGTAGAGTGTCTTGCCAAATTCGTCAGTCTCCATGCGATTGCTAGTTTCACCCCACTCACGCGTCAGTCGTCCACGCGCGAGCGGGCTCCACGGCACTACACCAACGCCCTCCGCCTCACACAATGGCATCATCTCCCGCTCTTCTTCGCGGTTGAGAAGATTGTAGTGATTCTGCATTGACGCGAACCGGGTCCAGCCGTGTAACCGAGCGACATACTGGGCCTTGGAAAACTGCCAAGCATACATCGACGAAGCACCGATGTAGCGGGCCTTGCCGGCTTTGATCACATCATGCAGCGCTTCCAGCGTTTCCTCTATAGGTGTGTGTTTGTCCCAACGATGAATCTGATAGAGATCGACATAATCCGTACGGAGCCGCTTTAGGCTGGCGTCGATCTCAATCATGATGGACTTGCGTGAGAGGCCGCGTGCGTTGGGCCCTTCTCGAACTGGGAAGAAGACTTTAGTGGCAATAACCACCTCTTCTCGCCGCGCAAAATCTCCAAGCGCTCGACCTACGATCTCTTCACTCGAGCCATCAGAGTAGGTGTTAGCAGTGTCAAAGAAATTGATGCCGAGTTCGAGTGCTCGCTTGATAAATGGGCGACTCTTTTTTTCATCAAGGGTCCATGTGTGCGCGCCGCGCTCAGGCGCGCCGTAAGTCATGCACCCGAGGCAGACGCGCGAGACCTTAAGTCCGGTTTGTCCAAGCCTAACGTATTCCATGTGATCCCGAATATTTGGAAACTTAGAGCTTAGGCAGCGTGACACCGCGTTGACCCTGATACTTGCCGCCCCTGTCTTTATAGGAGGTTTCGCAGATTTCGTCGGACTCGAAGAATACCACCTGCGCAACACCTTCATTAGCGTAGATCTTAGCCGGCAGTGGAGTCGTATTGGAAAACTCCAGCGTCACAAAGCCTTCCCACTCCGGCTCGAATGGAGTCACGTTCACGAGAATTCCACATCTGGCATAGGTACTCTTGCCGAGACAGATGGTGAGAACGTTTCTGGGGATGCGGAAGTATTCAATCGTTCGCGCCAGGGCAAAGCTGTTTGGTGGAATGATTACCGACTCACCTTTCACGTCGACAAAGTTTTGCTGGTCAAACTCTTTAGGGTCGACGATGGTGCTGTTGATGTTTGTGAACAGCTTGAATTCGTCGGCGCAGCGAATGTCGTAACCATAGCTCGAGGTTCCATACGAGACGATTCGTCTGCCATCTAGTTCCTTCACCTGGTTAGGTTCGAATGGCTCAATCATTCCGAACTCGGTAGCCATCCGACGGATCCATTTATCTGATTTGATGCTCATGCAGAATTAGCTGGACTAGGTAATGAGTCGTGAGAATACCGCGAGGCAATAGTAAACAGCAAACACTGCGTCACCAGAGCCAAGATTGATGCGGCCTGCCCGCTACGCCAGACGTACTGACTCCTTTTAAATCATTGTGACTTGCTTTGGGTTGTTTGCTTCTTGAATAAAATCTTGCCGTCGCCAACAGTGAACTGAAAAGAAGCGCCTCCGGATCCGGCTCGAGCCTTCACAAGCTGGGGCGTTATCCCTGGCTTCTCGCGTGGTTCCAAGCCACCGTAAGAGTCGGTGATTTGGCCTGAATGAAGAATCTCGGCATTGATATCGCCATTGAAGCCGACCGGAAGTTCAACGGTTACTTCTCCGACAGCAACACGTATATCGGCGCCCACTCCGCGCCAACTCCTCATGGGAATACTGAGGTTTACCTTTCCCACCGCAATAGTTGCCAACAAAGTGCCGCTGGAAGCCGTTAAGTTTGCTTCACTTTCAGTGCCAGAGAGCTGAATGCTTCCTTCGACGCCGGCGAGGTTGATTGCGCCGCGGCCCGCATTGATCTCGAGGTCTGTCGAGAACGGGACGCGGACCCGATAATCGACTTTCCAAGGCAATCCCAGAAGCGTCTTCGGAAATTTCTTTGCGACTGCTCGCATGAAAGCCTTATCGTGCGTTCCCGTGGTCAGCACCCGGATGTGGTTCATGTCTTCATCGATGACGATGGTATTGACTGTTGCTAAGAGATCCAGGTCGGCCTCAGTGTCAGCGCGAAGCTGGATCTCAGCACTGATGTCCACCTCGCTCTGCGGCCACCCTTCGACTGTGATTGAACCCTCGGGCGCGCCAACGATTGTCAGCGTGCCTCCATATGCAAAACGCTTGAGCTCATGCTTCGTAGTCGTCCGCAGCAGTAGGGGTGGTCGGCTCGGCGGAGGTGGAGTTTTTTTCTTCTGTGAGAGGACGGGCGCCGGCAAGGCGACGAAAAGGACAATCAGCAGAAGCGGAAAAACAGAGCGCATTCTTTTACCTGTACTGAGCACCAGTATTTCCAAAATCTAGCGTTTGATTCTGGTCGTGTTTAGTCTTGGTTTCACTTGACGATACTATCATTCGACTCATGAGCTACAAAAAAGGACGCCCGATCTAATTGATTAAGGGCGTCCGAGGGTATAGCTCGAGTAGCTCTAACTCTAACGGCGAATGAAGGTAATGCTGCCCTGGAAGTTTGTAACCATCACTTTAGAACGGCCATCGACGACATCGCCAACATATTTTCGTCCATTGCCAAGGCTCTTGATGTCCTTGT
>DATBRN010000152.1:0-2946 GCA_036560225.1 Pyrinomonadaceae bacterium | reverse complement strand
GACATACCCTTCGAACATGCCTTCCAAGGTGTGTTCACTAAGCATTTCGATAACGCGACCGTCAGTAGATAACTCGCCGCCATCGTTGTCCTCGGGAAAGTACTCAGCTATCCAGAATTTCTTGCTGACTTCATAAACGTTGTCCAGCTTGTTGGAAGTGTTTTCGTCAGGCCCGAAGATACGGAAGGTATTCATGTTCAACTTCATCACATCGCGCAGGAACTTACCCAACGGCCGCGCGTTCTCTGCTTCGAGCTGACCTGGCTTTTCGACCTTGAATTCGTAATTACGAAAATCAGGAAGTTTTAGAGGCTTCTTGAGAAGCCCGCCGTTGGCGTGGGGATTGGCCCCCATCCGACGATTGCCGGCAGGTGTCAACTCGCGGAGTTCTGAAACCAGCGCGCCGTTTTTGTCGAACAGCTCTTCGGGTTTATAACTGCGCATCCAATTCTCAAGCAGCTTCAGATGTGCAGGGTTCTTTTTGACGCCCGCAAGTGGAACCTGGTGCGATCGCCAAAGGCCCTCAAGTTTGTGACCATCGACTTCCGCTGGCGCAGTCCAGCCTTTTGGTGCGCGCAGAATAATCATGGGCCATGCTGGACGTTTGGCAACCCCTGAGCTGCGCGCCTCTTGCTGGAGCGATCTGATCGTCTGGACGCACTGGTCCAAAGTTGCAGCCATAGCCTGATGCATCGAGTCGCTATCAGAGCCTTCGACAAAATAGGGTGTGTAACCATAACCCTTGAATAGGTTTTCAATTTCCTCGTGGCTGATGCGAGCAAGCAAGGTTGGGTTATTGATCTTGTAGCCGTTGAGATTGAGAATCGGCAGCACCGCACCATCGCGAATTGGGTTCAGAAATTTGTTGATGTGCCAGGAAGTAGCCAACGGACCGGTTTCCGCTTCACCATCACCGACAACAGCAGCCACAATCAAATCGGGGTTGTCAAAAGCGGCGCCACAGGCATGTGACAATACGTAGCCGAGTTCGCCGCCTTCGTGAATGGAGCCTGGTGTTTCAGGGGTGCAGTGGCTGCCGATGCCGCCTGGGAAGGAGAACTGCTTGAAGAAACCTAGCAGACCTTCTTCATCCTGACTCTTATCGGGATATATTTCCGAGTACGCGCCCTCCAGATAAACCGGACCGATGACACCGGGAGCACCATGTCCAGGCCCCGCCATGAAAACCACGTCGAGATCGAAGTTTTTGATGACCCGATTCAGGTGTGTATATATAAAGGAGAGGGCCGGGCTGGCGCCCCAATGCCCAAGCATGCGGGTCTTGATATGCTCGGGTTTGAGTGGCTCGCGAAGCAGAGGATTATCCTGCAGGTAAATCATCCCCAACGCCAAATAGTTGCAGGCACGCCAAAAGGCCTGCATCTTGCGCGCCTCTTCGTCGCTGAGCGGTGCACCTTCAATTGTGGAGCGCGCGACTCCATAGCTGCTTAAGTTGCTAACTAAAGATCTACTCGGAATCATAAAGTCCTCCCTTAGTGCGGCGACGCATTGAACACAATCTTTAACGTCGCCAGGAATGCCAACCGCCGGTTGGGACCACTTACTACGCCGAGCAGTTCGTTTTTCTCACTGCCCCGGCGCGTTATCTGAACCTACTGCAAACCTAGAGGTTCGCACTCGCGCTCGTGGCTTTCTCAAGGGCAGCGCCCTTTGAGCCGATGACCGCCATCAATTCATTCCAGGATTTAGCGAACGACTTCGCTCCTTCATCCTGAAGCCGGGCAGCCAGCGTCTCGATGTCTATTCCGGCCTTAACAAACTCCCCCAACACCTCTTCGCAATCCCCACCGTCGGCCGCCATGATTTCGCCAAGTTCGTATTGTTCCGACAGAGCTTTCAAAGTGCCTTCAGGCATGGTGTTGATTGTGAAAGGGGCCGCGAGAGCTTTTACGTACAGAACGTCTGAGGCCAGCGGATCTTTGATCCCTGTGCTGGCCCATAGCAGACGTTGCGGCCACGCGCCGGCACTGTAAACGCGGTGCCAGCGAGGGGAGCTAAGCAGGGTGCGAGCCGACTTGTAGGTGCGCTCGGCGATCGCGATGCCAAGTCGATTCCGCAATTCAGCGGGAACCTGGCCCATGACGGCGCCGTCCCAACGGCTGATAAACACCGAGGCCACCGAGCCAACATTCGGCTTTAGCCCGGCATCGATTCGTCGTTCGATTCCGCGGAGGAAAGCTTCGGCAGCTGCCAGATAGTGTTCACGAGAAAACAACAGGGTCACATTAATCGGCACACCCGAAAAAATCGCTTCTTCGATCGCTGGTAACCCTTCTTTGGTGCCGGGGATTTTAATGAAAAGGTTGGGACGTCCAGCCCTTGCGAACAAATCTTTCGCCGCGGCAAGGGTCTTCGCCGAGTCATAGGCCAGCAGCGGCGACACTTCCAGCGACACCCAACCGTTCACTCCATTTGAGTGATCGTAAATAGGCCGAAACAGGTCGGCTGCGCGTGTCAGGTCCTCAAGCGCGATCTCAAAAAACAGTTCCTCCTCCGACCTGCCTTTCTTTAGCTTGTCACGTATGTCGGCATCGTATGCAGTACTGTTCTTGATTGCATTCTCGAAGATTGTCGGATTCGAAGTAAGTCCGGTAACCGACAACTCATCGATGTAGCGTTTGAGAGTGCCGCTATCGAGCAAGTCACGCGTGATATTGTCGAGCCAAAGACTCTGGCCCAGATTGTGGAGCAATGTAGTTGCTTTCATTGCATACCTCGCTTTCAACTCCTAAACCAGACTCAGGTCTGCTTCATTTATGCGAGAGTGGTGACGTGGTTTCGTTACTTTTCAGATCACCCTCCCTTCAGGATGTGCTTAAGACACCGGACAGGGTTTTACCTCCCAGATGTCGGTTGCATATTCGGAAATCGTCCGGTCGCTTGAAAATTTTCCGGAACTGGCCACGTTCAATATAGCTTTGCGCG
>DATBRN010000151.1:0-9804 GCA_036560225.1 Pyrinomonadaceae bacterium | reverse complement strand
CACACGGCACAGGTTGACGACACCCGTGCGCGCGCCTTTATCGAGTCGGGTCGTTACGCGGAAGCCGAAAGGCTAGCACGGCTCGCTGCTGGTATTCTGAAAAAGGGAGGTGAACTCGCGTTACTGGCCGAGACATCGATGACGCACGGTGTCGCCCTTGCGAGATTAGGGAGACACGTTCCCGCACGCGCAGCTTTTCTGCGTGCCGAAGAGGTCGCTGAACTTGCGGGAGACCTCGAAGGCGCGGGACTCGCATCGCTTGCCTTGATAGAAGAACTAGGCGATGAGCTCACTTTCGACCAGATGCGTTTGTCTTACGATCGTGCCGACCGCTTCCTTTCCGACTCGCAACACCCGAAAGTTATCCAGCGCTTGCGCCGAGCCGCCGCGAAACTGCTCGCCGCTAACGACAGGAGCGGGCAAGATGACAAGCCCCATTCCTTCTATTCAACCGTCACGCTGAGAAAGCCTGGGCATTCAAAAGAGCACGAAGGTGGTAAACAGACTTGGGATGACTTTTCCCTCAAAGAGGAAGTGCGCCGACTCGAAGAGCGATATATACGTCTGGCACTGGAGGACTCCGAGGGGCGCATCTCTCACGCGGCGAAACTGCTCGGCTTTGAAGATCACGGCTCACTTAACTCCTTGCTGAAGAATAAATACCCGCACCTCCGCGCTGCACGCCTGCCTCCGGCCCCACGTAAGCGCAGCATTATTCGTCGGTAAACAAGCGCGTGCACATCCCTTCGAAGGTGGAGCGGAAACACCTGTTGGGATAGTCGGAACAATATTCCAAGGACCTATAAGCCACTTGTATTCCGCATTTATCTGTTGACACCGGATTGGATTCATGTAGAATGTCGGCGTCCACTTACGAGCAGGGAAAGGGTTATGGGTAGCTGAAAGTCGGGGACATCACTTTATACAGCGAAGACAAGAGAGCCACCGGAATAGGGAGTAAGAGCGATGAAAGGTCAAAGAAATATTTTCGGGTACCTGTTCGTCGGAGTGTTGACGCTGGCGCTTTTGTGGGGCGCTGTTGCTACACCAGTTGTCGGCGGCAACGTGAGCGGGGCGCGGGAATCGAGGACGTCATCTCCGATGTCCCTTGCCGTGATGTCTGCGCCGAATTCGCCCACGCCCAACGCGGGGCAGCTCACTCACGCCGCTGCTTCGTACGGCAAAGCGCCCTTGAGTTTTGAGACCAATCAGGGACAGTTCGATCCGTCCGTGAAGTTCCTTGCGCGGGGGCCAGGCTATCAACTCTACCTGTCTTCGACGGAGGCCGTTCTGTCCCTCAAGAGAGACGCAGGAGGCAGCAAGAATAAGCCGACGGAAAAAGACTCTCGTTCCCAAGCGAATGCGCGCCGTTCGTCTACCGGTGACGTGGTCAGGATGAGACTCTTGGGCGCACGTTCTGAGCCGCGCGTGAGCGGCGAAGATTTGCTGCCCGGTAAAGTCAATTACCTGTTGGGGAACGACCCGCGGGCGTGGCGCACGAACATAACAACGTACGGGAAAGTCAAATACGAGAACGTTTATCAAGGCATTGACCTTGTCTACTATGGCAGCCAGCGTCAGCTCGAATACGACTTCCATGTCGCGCCGGGCGCGGACCCCGGAGCCATTCGGTTCGGCTTCGAGGGCGTCAGGGAGACAAAGATAGATGCAGTGACGGGTGATCTCATCATGTGGCTCTCGGGCGGAGAGGTTATAAGACAGCACAAGCCCGTGTTGTATCAGGAAGTGGGCGGTGCGAGGCGCGCGATCTCTGGTCGCTTCGCGCTTCTCGGACACGGTCAAGTTGGATTCGAGGTCGGCACATACGACAAGAGCCGTGCGCTAATCATAGATCCCGTGCTGGTCTACGCGACTTATTTCGGTGGGGACGGCGACGAGGCGACTGCGGGTATCGCGGTCGATTCGACGGGAAGTGTTTACGTGACCGGCTCATTCGTCACGTCGCCCGGATTTCCCGTCACGCCGAACGCCTTTCAGAAGACGCAGAACTCTGCGAACGGCAACGGCGAGGTCTTCATAACGAAGTTCACACCCGACGGAGCAGGCATCGTCTACAGCACGCTCCTCGGCGGCAGCAGCACCGACACGAGCACAGGACTCGGGCTGGATGCTGCGGGCAACGCTTACGTCGTCGGCTGGACGGATTCGGCAGACTTCCCAGTGCGCAACGCTTTCCAATCCACCTTGCGCGGCTTCCCGAACGCTTTCGTGACGAAACTGAATGCCAGCGGAAGCGATCTGCTCTACTCAACTTTTCTTGGCGGCAGCAGCAACCAGGATTTCGGAACCGACATCGCCGTCGATGCATCTGGCAACGCCTACATCACGGGAGACACCGGCTCCACGAATTTTCCGGTGACGCCCGGTGCTTTCCGCACGACTCATGTTCGGTTCGAGGTTGGCCCGGGTGATCGGGACGGGTTCGTCTCCAAGCTCAACACGAACGCATCGGGCGCGGCCTCCCTGGTCTACTCGACCTTCTGCGACATCCACGCTTCGTTCAGCAATTCCATGGACATCGATGCCGCCGGCAACGCCTACGTAACTGGCGACGCGCGCGTAGAGAAACTCAATGCGGCAGGCTCCGCGCTTCTTTACTCATTCACCATCCCGGATTCGGCGGCGAACATCATCACCGGACTCCACACTACGGACATCGCTGTTGACGCGACCGGCCAAGCTTACGTCACCGGGTTCACGAATTCGCCAGGCCTGATGATCGTGAATGGGTTTCAGCCAGCATTTGGCGGAGGTTCCTTCGACGGTTTTCTCGCCAAGCTGAACGCGTCTGGAACGTCGCTGCTGTACTCGACCTATCTTGGTGGCGCAAATCTGGATGACGCCTCCGCTGTCGCCGTAGATGCGGGCGGCCAAGCCTATGTTGTGGGTGATACGGCCTCAGCCGATTTTCCCACACGCGATGCATTCCAGAACGTCAAGATTGGCGGAACGAGTATCAGAGGCACGGACATCTTCATAGCAAAGATTAACACCAACTCTAACGGAGCGGCCTCGCTAGTGTTTTCGACCTTTTATGGGGCGACCAACTTCGATGAAGCAGCGGCCGGCGTCGCCGTAGATTCGGAAGGAAACATCTACGCGACGGGCTTTCCCTTTAGGGTCATCTTCGACGGCATCATTCACACGGGCAGGGCAATGTTGGGCGAAGAGGTCAGCGTACCCGGCGATGAAAGTGAGTTCGACCCCTTTATTTTGAAGATTGCCAACACGAATGCGAACAATATTCGGTTCGGCGCCGAACGGCTCTCTGCTTCCGAGACCGCAGGCTCTTTTGAGGTAACTGTTGTGCGTGATGGTGACATGTCTGCAGCGGCGAACGTTGACTTTGCGACTTTAGACGGTCGCGCGCGGAGTCGCTCCGATTACACATCGGCCTATGGGACGCTCCGCTTCGCGCCCGGCGAGACCGCCAAGACTTTCCGTGTGCTCATCACGGATGACTCTACCGTCGAAGGAGACGAAACGCTGTACGTCATCCTGCATGAAAACATGCCAGGAGTCGCGCTCGCCGCTCCGAGCGTGGCTGAGTTGACCATCACGGATAACGACACCGCCCCACAGACATCGAACCCGATTGACAACCGGGAGTTTTTCGTACGCCAACACTATCTTGATTTCCTCAATCGCGAACCGGATACGGAGGGTTTTCACTTCTGGATCGAGCGGATTCTGGCGGCGTGCGATGCGCAACCTTCTCAACCTGAATGCATAGAACAGCGCATCAATGTCTCCGGCGCATTCTTCCTCTCGATCGAGTTCCTGGAAACGGGCTATTTCGTCTATCGCCTGCACAAGGCGTCCTTCGGCTCGCTGCCGCACTTCACTCCCTTCCTGCGCGATACCCAGGAGACGGGCCGGGACGTTGTCGTCGGCCGAACCGGCTGGGAGCAGCAGTTGGAACAGAACAAGCAACGACTCCTCGCTGATTGGGTTGAACGCACCGACTTCAAGGCGAAATACGACGCGCTGACAAACGAGCAGTATGTTGACGCCCTGAATGTCAACACAGGCAACTCTCTCACTACTGCGGAACGGAACACTCTCGTGGCCGGACTCAACGCCGCAACCTTGACGCGCGCGCAAGTCCTGCGCACAGTCGCCGAGAACGGGGAGTTCAGCCGCAAGGAATTCAGCCCGGCGTTCGTCCTGATGCAGTACTTCGGCTATCTGAGGCGCGATCCCGACTCGGCTGGCTACCAGTTCTGGCTGAACAAGCTCAACCAGTTCGGCGGTGACTTCCGCAATGCCGAAATGGTCAAAGCCTTCATCACTTCGGGCGAGTACCGTTCACGTTTCGGACTGAATTGATAATGCGGGTCGCGCGAGAAAGAAGAAGGTGCGCGGCCACAACTTGTCCCAGGCCTCGGCGACGAAGCGTTTTGGGTGGGGAATCAGATTAACGGTTCGCTCTACGTCCGCAAAAACAATGTGATCATTCGCCTGAGTATCGGAGGTCCCGAGGACCAGTCCACCAGGATCAAAAAGGCGAGGGCCCTCGCCTAGCAGGTTCTCAAGCACCTGTGAGTCCAGAACTTTTCAGGCGAGAATTCAAAGGGCTTCTAAGTAGCGGGACATGACGAAGGCGGGCCGGCATCGAACCGACGAATAAAGTTCGTCTATACGCTTTGCTTGTGAGCCGGCAATATAAGAATAGAGAGGGGAAACTCGCCCCCCTCTCTCTTACACAAACCTTGCCGGGTCGTCTTTATCCGCCCAACAAAGCCAACAACTGATTCAGCAAGGCCACTATTGGGCCAGTGGTCCAGCTCGTAGATTTACGATGGCGCACAAAAGATTACCCGCAGATTACTCGCTCCCGAAACGTCAAGAAGGTCCTACCGATTCTGCTCCAACGCGAACTCTCACCAGCAAACGTTCTTATAGGTAATGACTAAGAAAATCGGCCAATGAATGGTAGAAATGGCCATCTTGTCGGGACTAGCAGATTACCGTAATCTTCCGCTCGCCCGAATTTGTTTACCACTCCCGTCGCAAGCAATAAAGCTTGTCTCATATCACTGACAGCGTCGTTGCCAGGCGTTTTACTGTCGTCGAAAGGCGGAGGAGAGGAGGGACAATTTCCAACGGAGCCGGCGGGCATTAATTTCTCGCCCCCAAAACTTCAACTGGAAGGGTGAACGAATGTGTTTTGACGCTCCATGCGAAGAGGTCAAACGGTGTTCGTCAGCCTTGCAAGAGATCGGATTCATAAGGAGAACAAAAGATGAATACGCGACAAAGAACGCTCGCCCTACTGCTGGGCGTTATTATGCTTTCACTTATGCCGTTGAGCTTTTCAGCCCAGGCGCGTAATGCAAGGCCGCAAGCTAACGCGCTGCTGCTTGCTCCCGTGGCGGGCGGTTTAGCCGTTCCGGTGACTGGGACAACCAGTAAAGGCGGAAAATTCACCGGGACCTTCAACATTCAAAAATTCAGCGTGGTAAACAATCAGATTGTGGCCATCGGGACGCTCACCGGAACGATTCAAAACGCAGTCGGCAATGTAATCGGCACGATTCTGAAGACGATAAGCCTAATCGTCACATTTCACGGGGCGACATGCGACATTCTTCATCTGGAACTTGGGCCACTAGACCTGGACTTGCTCGGGCTCATAGTTCATCTGGATAAGATCGTGCTCGACATCGACGCAGACCCGAGCGGCGGTCTTCTCGGTTCTCTGCTATGCGCGATTGCAAACTTGCTCGACACAAACGGGCTCCTGTCAGACATAGCCGACCTTCTGAACCAGATACTAGCGTTACTATAGACTGTCTGGAACAGCTCGATGCGCGGGGAGAAGGGAGCGACGGAGCTCTCTTCTGCCCGTCAAAGCCGTGCCAGACGAACTATCCATGCTTTGTTGCTTGAAAGTTATCCATGAGGGGCACGCTGACCCGTTCGGGTGTAAGTTTGGCGCTGGTTCGTCGTTGGAAAACAATACTTGCAATCATTTTCGATACAGGCTGGCGCATTTTACTGTTTGTTGGCCGTTTTGGCTGGCCGCAGGTACGGCGTCCATTTCAGTCTGTTTGACTCGCGGATTTTGAACGTAAGGTCACTCGCTTGCGCCCGGTGAGTGTGGCGACGACATTAAGGAGTTGCCTGAGGCCCGGAGGCTTGGGCAGATGAATTTCAAAGCCAGCCGAGAGAGCAAGCTCGCTATCCTCCACGCTTGAGTATGCGGTAAGGGCCACAGCAGGAATCTTTTCTCCTCGTTCATCCAGAATTGCCCGAGCCTTGCGAATTAGTGCGTAACCATCTTCATCCGGCAAACCAATGTCAATGATGAGGATGTCGGGACTCATCTGTTGAAGCGCTGCCAGGGCTTTACAGCAAGATGTGATTGTCGTCACACTTGCGCCGGCTCGTTCAAGCATGATGCCGATTAATTCGGCGGTGTCCTGATCATCCTCAACCACAAGCACAAGTAAACCTTCGAGATTCCTGCTGGTTTCCGAGGCGTTATTCTTAGTAACAAGGCTCATTCGATACTGGGCCGGGGTGAGACCGTAAGACTTCTTAAATTCGCGCATGAAGTGGCTCTGATCATTAACTCCTATCCTGCTTATGATCTCTTTCACGCTTAGAAAAGTAGTTTCCAGGAGTTCTTTCGCCCGTTCCAATCTGAACGATTTGAGATAATGGCCGGGGGCGACTCCAATTTCCCTTTTGAACAAGTAGCGGAGTCGCGACGGTGAGAGGTTTACAACCTGGGCCATTTCGGGCAAAGACTGTTCCTGCCAAAACTCCTCTCTCAGACGCGCGACTACCTGTTGCACTCTCGGATCCATACCACCAGTTACTTACATCTTGGTCGGGGTCTGACTTATGCGAATCTAGAGAGATCGGTTGGGATGAACCGAAGACCTTGAGCAAAAAGTCCTTCGCTATCGTCGCCTGATGTCACCTGCCTTTCCGTACCTAAGGCTGTTGCTATTCGGTACACCTTGTTTTTTCAGCGGTATTACTAGCAAGCACCGTTCCTTGCACGTGAAACAGTCACTCGTATTCGTCAGCCACGCCCAAGTGCGTCGCTTCTAAGGCGAAGGATCGAGGGGAGGTCTGAAAGGAAGATCCGCCGATGAAC
This sequence comes from Pyrinomonadaceae bacterium, assembly GCA_036560225.1. GTDB lineage: Bacteria > Acidobacteriota > Blastocatellia > Pyrinomonadales > Pyrinomonadaceae > PSRF01. The sequence goes on along the minus strand of DATBRN010000151.1, from coordinate 2,672 downwards.
ATGAAATATTCGAATGCGTCGCTTTCTGCCTTCGAGTTTTTCTAATAATGCCCGCTGCGGGGATTGCGCAGAGAGTCACAATTCTCAACACCTCTGCTAAAGGCGACTACGAACAAACTCAAAGTCCAGTTCGCGGCAAAGCCGGCACAGGAGTGAAGTCCTGCGCCGGATCCCCTTGATTAGCGTTTTAGGTGATCTCACAAAACGAGATTAACTAATACCCACCAGGCTTTCGCCGTCCAAGACAGCTGACAGATCTCTCGACAAGAGCATGTCACCTTCCACCGTGATCCCTCATGTTCATTCATCGGCGGCTGCGTCTGTGAACGGTGACACTCTTCTTCAGACGCTGGTGCTGTTCGGAATATTCTCGGGAAGAAAATAGGGATAGACCATCAAGCCAACTTGCCCGGCGCGCTGTTCGTTCCTGGCCACGATCTCACTGCGCACTTCTGTGATCAATTGCTGGTAATACTTTTTCACGATGGCTTGTGATCCGTCTTCGCTACATAGGTCATAGTTAAGCAACTGATCGTAATGATAACCGGCCAGCGCATAACTCGCCTTCACCTGGATCAGTGTCTCTTGCCTGGGGGCGAGCATGCGCAGCAGGTCTGCTTCTTCTACATTACCTTCAGCAGGTGGTGTATAGGTTGCCCCGGTTGCATTCGGAATAAAGGTCGTGAAGTCGATCTGGGGAAAGTTGACTGCCGCATGTTGAGGCCCGGCAGTCCAGATGATTCTGCGCACGATAGCCGACAGCTGCTCGCGAGTCCCGATCTGTGGGGGAAACCCTGGCACCTTGCCCGCACCAGCATCTGTTGCACCGCCTAGTTGCGCGGCCCAGGCCTGAAGCTCATAGTCATTAATAACATCGTCGTCGCTAAGGTAGTAGAGGTCGAGATACTCTTGCACGTACTGGCCCAGGAGATCCCAGATAAGCATCCCATCATCGCGGTAAGGGTAGTAGGGCAATAAATCGCCACGATCAACCCCGCGGTTCTTAAGGTTCTTGGGAAAATCCATATCATCAAAGGTCCAATTCTTGTAAGCATTCTCAATCAGCTGCACTGAACCGCTGAGGCCGCCCTCAAGTATCTGCTGCACGATGCCTGTGGAGTTAATCAGGGTCAGCACCCCGAGCTGATTGATCACAAGCAACGCCGCGAAGTGTTTTGTCAGCAAACTGTAGAGCGGGTGCTGCAATGCCAGGCGCCGATGTGTTGCCAGCGCGAATGCTTCTTCGATCAAATGCGTTAAGGCGAGGTGGTTGACGACTTGATTGAGATTCAGATCGGCGCATTGCAAGAAAATTTTGGCCATCAGCCATTGATACTGTTTGCCAGGTTGTTGCCCTTGGTAGGCTAGATAGACCGGGCTATCTGGAGTCTGGTTCAGTTGAATAGCAACCGGTTGCAGCCCGGGGAAATCGTCCGTCTTGACGTATAAAGCGATGGGAGCCATTAGATGTTGGCCCTTCTGCCAACCGGGCGCTGTGCTACTGGCTATGGCGTCGTGCAGGGACGCAAAGTCTGTTACATAGATCCGATTTTGCTGGATAGCTTCTGTAATGGTGGCATCCGGACCGAGGAATGGCCTGATGGCTTCATCATTGATCTGGGGTGAAAGCTTCGGGGCAAGCTCGGCCCAGCCGACGCCTACAGCACCGTCTGCTGTCACCAGGGCGATCGTCATAGGGTTGAGGCCGCCGAGGCGCTGAGAACCGAAGACTTTGTCGTCCTGCCAGGTCGAGATAATGCGTGGAGGCTTAAAGAAAGTGAAGACCCTGGCGTAATCAGTGAGACGGGTAAAACTATCTTGTCCGTAGGTTTCGATCTTCCATGCCTCGATGTCCGCGAATATCTTTGCCTGGTTTATTCCTTGCCCTTCCACCCAATTAAGCAATCCTGGAAGTTGTGCAACCGCGGCTTTACCGGAGGCCATAGGCATTGGAAGCCCCGCGTCGCTGCTGTAATCGTAAATCTCGCGAGCAACGAACAATTGGGCTTCACGCTCAGCTTGTTCACGAACGCTGTCCTGTTGAGGCAGTGAGGGTCGAAAAATGCTCTCTTTTCTTTGTACCATAACTAATCTCCTTTACAGTTATGAGATTTGTGCCCAGATGACTCCTTCTATCAGAGTCTTGTCAGATGAAACACGCTTCGAGAATATCGGCTTTCGGTATACGCTTTGAGGTTAGAGTAAGGTCTTCAAAAGTGAGTTCGACGATCCATGTTGCAATAGGTCGCCCTTCTCTAAGAAAGCTATCCGCTCAGAGTTCGAAGGGCAAATCCAAAATGAGGTTCCCTGATTTGGCCTGGCTGTATCGGAATCTACTACCGCTGCAGGCTTTTGCTGAGCCAACGGGGTCTCAAGTGCTTCGTCGACAATTACAGCCAGAATTGGTCCATTAAATTAGAGAGAAACGTGCTGTAAACGTCGCCATATTAAGCGATCTCCGCTCGCTTTTACCAGTGGTAGAGGCGAACAAGATTCAGCGCAGGGTTAGCCGATTGATTGGAGATCGTAAGGTGCTGTCAACTTCACTTCATGAAAAGTTTTGGCCAGGAATGTTACCAAGTTCTCTCGCTTGTTTGATTAATCCTATTTTTTCACATTGCTGCTGGCGTGCAAATCACTGCCTCATTGCGGTAGACGCTGGTTGATCCTGA
>DATBRN010000150.1:0-28718 GCA_036560225.1 Pyrinomonadaceae bacterium | reverse complement strand
CGCGAAATAATGACTGCACAAGTAGCTGAAAAGGCATCACCCCGAGCGAAGTTGCAGCCCCGCTTGGCAACCCAGACCTTCGCCCGGTATCGCGCTCCATTCGCTTTGCGGTGTGGCGCGATCTTGATCGATTACATCATTCTGGTGGGGATTCTGGCCTTTAGTACGCTGGTGAGCCGTCTGTTGGGTGGCGGCGCACGCTCAGCGGGAAACTCTTCGGAAACCATCGGCATTGTTCTTACGATCGTTGTAGCAGCGCTTGGCCTTGGAGTACTCCCCGGCCTAACGGGACTCACAGCCGGAAAGTGGGCTGCGGGTCTGCGCATTCTGCGTGACGATGGTTCAGAAATCGGAATTGGACGAGCTTTTCTCCGTCACTTTATTGGTTATCCGCTTTCTTTTATCACACTCGGCCTCGGGTTTCTGGCGGCAGCAGTTACCCCGCGCGGACGTGGGCTGCACGATCTGATCGCTGGCACAATTGTCGTGCGAGAGAGACGCGCAGCGGTCGAATCCTGAGGTCTCAAATTGAGATCTGAAATCTAAAAAATTTGAGAGTTGAGATCTGAACTCTGAAGGCCATGCCTGAACTAATAGTGAAATACCCCGACCGCGCGCCGGACCGCTTCCCGCTGGGAAGATTGCGAATTACGCTCGGCCGCTCGGCCCGCAACGATCTCTGCATTCCTGATCCTTTTGCTTCCCGGGTGCACGCGGAGGTGCGCCGCGAAGGCGAGGAGTATTACCTGCAGGACCTTGGATCTGCAAACGGAACGCTCTACAACGGTGGAACTGTCGAGGGCACCGTACCTCTTACCGCGGGTGGCCGCATTCAAATCGGCGAAACTGAAATAGTTTTTGATGATGGTACCTACCATTCGAGCATGGGCGCCACGATGATCACCGACAATTCGTCGACATCGCTGCCGGAGGCAACCATCGCCCTCGCTTCCGGCGACCGAACCACATCTGGTTTACTCGAAGCGATTGAAGGCGCTCGCTCCAAGCCCGAAGTGAACGTCGTTGCTCAAGCGGCGCGTGAAGACGACTTGCTTGCACTGATCAGCAAGGTGGGTATCACACTGCTGAGTTCCTCAACCCTCGAACAAACACTCGAACAGATTGTTTCGCTGGTATTCGAGGCAGTGCCAGCCGATCGCTGCCTCTTGATGATGCGCGATGAGCACAGTGAAGAACTCCGAGTTGCCGTAGCGCGCTTGCGCGATCGCGTCGGCGAGGTGGGAGAAATTCGCGTCAGTCGCAACGTGATGGATGAAGTTGTTATTCGTGGCAAGTCTGTGCTGACGTCAGACGCACAACATGACCCGCGCTTTGCCAGCGGCACCGTTGTTCTGCAAGGTGTCAGGTCAGTTCTCGCCGTTCCTCTGGGTGTTTCGGAAAAAGTCTTCGGCATCATCTACGCGGATTCGCCAATCGCGGAAGGAAGGTTCACCGAAGACCATCTCAAGGTGTTAACCACGCTGGCTTCGGTTGCGGCAATTCGCGTGGAGAACGCGCGGCTGGTGGAAGCTCGATTCCAACAGGAACGGCTGGAGCGAGAGTTACAACTGGCGATGGAAATCCAGCAGCGCTTTCAACCAGCGGCGCCTCCCTCGGTGCCGGGTTATGAGCTTCAGGGCATCAGCTTCCCGTGCTACGAGATCGGCGGAGACTATTATGATTTCATTCAGCGTGAGGATGGCCGTTTGGTTATCGCTTTGGGAGACGTGTCAGGCAAGGGCACTGCAGCCGCACTGCTGATGTCGTCGTTGCACGCGGCCATCCATGCGCAGACCGGCTCGCACGAGACGCTGGTGGAGACAATCTCGGCTGTCAATCGCTACCTCGCCGACAATATTCCACCGAATCGCTTTGTTACGCTTTTCTATGCCGAGCTCGATCCGGGGTCAGGCGCCCTCTCCTTCTTAAACGCAGGTCACAATCCACCACTTATTGTTCACGCCGCGGGAACTGTGGAGCAGCTCGCCTCAGGTGGTTTGCCTTTGGGAATCAAAGCCGATGCCGACTACCGGGAAGGTCGCACGCATTTGCAGATGGGCGACGTGCTTGTAATTTACTCCGATGGTGTGACGGAGGCGGCTAGCCCGACTGGCGAGGAGTTTGGCCCAACAAGACTCTACGAAGTGGTTTCGCGCAACGTTGATGCTTCGGCGGCCGGGATTCGCGACCGCATCGAATCAGCGCTGACTAAATTCTCTCAGGGCACTCAGGCGGCAGACGACATCACACTCGTGATAGTCAAACGCCAGGCGGAAACCAGGCAGCTAACGGCCAGCGGCTCCCGTTGAGTCCCAAACGGAAGGGTAGCGAAGGCTCTCGTTCCTCTGGCAGGCGCTGGAACATTTTCCATATCACATTTCTCATTTTTCATTTTTCATTTCCAAAACCAAGTGCATGAATTAATAGAATGACAAATGAAAAATGAGAAATGTGATATGAAAAATCGAATTTCTTCGCAATTGATGACTGATTTCTCTATTGCTCTCGAGTCTGCCCAGGCTGGCGGCCTCTCCGCCCTATTCCACTTAACACGTGCAACAGCGTGCCCAGGGCGACAGCGAAGATGCCAAAAGCCCCAACCATCGTCTGGTTGGGTCCCCTCTGCGGCTCAGAGAAAAATGCTACTAGCGACAAGCCGGGCGACAAGATAATCAGTATCGAACCCAGCATTTGTAGCAACCTCCGTTTGGGGGTTGGTTGAGGAAAGAAGTAGGTTCCGATAATCAGGTTCAGCAAACCTGCCAACAAAATGTAGATATGGCGGCTGCGGTAGAGCATCCGCGTTCCATCAGGCAAGAGCCGATTGTGTACGTATTCCATGTACTGGCCCGTGAGTAAAAAAACTAGTACGACGGCGAGGCCAAAAACCATGTGGAGTCGTTTCATCGTTTTTGGGATGGAGAATATTAAACCGTGAACCGCATGATCAGCTGCTAATATACTTCGTCATCCTTCGCAGCGCCCTCACTTGTTCGTCAGTAAAGTCGTACTCCCTATCTCCTACGGTAAGTCTCAACGTCCTTCCCGCGATCAGGCGGCGAAATGCCGGATAAGGAATCTCCAGCAAGAGAAACTCCGAGAAGTTGCCCTCTGTCGTCTTTGAGGTTGAGAACTGTTCTGAAGTTTCAAATACGACCTTTCCGTCAACCAAAAAGGTGATTTTTGGTTTTCCCGGGAACATTGATATCGCCGAGTATGAAGCGAAATCGAAGTTGACTGACCGAGGTGGTGAAGAAGCTATTCTGACTCCAGTGACATCACCGGGCACGTTAAAGTGGGGCGCTACGGCGAACCCGTAGTTAAGATCACCTTCCAGTTGCAAGCGAGTGATCTTCACCTCGGTTTGCTTTAAGGCAGGCGAGTAGACCGCAATAGGCTCAAGATCAGCCGGAAGGATAGTCGCGGCTCGATTCGTTGATTCGCGCAACTCCTTTGGCTCCCTCAACGGTCGAGCATTATTGTCGAAGGCAATGAAACCGAGGCTCTCGGTATAGTGCATTACGACAAAGTGGGTCTCTTGTTTTATGAAACCTACCCAAATCTCATTGATCTGAGCAATCGAAGGATAATGTTGGGTTACAAAGATAGCGGTCTCCATCGCTCGTTCGGCACGTTCGCGCTGGGTTTTAGCATTTAAAGGAGAGTTGATAAAGGTGATGGTCAACGTGGTGCCGTTGTTGAGGTTTACGCCGACGTCTTTTTCTCCGTATTCCTTCACAATGGCTTCGCGAAGTTTGGAAATCTCCGCGAAGGATTTAACGACCTTCTGGCAGTTGCTCACTACGAGGCACGCCAATACCAGTGCCGAAGTGAGTGACAGAGATCGCGCCAACGAAGGCATACCAGGCTGGTTAGTGCGGTTTATGGCGCCGTTAGTCAGTTGGCTTACCGAGCAACAGCGCATCGCAAGGAAGCGTCTGCGGGCCGCTCTCGTTGCAGACAGCGAACATGGGCCCCGCATACATGGTCACGCCCGCAAACTCCCCTTTGGCATTTACGATATAAAAGTTGATGCCGAAGTTAGGATCGCCCTTGCTGTTCAGCAGCCGTTTCTCAACTGTGTTTGCCTTGATGCGACGCAACGCTTCCATGCCCGCGTCTTTCGGATGACGACCTCGACGCATCTCCTCGACAATCAGAAATGAGCAAAGATTGTAGAGATTCGCCTCGCCGCGGCCGGTTGAGCCTGCCGCTCCCACCGCATTTTCAACATAGAGTCCTGCTCCGAGAATTGGGGAGTCGCCGACCCGACCCGGAATTTTCCAGGCTAAACCGCTGGTGGTGGTCACGCCGCAGATCTCACCCTTAGAGTTGACGCCGTCGCAGTTGATCGTGCCGTAATAGTGATCACGATCGATTAGGCCCTCTTGGACCATCTTCAGCCCTTCGCGATGCCAGACTTCCGAGCGCGTCTTGGGATCGAGGTAGTGCGCAGGATCGGTACGACGTTTCCACTCCAGCCAGATCTGCCGTGAATGATCTGTGTTCAGATCGTCTTCAATCTTGAAACCCATACTGCGAGCGAAGCTTTGCGCGCCTTTGCCGACCAGGAGATGATGATCGGTATTCTCCAAAACTGCCTTGGCTACTAACGAGGGAGTGCGGACACCTTCGAGTGCAGCCACGGCCCCGGCCCGTTTCCTCGGTCCGTGCATGCAAGACGAATCGAGCTGCACAACCCCGTCTGCGTTGGGTAAGCCACCATATCCGACGCTATCGTCGAGTGGATCAAGCTCCACGATGTTCACGCCGGCGATTACCGCATCAAGGACGTCTGCGCCTTGGGTAATCATCGTGAACGCCTTCTGCACGGCGGTCACATTCCCGTCGTGTTTGAACTTATTGCCATTAGCCGATGAAACGACGATCGGTTTGACGGCGCTCTGCACCATGATGTTCGGAAACTGGAGGACTGACGATTTCGGTCCAGCCAGCGTAAGTCCGGCAACAGCACTCGAGCGCATGAAGTCGCGACGTTTGATTGTTTTGGTCATAAGGTTCCTCGAAGTTTTCAAAGTAGACTTTCTTTAATCCTCTCGGCGGTTTTTGGTCCAATGCCGTCGACGAGTTCCAGGCCGCCGCCGGCGACGAACTTCTTTAGTTGAGGAAGCGAAGAGACTTTGAATCTTTGATGAAGCGTAGCCGCTGTCTTTGGACCGATGCCTGGAATGTCCAATAAGTCGAGAACACTCTCGGGTGTTTCCGCAATAATTCGCTCCCACGCGTCAAAACTGCCGCGGTCGAGGAGTTCTATTATTTTGCCCGCGATTGCCTTGCCCACCCCCGGGATCGTTTGCAAGCCCGCAATGCCTTCCTCAGCAACAATCTTCTCTAAAGGCTTTGGCCAGGTTTCGATCGCTTCAGCCGCGTTTCGATAAGAACGCAGTCGAAACGGATCGTCCCCGCGAATGTCCATTAGCGCGGCGAGGCGAAAAAACCTGCGCGCAATTGCTTCGTTGTCCATCTCCTCGTTGACGTGCTGCAAGGATCGAACCGAACTCATGAATCAGCGTGCTTAGTCTACGTCGATACAAAGAGCTAAATCAAAGATGGGAATTCATAAACTGAAAGAACGACCTGTGCTATGCTGATGCAAATTTCAATCTGGAGATCGTTAAATGAACTCAGCAAGAAGAGGATTGCTTCTTGGCCTATCCAGCCTCGGCGCCGGAGCAATCTTGATCGGCTGTAACAAAGTCGGACCCTCTGAATCGAGAGAAGCCACGGCTGAAAATGAGGGTGCGGAGGCCGAAGTCACGGCCACTGAAGATTTGATGCGCGAGCATGGCATACTCCGCCGCGCCTTGCTTGTCTACAGTGAAGTGGCACCCAAACTCGAGGGCAAAGTCGCAATTCAGACGGAACCGTTGCAGAAAACTGCCAAACTGTTTCGCGCATTTGGCGAGGAGTATCATGAAAAGAAACTGGAAGAGGCGTACATCTTTCCCGCAGTCAAAAAAGCTGGCGGAGCGGCAGGTGGTTATGCCGATATTCTGATCGCTCAACATCAGCGCGGTCGAGAAATAACCGACTTCATCCTCGCAGCTACCGCCGGATCCAAGATTTCTGCAGTAAATTTTGAGTCATTTGCCGGCGCACTCAAATCCCTGGTGCGCATGTACGAGCATCACGCAGCGATTGAAGACACGGTGGTGTTTCCAGCCTGGAAGCAGACACTCAACCCAGACCAGCTTGATGAAATGAATGAAAAGTTTGAAGATATCGAACATGAGCAGTTTGGCGAAGACGGTTTTGAGAATGCCTTAAAACAGATTACAGAAATCGAACAAAGTCTGGGCTTGGGCGATCTTGCTCAGTTTTCCGCCCCTGCGCCGCCCCCGTTGAAATGAGTGCGCTTATCCTATCAACACCTTCGATGGCACGCGACCATCTCAACTCGCCCTAAGCAGGATCACCGCTCCTTGACTTGCTGGTCTAATTTTCGCCGCTCTGATATATTCTCGCCTCCAGCAAAAACGATTCGCGCGTCGACCGGTGTATCAGTGCTTGATTCGTTTTCGTCCTCGCTACTCACGTCTTTATACGCGAACAAGAAGTAAAACAAGCGGCCTGCAGCTCTAGCGGCAAAGTCATTATCTACGAAACTGATAACCTTTCTCAGGAGGTGACCTCATGCGAAAACTAACACTGGTTTGGTTGTTTGCCTGCTTCATGTTCTTAGTACCCTCCACTGTTACCGCACAGTTGAGTCGTTTCCAGGGCCTCTGGATCAACTCAGATTCTAGTAACCGTGGGGTTACGCGATTACAAATCAGCACCGGCCCGCCGGTTAGAGTACGCGCCTGGGGTGAATGTCATCCCAGCGATTGCGACTGGGGGACGGTTGATGGTTACGCGTATGGTCCAAATATAAATTCGAACCTGACTAGTTCGACCCAGACGATCTCTGCTGTCTTCAGATCCGATTTTAGTGAAAGGATTGTGGTTATTCGGTCTCCCGGTCGCGGGAGCCTTGAGGCAGACGTCTATACTCGTTTTACCGACAACAGTGGACGCACAGCTTATGCGTCAAGATATTCCTTCGGTTCCGTTCGCCGGGGCGTGACTACGATTATCGGAGTCCCCGATCGTCGGGATTGCTTGCCCTACAATCCCCGGAACCTACGAATCGAAAACGAGGGGGCCAGCGGATGGCTACTGACCGATGGCAGATCGCGTATGCTCGTGCTGGATAGCAGGCCAGACGCCGCGAGGGCTCTGGCCCTTGCCAGGCAGCATCGTGCGCACTGCTTCATTGGGCGCGAAAACCAACGTCCAAATCGCAAAGACTACATCATGGAATACTGGACCGGTGCTTCCGGCATACCGACCACTATCTCATCGGAGGATTGTCTCTCTTACGACGTTGGTGGATTGCAAATCAGGGACGAGGGCGCCAATGGCTGGCTGTTGACGGATGGAAGGTCACGAATGGTTATGCTTGACAACAGAGCAGACGCTGAGCAAGCCCTGGAGATTGCCCGCAGATCATCAGCACATTGTTTCATCGGACGCGACAATACTCGGACGAACAGAAAAGACTACATAGTTGAATACTGGCGTTAGATCGCGGGTAACGATCTTGGGACAAGCGTTGAATATCAGAAGTTGAGCATCCGAGTTTAGGGTGGAAGCAGTTCATCGAGAGACTTGAGCAGGTCTCGCCCGCGTAATCCGGGTTGCTTCTTTTTCGTCTGTCCGAGCGAAACGATCTTTGCGTCCGGACCGATCAGCAGTGTAGTAGGAAACGAATGTATGCGATAGCGCGTCTGAAGTTTCTCAATACTATCGTTCGTAGCCTGTGGCCAGACTAAACCATTTTTTCGCAGCCAGGGTTTGATCACAGAATAATCCGGGTCGTTGTTCATTCCCAGAATCTCGAAACCGCGCGCTTGAAAACGTGAATATGCAGCCTTTTGATATGGCAACTCACGACGGCAAGGACCACACCACATTGCCCAAAAATCTATCAGTACGTACTTGCCACGAAACTCCGAAAGCTGTCGTTTCTTCCCATCAAAATCGGAGAAGGTGAAGTCGGGCAATTCCGCTCCCATGACAAGCTCCACACGTTTGTAGTCTGAGGCCGAATGTTCGCGCATCACGATCAAGTTCTTTTCCAGATCAACCTTCTTAGTGGAAAAATACTGGTTGCCGACTCGAAAGACGACAGTCTCTTCATGCGCCTCCGCCGCTTCGGGTGAAAAGTGATCGAGATCGATCGAGCCATCACCGTCGCTGTCGACACCAAGCCAACCATTGCTTACCGTAATCTTCTTCGACTGCGCGTTAAAGCCGTATTCAACCAGCGTCGGTTTTCCCTTCAGGTCGACTTTGCCTTTGGCAAAAGCTTCCTTCGACTGCAAGAGCAATGTCTCGCCTTCCTTCAATTCATCCCATTGCACGCCTTTGAAGTATTGAATGAATATCGGATAACTCTTGAACAGTGCATTCTTAAACGGAAGTTCAATCGTTGTCTGGAGAATGTACGGGTTATCTTCCTCGTCATGAACAAGAGGAAACTTTTCGCTGTCCGTCATCGTGCCGTCCAGGTCAATATCGGCGTATAAAACGGGTGGTTCGTCTTCAGCTTCGACCAGCAGGGCCAGGATGGCGGACTTGTCGCGAATCGGATCGTAAAGACGTCCGGCGGTGATGCTAACGCCACTTTCAAGCGGTGTCGCAAACTTCACTTTGGATAAGTCGCGCAGCGGCCGAAAGACTATTTGATCGAGACTGTCAGTGTTCGGCACCAGTTGACCGTCAAGGCTGCCCACGTACTCAGCGTCGCCGGCGTGCACACGCACTGCCGGGAGAGCGGAGAACAGGAACAGCAGAATTGAGACAAACGTAACTTTGAGCATGACGCGGGTAATGCAGTTTTTCACTTCAAAGTGAGGCATGTGTTTGGAGACCTCTGAAATGGGAGTTTGGAATTACGGCCAATTGATTCTAGGTGCTACCAAAATAAACTGTCAAACCCGTCGAAGTTTCCCGTACTGGTTCAGTGGAAGCGGCTCAACATCAGTGCCGGGGTAGTGGACGATTGCGGCTTTGCCGCCGCACAGTACGGTAAGGCTCCGCCTTACCGTACAGCTACTTATTCTTCTTGAGGCTGCGCCTCATAAATTGAGGCGTAGCCTCGATCATTGTTGGATGGTTAGCGGTAAGGCAGAGCCTTACCGCACTGTGCGGCGGCAAAGCCGCTAGCGGGGTTGGGATGGCTCAAATTCAACTCGAGAGTCCCCCCGCAATTCCTACAGCGTATGACACCACCTGGATTACGCCACGATCATCGTTCCCGTGCCGCTGTCGGTGAAAACCTCAGTAAGCAGTGCATTGCGTGTGGTGCCGCTGAGAATGTGCGCGCTGTGCACCCCCTGCCGGAGTAGCGCAATAATACTTTGCAATTTGGGAATCATTCCGCCTGTGGCCGTACCATCGTTGATCATAGCTTCGGCTTCATTCGCTGTGAGCCGGGATAGTTTTGTGTCTGGTTCACCAGCACGAAGATAAAGGCCATCGACATCGGAAAGGAGGATCAACTTTTCCGCTTTCAATTGAGCCGCAATCTCCGCCGCAATGGTGTCGGCGTTGATATTGAAAACTGTGCCTTCCGCGTCCGCGCCTAGCGAAGAGATAACCGGGAGATAGCCCTGATCAAGCAAAACTGTAAGCAGACGCGAGTTGATCTTCACCACGTCACCCACGTGGCCGAAATCGATCTGAGAGCGCTCACCCGTCTCACGATTCACGATCTCTTTGGGCGGCCTTCGTTCGGCATGCACGATGTTGCCGTCAACGCCTGAAAGTCCTACCGCTTCAATACCGCGGTTACGCAGAGCAGCGAGAATATCGGTGTTGATTTTCCCTGCGAAGATCATCTTGGCCATTTCCAAAGTTGCGTCATCGGTGACGCGCCGGCCTTCAATAATCTTTTGCTCAATTCCCATCCGCGATGCCAGTTCGCTCAGTTGTTTGCCGCCCCCATGAACAACACAGATTCGTATCCCGACCTGGTGCAGCAAGGCCAACTCTTCCGCCAGCGAGCTTAGGTTAGCGTAGTCTTCCGTAGCTTTGCCGGAAAGCTTGACGACAAACGTCTGGCCCTGAAACCGCTGTATATATGGAAGTGCCTCGCGCAACAGATCGAGGCGCAACTGATCACCGACTTCGTTAATCTTGACCATCTTTTTGGCCCGCGGATGAACGCGGATGTTTGCGGATCTGACAGGAAAACATCCGCAAGAGGTCTTTGCTCAGATCCGAGGCTGTCCACATTTATCCGTGGCGAATTTGCTCCTACGTCAGTAAGCTCGTCATGATGGCTTTTTGTACATGCAGCCGGTTTTCTGCTTCATCGATCACAACTGAAGCCGGCGAATCGATAACGCCGTCAGTAACGATCACATTTCGTCTCACCGGCAAACAATGCATGAAAATCGCCTGGCCCTTTGAGGACGTTGTGCGCGCCATTTTTTCTTCGTCGACAATCCATTTAGCTCGATACTGCGCGCGCTCAGCCAGGTCCTTCTCTGGTGCACCGTAAAAACGCTTGGCGCCCCAGCTCTTCGCATAGATGACCTCGGCGCCTTCGAAAGCAGAGTCCACATCATTGGTCACTTCAAGGCTCCCTCCTGCTCCCGTCGCCTGCTGCTGTACGTTCCGCATCAGCTCATCGTCGAGTTCATATCCAGGTGGATGGGCAACAACGACGTTATGGCCCATCTGCGCCGCAGCCAACGCGAAACTATTTGGCACCGCCATTGGCAGCGGTTTCGGGTGCCAGGCCCATGTCAGAACCACGCGCTTTCGCTCAGCGCCGAGCTTTTCGCGTATCGTCATCATATCTGCCATTGCCTGGCAGGGATGATGCATCGCCGATTCGAGATTAATTACCGGGGCCTGGGAATAGTGTGCGAAAGCGCTCAGCACGGGATCGGTTCGCTCTTCTTCCCAGTTCTTGAGTGCCGCAAAAGTGCGCACCCCGATTGCAGCACCATAACGCGCCAATACCCGAACAAACTCAGCGACATGTTCTGTCTTATCACTGTCCATCACGACGCCATCGCGATGCTCCAGTGTCCAACTCGAGCCGCCCGGTTCGAGAACGACTGGGTTCCCGCCCAATTCATAAACACCAACTTGCATCGAAGCGCGGGTGCGCAAACTTGGATTGAAGAACACGAGGGCTACAGATTTTCCGTCGAGTGGCTTTCCTTGTCGCGACTTGTCCCCGGCATGCTTGAATTGGAATGCAGCGTCGATTAATTGCGTCATTTCGTCTCGCGAATAATCGGCTGTTGTTAGAAAGTTTCTCATTCTGCGAATGCCGCTCAAGGAGTTCAGAGTTCAAGCTTTAGCTTGCCGCTTATGAATCAACAGACTAAACGGGGCTCGGCCTCGAAAACAATGATCTGGTTAGACCGTACAGGCTGATCAGAAGCCAAAATGCTTCCATCAAGAAAGCTGACAAATTGAAGCGAAACAATAGCGAGATGATAACGAACACGGCGCCTACGGTATTTAACAACAGATAACTAATGCCCGAGCTGGACATTTTTTCCAGCTGCAAAAGCAGGTAAGCAATCACCATGAGGAGCACCCCGACATTGCCAATCACGTCAAACCAGCTGTAGTCCAAACGATACCTCCCTATGCGACGGCATAACGGAACAGTGAGCGGTCGCGACCGATGCCGGCACTCAACTTACCTCCGAGTAACAAGCATCAACGCTCGCGGCTCTGCCGCCGGACAGTCCGGTAAGGCTCTGCCTTACCGTCTGGTCCTAATTACGAACTGGAGGCTCCGCCTCCCATTAAATGTATGAGGCGGAGCCTCAAAAGACTAAAATCAGCCTGCGGAAAGGCAGAGCCTTTCCGCATTGTGCGGCGATAAAGTCGCATTGGTAGCCACTCAACCTGGGTCCATCAGGAAGCGACCGCGACGAGCACCTCAACGAACTGATCAACTTCTTCGCGCTTAAGGCAGAGCGGCGGCAACAATCTCAACACATGCGGATCGCTTGATGTGCCGGTGATGATCTTCCGCTCGAGCAAGGCCTGGTGAATTGGCGCTGCCTTGTCCTGAAACTCCATTCCCAGCAGGAAGCCGCGCCCGCGAATAGAAACAATAGACGGAATCTCCTCAAGATGCTGGCGCAGGTACAACTCAACTGCGCGTACATTCTCGAGCATTCCATCGTTTTCGATCGCTTCGATGGTGGCCCTGACCGCAGTCATGGCAATCATGCCGCCACCAAAAGTTGTTCCGAGGTCATTCTCCTTGATGCTGGCGCTGATCTTGTCGTTCACGACACAAGCGCCTACGGGAATACCGCTGCCGAGCGCCTTGGCGAGCGTAATGATGTCGGGAACAACATGTGATCCCGCTTCGCTGTCAGCGAAGAACCACTCACCGGTTCGACCAACCCCTGTCTGGACTTCGTCGTAGATCAAAACAATCTCGCGTTGGTCACAAAGTTCTCGTAGTGCCTGATAAAATTCTGGGCCCGCCATGCGAACGCCGGCCATCGACTGAATCGGTTCGAGCATGATCGCTGCTACAGTCTTGTCGGCAAGCGCGCGAACGGAATCAATATTTCCAAACTCCGCTTCGAGATGACCGGGGACATTTGGTTTCCCAAGTTCTCGATATTTGCCCAGGAAAGTCGCACTAATGGCATCAGCAGTGCGCCCATGGAAACCGCCCGAGAAGGTGATCACATTCTCGCGGCCGGTCGCCATACGGGCCATGCGCATCGCGTTTTCATTGGCTTCTGTTCCTGAATTACAGAAGAAGACTTTGGTAAGTTCAGCGGGTGCAATTGAAATCAGTTTCTCGGCAGCGCGCGCACGATCCTCCGAATAGACAAGATTGGAATAGAAGAGCAGTTTTTCGGCCTGGGCTTGGATTGCGGCCACCACGTGAGGGTGGGAATGACCTGTCCCGGCAACCGCGTGACCGCCGTAAAGATCCAGATATTTCTCACCCGCGCTGGAGTAGAGCCAGACACCCTTTGCCCGTTCGGCGACAATCGGCATCTTTTTGTACGTCGCCAATTGGTAGCGCTCTTCGATTGCTACCACCTCGTTCAGTGTTGATTGCGCTTCAATGGCCATATGGATTAACCGACTTGGCGGCTCGTTACCCGGCTCTTGTTCCGTTTGGGACCGTGCTTTCAGGCACAGCCAACACAGGTCGGAGGCCATCAGCATAACCAATGTCGAACAGCATTCCCTCCGAGAGTTCGCCCATCATTTTCCGCGCTTCCAGATTGACGACGAACAATGCCTGCGTGCCCTCGATAGCCTTTGGGTCAGCGCGCTCCTGCTTCATTCCGGCCAATATGTTTCTGCAGTGATCACCAAAATCTACCACTAATCTGACGAGTTTATTCGAGCCACTCACATCTTCGACCGACATGATTCTGCCTACACGAATATCGATCTTGTCGAGCTCAGCGATCGTAATCAGAGACTTTACTGGCGCCACTTTGAAGTCCATTCGTTTCCGCCAAGCCACCAAGAAATTCAAAAACAAAATCGGGTTACCACGGACTCAGTTAGTTTGAGAATTATCTTTCTGACTCTGTCTTCCTTGGCATTCTTGGCGCCTTGGCGGCTTATCAGGGATTCGTCCCCACAAACGTCAGTCCGGTCTTCTCATCCAGGCCAAACATCAGGTTCATATTCTGCACCGCCTGTCCCGCCGCCCCTTTGACCAGATTGTCGATGACCGAGAACACAATCACGCGCTCACCGCGAGAAGCAAAACCGATGTCGCAGAAGTTTGTTGTCTTGACCCAATTGATGTCCGGCGACCCTCTTACCAGTCGAATAAAAAACGATTCCCGATAAAAGTCGCCGAAAAGCGAGCGTAGTTGTTCCTCCGACAGGCTCTCCTTCGTATCCAAATAGATCGAAGCAAAAATGCCTCTGGAAACGGGAAGGGAATGCGTCATGAAAACCAGGTCCCTGGTCCAATAGCCGAGGTTTTCGAGCTCCTGTTCAATCTCCGGCAGGTGCTGATGGGTGAAAGGCTTGTAGGCGTAAAACGAGTTGGTCCGCGATGGATGATGCGTGTTCGCGGCAGCCGTTGCGCCTGAACCCGACGAACCGGTCTTGGCGTCAATGATCACGCGCCCAGTAATAAGGCCTTTGGCGGCCAGCGGCGCCAAACCGAGGAGGGCCGCGGTCGCGAAACATCCGGGATTTGTTATGAGCCTGGCTTTGCGGATGACTTCGCGGTTCATTTCCGTCAGACCGTATACGAACTCCCTTTGCATGCGCATGGCCGTATGAGCCCGGCCATAATATTGTTCGAAAGCCACCTGGTTACGAAGGCGAAAGTCGCCTGACAAATCGATAACCTTCACGTTCTCCGGCAAACGTGGGACTAGTTCCATCGCCTGTCCGTGCGGCAGCGACAAAAAAATACAATCGAGTTCAGCTAATGCTTCAGGGTCGTGAGGAGCTTGACGGAAGATTAGTTTCGTCAGCCCGAAGAGATTTCGATGAACTTCGGTCACCGATTTGCCGGCATGTTCGTTTGCAGTGACGAAAAGGACTTCGACATTTGGATGGAAAAGGAGAATGCGCAGCAGTTCCGATCCGCCGTAGCCTGAACCACCGTAGATTGCGACGCGGAGTTTCGAGTCTGGAGTTTCGAGTCTTTTACTCATGTGACAGGGATTCGACTTTCTCTTGGTTTCCTTTGGAGACGCGAAATTTTAAACTCGGAATTCCAAACTCAGAACCTTGGAACTAAGTAGTTCAAACAATCTCGCGCCGTCTCGTCGCGCATTTGCCGCCGGCACGCCAAACTCATTTTCAATGTAGTCCTGGCCCATTTTCGAGTCGGTGACCGAACCGGCCATTACATCTATCTCAATCCCGCGGCGGCGCAGCAATTCTATTCCGCCCCAGGCGCCGACGTAATCCGAAGCGCAGAAAACGAGGCCGGCAGTTGCGCCGCGCAATTCCTCATCTTCAAACACCGATTCGACTGAATATCCCCCCAGCAGCCCGTCCCCCAGCTCAATTACAATCAGATCGGGCGAGCTTTCATTCAGACGCGAGATGATAGTTTTTGCTACCGAGGCGAGATTTGCCGCGTCGACTGTTGAAGGCAAACCACAATCAAGAAAACTGGCAATCGCGATTGCGCCGTGATCCGCCATATTGAGCGTATCACGCAAACAAGCAATGCCGGAAAGCTTCGCGGCAGCTACCCGCAAACCAGCCCGAGTAGCCTGCTTGATCAGTTCAGTGGCTGCGTAAGTCTTTCCGCTGTTCATGCAAGTGCCGGCAATGATCACCAAAGGTGCAGTTTCACCAAGGCTTGTTTGCAGCGGCAAGGCGACATCCGCGATGTTCCGCACTCGGCCTTTCTCGTCACTTACAAGGCCAAGCACCTCAACTTTAATTGCGTCGCTCAAACTTGAATGATGTCCTGTACAACTCCCAATTACGCCGCCCATATTCAATAGGTGCAAGTGATCACCTGCTTCGACGCTTCCAGGAACGTCGCCTACAAAACCCTTTAACGCTCGGCGCCGGCCCAACACGCCGATGAGCACATCGCCAGGATTGATCTTGGCGAGGCGCCCCGTGGGCAGCTCGAGCATATTGTAAGTGGCGCTGTCAGTCAGGGCCCGCACCACCACAACATCCCCCGCTCGTGGCGAGGCTGAACTGGAAACAACCGCTGCGGTTCGGTCGAGACTCAGCGGAGAAGTGGCGGAACCGATCTTGTCAGCCTGGATAATGTGAATTCTTTCGTTCATGTTTCCTCCAACTGCCCACGCATCACGCTGCACCGTGTCAAGTGATTACCACCTTCCCGTAACAGGTGGGTATGCGATACGCATCGCTTAGTCTTGCGCTCGTAATCTCAACCGCAACGCATTCAACTTGATGAAGCCTTCAGCATCGCGCTGGTTGTAAACCGTATCCGCTTCGAAGGTCGCTACGTTCTCGTCATAAAGTGAATGCAGTGACCGGCGACCGACTACAGTTGTGTTGCCGCGAAAAAGTTTGAGCCGTACATCCCCGGTTACATTTGCCTGCGTTTCCTCAACCATCTTTCGCATCAGTTCAAACTCTGGGGCAAACCAAAATCCGTAGTAAACACTCTCAGCAAACTTGACGCTTAGTGAATCGCGCAAATGCATAACCTCTCGGTCCAGCGTGATCGATTCCAGGGCCCGATGCGCCGCTTGCAGAATCGTGACGCCGGGTGTTTCGTAAACGCCGCGCGATTTCATGCCGACAAAACGGTTCTCAACTAGATCAACCCGACCAATGCCATGTTCACCGCCCAGCTTGTTTAGACTCTCAAGCAAGGCCACCGGCCCGAGTTTCTTTCCATTAATCGCCACCGGCTCGCCGCGTTCAAAGGACAACTCGATGTACTCAGCATCTGTTTTGGCGTTCTCGGGCGAGCGCGTCAGTTGAAAAATCTCTTCAGGTGGTTCGGCCCATGGGTCTTCGAGAATCCCACCTTCGTAGGAGACATGCATCAAGTTGCGATCCGTGGAATATGGTTTTTCCGCTGTTGCCACGATTGGGATTTCATGGGTCTTCGCATAGTTAATCAGGTCGCTCCGGCCTTTGTGCTCCCACTCGCGCCACGGAGCAATCACTCTTATGTCCGGCTGCAGAGCGTAATAAGTTAGTTCAAATCGAACCTGGTCGTTTCCTTTACCGGTAGCGCCGTGGGCTACTGCGTCAGCGCCTTCGCGGCGGGCGATCTCGATCTGCCGTTTTGCGATTACCGGACGCGCGAGAGAAGTGCCGAGCAGATACACCCCCTCGTAAACTGCATTAGCCTTGACCGCGGTCCACACATACTGTCGAACGAATTCTTCACGCAGGTCTTCAACGTAGAGTTTTGCTGCCCCGGTGCGGAGCGCCTTTTCTTCAAGGCCGCTCAGCTCATCGCCCTGGCCGACATCAGCGCAGTAACAAATTACTTCGCAGTCGTAATGCTCTTTCAACCAGCGGAGCATGACTGACGTATCAAGCCCCCCGGAATAGGCTAAAACGATCTTTTTGATTTTGCTTTCCATTAACTCGGTTTCTCGGTTTTGTACTTGGTACTTGGTTCGTCTTTCTAAGCAAACAACTCCCAAATCTTCTTCATAGCCACACGTTGCGCTTTTTGATCTTGAACGGCGACGAATATTGTGTCCTCTCCTGCGAGCGTTCCGACAATCTCCGAAATAGCGGCGCCATCGATATCGACGGCAACTGCCGAGGCCAGACCTGGTTCGGTTTTGGCTATCACCAGATTGTCGCCGGCGAGATCAAGACTTAGCAGTCCGCGTGCAGCAGCGCCGTTGGGTTTAGGGACCATGTAGTGGCCTCGATGCTTTACAATTCCCAGCTCCTCCAGATCTCGCGAGAGACTGGACTGAGTCGCCGGAATACCCGCGCGCTCAAGCGAATCGCGCAATTCGGCTTGCGTGGCAAACGGTTTGGCCTGAATAAGGCTCAGCAGCTTCTTTTGTCGTAGACTCTTGGGCATTTCCGTCTCGCTATGCACATAGCTTGCATAACCATTGCATAGATGCATAAAATACCAACCGAGATGGCTACGCGTCAAGCGGGGTCGAGAGGCAGCGATCAGGAGCGGTCGATGAGTAAAAGCAAAAACTTGTGGGGCGGCAGGTTTGCTACCGGAGCAGATCCTTCGTTTGCGGAGTTTAATAGCTCTTTCGGGTTTGACCGAAGGCTGTTTGCGGCGGATGTTCGCGCCAGTGTGGCTCATTGTCAGGCCCTGGTTGCCGCTGGTGTGCTGACTGGCGAGGAAGCAGCCAAAATAAAGACCGGATTGCAAAGAATCCTCGAGCGAGGTGAGACCGATAGTAGCTATTTTGATGAACTGAACTCAGAAGATGTTCATTCCTTCGTTGAAGCGCGGCTCGTGGAGATGATTGGTGAGTCAGGACGTAAGCTACACACGGGCCGGAGTCGAAACGATCAAGTTGCCACTGACCTGCGCTTATGGTTGAGAGAGGCAATTGACCAACTCTCCAGTCAGGCGCGCTCAACTCAGAAAGCCTTACTTGATTTGGCTGAGATGAGCCGAGGCGCAGTGCTTCCTGGTTACACGCATCTACAGCGTGCTCAGCCCATCCTCTTTGCACACTGGTGTCTGGCTTACTTTGAAATGCTTGCTCGTGATCGTGAGCGTCTCGAAGAGATTCGAAAGCGAGTCAACGTGTTGCCTCTGGGCGCCGCAGCACTCGCCGGCACGTCGTTTCCCATCGATCGCGAATCGGTGGCGCGCGAGTTGGGATTTGAAAGCGTCTCGCGCAACAGCGTCGACGCGGTTAGCGATCGCGACTTCTGTGTGGAGTTTGTAAGTGCTTGTTCGCTCATCATGGTCCACTTATCCCGGCTCGCTGAAGAGGTCATACTCTATTCGAGCAGCGAGTTTGGCTTTTTCGAACTCAGCGATGCAGTGGCCACAGGCTCGAGCTTGATGCCGCAGAAGAAGAATCCCGATTCGATGGAACTCATACGCGGCAAAGTCGGCCGTGTGGTGGGCCACCTCGTATCGCTGCTCACGGTGCTAAAAGGGTTGCCGCTGGCTTATAACAAAGACATGCAGGAGGACAAAGAGGCGGTCTTCGACACGTTTGACACGACGCAAGTCTCCCTTGAAATGGCGGCACTCGTCATTCGAAACGTGAAAATTAACGCCGAGCGCATGCGCTCGGCTGCGTCGCAGGGGATGATGAATGCCACCGAACTTGCAGATTACCTTGTACGGAAGGGTATTCCCTTTCGCGAAGCGCATGAGATGGTCGGACGAATCGTCGTCAAGGCAATGTCCAGTGGGGTTGAATTGGGTGAACTTAGTTTAGAAGAACTACGATCAGTCTCCAGCGAGATTGAGAGTGATGTGTTTGCTGCCCTCACGCTGGAGAAGACGCTTGCCAGCAAATCAACCGCTGGCGGCACTGCTCCGGAAAGAGTTGCTGAAGCTTTAGCGTTAGCGCGAAAGTCACTTTAACGCGCTAACGCGCTCGAGCAACGAAAGGTCTTTGACCTGCGATGCGCCGTAAGCCTGTGACTTACCGCAAACGAAGACTACCAATCCGTCTATGACTGGAGTCTTGAGCTCCTAATTGCTCTTTCGGCGACCTACGGTTGTTGCCGGCGATGGTGTTGCCGCGGTTGGGCTTGGTTCGACTTCAGCTTCGGGTTGAATTGTCTCCTGGTAGATATATCGTCCGTCCTCGAGCTTTAGAATGACTGCGGGCTTCACCGCGTTTCGGTTTCGATCCATGCTGATTATTCCGGTCACGCCGGCAAAGTTTTTGGTTGCCGCCAGGGCGTCGCGCAGCGGTGGTCCTTCAGTTGTCCCCGCTTTTTGAATCGCTTCAGCGAGGAATCTGAACGCATCATAAGCAAGAGCGGCGTGGGAGTCAGGAGTGAGGTTTCCGTAGCGCTGACGGTATCCATGGACAAATTTCTGAATTGTTTCCGAAGGATCATCGGCCGAATAGTGATTGGAAATGTAGGAACCGTTAAGGGCGTCACCACCCAGATCCCAAAGCTCCGGCGCATCCCAGCCATCAGCTCCGAGCAAGGGCACGGTCAATCCTAGCTGGCGTGCCTGCCGGCTTATCAGCGCCACATCACCATAGTAACCAGGTATGTAAATCACATCTGGGTTAGCCGCCTTGATGGCACTCAACTGCCCGCGGAAATTGGCATCGCCTTGCATGTAGGACTGCTTGACAACGATCTCTCCGTTCAGTTTTGTGAAGCTAAACTCAAAAAACTCCGTCAAGCCGCGACTGTAAGGCGAATTGAAGTCGAGCATGATGGCTGCCTTTTTCGCCTTCAGCGTGTTGGCGGCAAACTTTGCCGTGACTTCGCCCTGAAACGCGTCGATAAAACAGGCGCGAAAAATGTAGTCGCCTGCCTGCGTGACCGCAGGGTTAGTCGACGACGGCGCGATCAACGGCACGTGTGCTGATTGGGCCTTGGGCGCCGCCGCTAAGCTATTTCCCGAGGCGCCCGCCCCGATGATAGCCATTACTTTATATCGATCAATGAGTATGCCGGCGACGCGGGCGGCCTCTTCGGGACTACCCTTGTCATCCTCAATAACGATATCGATCTTGTGACCATTGATTCCGCCGGCCTGATTGATCTCGTCCGCAGCCATTAGCACACCATTCTTAGCCGACAGGCCAAAGTTGAAAGTAGGCCCTGTCAAATCACCGAAGAATCCAATCTCGATGATTGAATGCTGTTCGGCATTTTTCGGTGGCGCGCAAGAAGGCGTCGCCGTTGCGAAAAACAAGAATGCTAAGAATCGGCAAACTTGAAGAAGTTTACGGGTGACAGGAAAACTGATGTCGCGCGCCGCCACTATCATGAATCAATCGTCTTCGGGAAGTAATGAGTTGAAAACTCTTGGTACTGGTTCGGTTTGGCTCTTAGTCGCTCGGGTTAGTGATGCGCTTCGCGGCTACGGCTTTGCCGCCACATCAGGCGGCAAAGCCGTTGGACAGGGATTCTATTCTTACCTCAATTGAGTAATAGCCAGACCGAACCAGCACCAAACTCGTACTCTACTCACCAAGGTAGGCTTCTTTGATTCTGGGATCCGCGGCGAGTTCCGCAGATGGCCCGTCCATAACAATTCTGCCAGTTTCTAAGACGTAGGCGCGGTCGGAATGCTTCAACGCGGCATGCGCATTTTGTTCGACAAGCAGGATCGTCGTTCCCTTACTTTTAATTTCATCGATGGCTTCGAAGATTGTATGAACTACAAGGGGCGCCAGTCCCAGAGACGGCTCGTCGAGCAGGAGCAGACGTGGCTGCGACATTAGCGCGCGGCCAATTGCCAGCATTTGTTGCTCGCCTCCGGACAGTGTGCCCGCCTTCTGCGATTCTCGCTCCTTCAAACGTGGAAACATCTGGAAGGCTCGTTCCATTTCCGCCGCAATCGCCCGCTTGTCTTTCTTTAGATAAGCTCCCATTTGCAGGTTTTCCCTGACGGAGAGGTTCGCGAAAACGCCACGACCTTCGGGGGCCATCGAGATCCCCCGGGCAACCAGTCGATGGGTGGCGCGCCCGCTTATGTCTTCACCTTCGAAACTAATCTTTCCTGCGCGCGGCTGGAGCAATCCCGTAATTGTTCGCAGCGTAGTAGTCTTGCCGGCGCCATTGGCGCCGATGAGCGTTACCACTTCGCCGGCCTCAACGTGCATTGAGATTCCCGTTAGGGCTTCGATGGCGCCGTAGTTAACGGA
The DNA here is from genome assembly GCA_036560225.1 of Pyrinomonadaceae bacterium. GTDB lineage: Bacteria > Acidobacteriota > Blastocatellia > Pyrinomonadales > Pyrinomonadaceae > PSRF01. The sequence goes on along the minus strand of DATBRN010000150.1, from coordinate 7,416 downwards.
GACGTTGTCTAAGGTAAGCATAAAAGCAACCCTGGTTGCTGATTATTTGAACTTGTTGTCTTTGGCTTTTCTTCTTTGAGATCTCAAATTTCAGATCTCAAATCTCAGATCTCAGATCTCAGATCTCAGAACAAAGAACAAAGAACAAAGAACGAAGAGCAAAAACCAAAGCAAAAACCCTAATCCCCAAGATAAGCCTCGATCACCTTAGGATCATTTCTGATTTCTTCAGGAAGTCCGAGGGCAATCGACTTCCCGTAATCCAGCACCTGAATCTTTTCGCAAACGCCCATTACAACCTTCATGTTGTGTTCGACCAGCAAAATGGTTAGCGAGAATCGATCTCTGATGCGCTGAATTAGATGCATGAGATCTTCTTGCTCCGCAGGGTTCATGCCGGCGGCGGGCTCGTCGAGCAGCAATAGCTGTGGGCGGGTGGCTAGCGCGCGCACTATCTCTAGGCGTCGCTGGCTACCGTAAGGCAAACTCGTCCCGCCTTCGTCTTTCACGCGCGCCAGATCGAAAATTTCAAGCAACTCCAGGGCAAACTCGCGATGCTCCTGTTCGTCGCGACCGAAGCGTGGCAGGCGAAAAATCGCATCGACCAGGTTTTGTTTCGCGTGTCGATGACAGGCCGTCATTACGTTTTCCAGCACTGACATGCTGGGAAACAGCCGAATGTTTTGAAATGTTCGCGACACGCCGCGGCGTGAAATCTCGTAAGAGCGCAGACCGTCAATGCGTTTGCCCTGGAAATAGATTTCACCGGCAGTTGGTTTGTAAACGCCCGTCAGGAGATTGAAAACGGTTGTTTTGCCCGCGCCGTTTGGACCGATGAGCCCATAGATTTGGCCGCGCTCCACGCTCATATCGAGCGCATTCACGGCCACCAGCCCGCCAAACTGAATCGTGCAGTTGATGGTTTGCAAAGGGCATTCGCCATCAAACGCCCGCTTCTGATGGCTGTCAACCAGACGCGCGGTCTCGGCAATAATGGAGTCCTCTTTTGTGGCCTTCACGGCATCCTCTTCCGGCGCACCACTCATCTGTTCTCCACCTCTTTGGAATGATCAATCGCGGAAGGGGGACCTTTCTCAGCTATCGGCACTCCTGTTTCGCCGACAGGCTTATCGCCTTCAGGCCGGCGCCGCGCGCGCTTAAGCCAGGACAGACCAAACTCGCGTGTGCCCAGAATTCCCTGAGGCCGAGTGAGCATGATCGCGATCAGTAGCGCGGAATAAACGACCAGGCGATAGCGTGAAAAATCCCCCGGTAGTTGTCGCAACAACTCCGGCATTATCGTAATGACGATCGCGCCCAGGACCGCCCCGGTCAGTGAGCCTAATCCGCCGAGAACAATCATGATGATGATTTCAAATGAACGAATAAACTGGAAATCGTTCGTACTTAAGAACTGTCTGTAATGTCCGAAAAGTACCCCGGCCAGCCCTGCGAGAGCTGAACTGATCACAAAGGCGAGAACTTTGTAGCGCGTGGTGTTAATCCCCATGGCCTCTGCTGCCAACTCGTCCTCGCGGATTGAAACTAACGCTCGTCCGATGTCCGAATGAATGATGTTGTGGACTATTACTATTGAAATAATCGCGAAACCCCCGACCCACATAAAGTTGCTATAGCCAGGTACAGAGAAACCCGTTGCCCCACCTACTTTGTCGATATTTAGAATCACTATGCGAATGATTTCCGCGAAACCGAGAGTGACTATGGCTAGGTAGTCGCCTCGCAAGCGAAGAGAGGGTATTCCTACGAGCAAACCCGCCAGCGCCGCCACCAGAGCTCCGAACGCAATCGCGACGAGGAAGATCAATGCATGCGCCAAACTGAAACCGATTAGTCCCGCTAGATCTCTTTCCCAGAACTGTGCGTGGTAGACGACAAGGTAAGCGGAAGAATACGCGCCGATCGCCATAAAGCCCGCATGGCCTATAGAGAATTGTCCAGTAAAGCCGGTTATCAGGTTTAAGGAGACGGCAAGGATGATGTTGATGGTGAGGGTCATCAAGATGTCGGCCGGGTAGGCCCCAAATCCGAAACCAAAAAGGCCCTCCTTGCTCATGAATGCATTCACAAGATAGAGGGCCAAGATAATGACAACGGTGATTAGGACTCGTTTAAGAGTTGGCATCCTGGTTCATAACCTAACCGAAAAGCCTTGAACCTCGAGGCTAAACCTTTTCCTGCACAGTTGAACCCAGCAAACCTGCCGGCCGTAAGAGCAACACGAGGATCAGGATTGCGAAAGCAACTGCATCGCGAAACGTCGTAGGGACGCCGACGTTTTGGCCATAGCCAACTACGAAAGTCTCGGCAAGACCGATAAGCAGGCCACCAAGCACAGCGCCAGGAATGTTACCGATGCCGCCAAGCACTGCAGCCACAAACGCCTTCAGGCCTGTGAGGATACCCATTAATGGATCAATCTGCGGGTTGTATTGAGCAGTCAGCACTCCAGCCGCTGCAGCCAACGCCGAACCGAGCGCAAACGTAAACGATATTATGAAGTCGGTGTTAATCCCCATTAACTTTGCGGAGTTGAGATTGAAAGACACCGCACGCATCGCGGTGCCAACTTTAGTCTTGAAGATAATCCACTGCAGCAGGACCATCAGCAAAACCGACACTGCGAAGATCAGAATCTGGGACTTGGAGATGGCAGCGTTTCCGAAAAGCGTATAACTCTGTTCGCTTAACAGTTGCGGGAAAGCCCGCGGCGCAGCGCCCAGTCTAGCCACAAAGAGATTCTCAATGAATAAAGAGACTCCGATGGCAGTAATGAGCGTCGTCATGCGCGCGTATTTTCTGACGGGACGATAGGCAAAGCGCTCGATTGCCATTCCCACGAGAGCGGCTGCAATCATTGATCCAATGAGTACGACGGTGAGTCCGAGAAGCGAAGGTCCCGCCGCAAAACCGAGCTGGAATGACAGAAAATAACCAACAAACGCCCCAACCATGTAGATATCGCCGTGCGCAAAGTTGATCAGCCGCAGGATCCCATAAACCATCGTGTAACCTAAGGCAATAAGCGCGTAGATTGCGCCGATCGTCAGGCCGTTAATAAGCTGCTGAACGAAAGTGTCCATAGAAAAGCTTTGTTTGCGTTATTGGGGAGCTGCGTTAGGTACTGACTTCTTTGCTTCCGCCGTTGGCGATGCGCCTGCAGCCGAAGACGAAACTGGAGCGGCCGCGGCTGGGGAAGCCTTTGACGTTGCAGAGGGTGCCATACCCTCCGGATTAATAGTCTCCACGTAGATATATTTTCGGTCCTGAAGTTTGAGTACGACTGCCGGCTTTACGGCGTTTCGTTCCTGGTCGATGCTAATAACTCCCGTCACACCTGGAAAGTTCTTAGTTGCCGCAATGGCGTCGCGAAGTTTTGGTTCTTCGGTTGTTCCGGCGCGCTTAATTGAGTCGGCCAGTACTTTCATCGCGTCATAGCCCAGTGCTGCAAGAGCATCGGGAACGTTGCCATAACGTGCCTTGTAATCGGCGACAAACTTTTGAATTGCAGGCGACGGATCGTCGACCGAGTAGTGGTTGGAAATGTAGTCGCCATTTAAAGCGTCGCCACCCAAATCCCAGAGCTGCGTCGAGTCCCAGCCATCGCCACCAAGCAATGGGGATTTGATATCCAATTGCTTGGCCTGTTTGGCGATCACTCCTACCTCGCCATAGTAGCCCGGAACATAGATCACATCAGGATTCTTTGAGCGAATGGCCGTGAGCTGACCTTTGTAATCTCGATCACCCTGGGTATAGGACTGCTTGTCGACGATCTCTCCGCCTAATTTTTTGAAGCTTGCTTCGAAAAATTCGGTCAGGCCGCGACTGTAAGGCGAATTGAAGTCGAGCATAATCGCCGCCTTCTTTGCCTTGAGTGTATTGGCGGCAAACTTAGCCATCACGTCGCCCTGGAAAGGATCGATGAAGCAGACGCGAAAGATGTAGTCTCCGACTTGGGTCACTGCGGGGTTCGTCGACGACGGCGAAATCATCGGCACCCGCGCGGCCTGAGCCTTCGGCGCTGCGGCAAGACTGTTGCCGGAGGCAACCTCGCCCAAAAGCGCAATCACTCGATCCTGGTTGATGAGTTTGGTTGCCACTGTCGCGGCTTTTTCCGGACGTCCTTCGTCATCCTCGGAAAGGATTGTTATTTGCCGGCCATCAATTCCTCCGGCCTTATTGATCTCATCTGCCGCCATTTCGACGCCATTCTTGGTCGACTGGCCAAAGTTTGAGGTACGCCCTGAAAGATCTCCGTAATAGCCCACTACTATGGGGCCTGAATTGCCGCCGGCTCCTGGCCCTCCTTTGCGTTCACAAGCAAGAGCGAAAAGGAGAGTTAGAAGCAGTCCAAGCGAAAGCAGAAGTCTTTTCATAGTTTCCTCACTGGCGAAATGGATTTGTTGGCGAAAGCGCAGTTTAGAACTCAAGCGTTGCTAGCGTCGCGATCAGCAGCCTAAAGACTAACCCAGGTTGTTGCTTCTCCTGGACTGAACTCTGAACTTCCGACTCGTTCAGCGAACAATAATCTGCGATGAGCTCTAAATCGAAGCTGAATAATAGCTTTGACACCGTTACTGACGCAAACTTTGCCGGATATTTTGTAGGGGTGGCATTCCGTGGCCACCCCTGCGTTGATTCACAATCCAATTGCAGTTTTTTATCGATTCGTTTAGAAAGCAGACTTGTCTGCCCGCCCGCCGGGGGCATAAGTACCCTCTCTAAACGGAAGGAATTGAATTAATCGCGGCGAGGGGCGGCCACGGAGTGCCGCCCCTACAATGCTTGCGATACAATCGCGCGCGATGACAGAGTCACAAGCAAAAGCTTTACCCGCAATTGGCGACATGGGCAAAGAGGAGTTTCGTCGATTTGGCCACGAACTGATTGACTGGGTGGCGGAATACCTGGAACACGTTGAGGATTTGCCGGTGCTTGCGCAGATCGAGCCCGGCGATTTGAAAGCCGAACTACCAGCCGTCCCACCGGAAAAGGGCGAGACGATGGAAAAGATCATTGCCGACGTGGATCGTTTGATCGTTCCTGCGCTGACCCACTGGAACCATCCGTCGTTCTTTGCCTACTTCGCTACGTCCACCTCAGCGCCGGGTATTTTCGGCGAACTTCTGAGTGCCGCTTTCGACAACAAGGCAATGCTCTGGCGTACTTCGCCCGCATCGACCGAGTTGGAGGAAGTCACTCTCGATTGGCTTCGACAGATGATGGGCCTCGATGAGGGAATGACAGGGATCATCTATGACACGGCTTCGGTTTCCAGCATGCACGCGATCGCGGCTGCGCGCGAGGGCGTAGAGCTGCGCATTCGCGAAGAGGGAATGAGCGGCCGCCAGGACTTGCCGTTGTTACGTGTCTATCTCTCCGAACAGTCGCACTCGTCAATTGAGAAAGGCGTGATCACCCTGGGCCTGGGCCAGCGCGGTCTCAGAAAGATTCCCACAGACTCCGAGTTTCGCATGGATTCAAAAGCACTTGCTGCGGCGGTGAAAGAAGACAAGGAAAACGGCATCGTACCTTTCTGCGTCGTGGCGACGGTCGGCACAACGTCAACGTCGAGCATCGATCCCGTTCCTGAGATTGTTCCAATCTGTGAGCAGTATGCGATGTGGCTGCATGTAGATGCCGCTTATGCGGGCTCGGCGGCGGTTGTACCTGAGTTGCGGTATATCCTGAATGGTTGCGAGCGGGCCGATTCGTTGGCAGTGAATCCTCACAAGTGGTTATTTACGCCATTTGATCTTTCTGTTCTTTACTGCCGGCACATGGATCTTCTCCGCAGGGCTTTCTCGCTCGTCCCGGAATACCTGCGCACGCCGGAACAGGAGCAGGTGCGCAGCGGATCGGACTACGGCGTGCAATTGGGTCGCCGCTTTCGCGCGTTGAAGTTATGGATGGTCATTCGCTACTTCGGTCACGAAGGGTTGGCGGCGCGAATACGTGAACACTGTCGACTCGCGAAGCTTTTCGCATCGTGGGTAGAAGCTGATCCAGACTGGGAGTTGATGGCGCCGCTACCGTTAGCGCTGGTTTGTTTTCGGGCTTGTCCGCGTTCGGAGGCGCTAGACCAGGCAACGCAGAACGCGCGGCTGGATGTCTTGAACGAAGCCATCATGCACGGGGTAAATGCCACCGGGAAAGCGCTGCTCTCCCATACAAAGCTAAACGACAAACTCACGCTCCGGCTCTCGATTGGCAACATCCGCACTACCGAGAAAGAAGTGAGGCAGGTTTGGGAATTATTGAATGACCAGCTAAAGTTACTTAGACAGCGGTCCTAGCCTGAGAGGTTTTGCAACTTGCTCGACTGATATGTCGCTGAAAGCCTTTCAATCTAAATTCAGCGCTCAACTCTAATAAGCTCAGGGTTGGGAAGGTGGGCTTGCCCCCGCCGGAATCGTCAACATCAACTTAGGTCTGTCTTGGAAAACTCCTGGGAGGGTATATGAGTTTCTCGCGTAACCTTTTTCACCTGATCGCTTTTCTAATGTTCTGCGTCATCTCTACTTCGGCGCAAGCCTTGAGCGACTCGGAAGAATTCAACAAGGACGGCCTAAGTTTCAAGTATCCTTCAGGCTGGTCCTTCAACGACAACAGCAACGCTGACGCGCAGCAAATTACGTTGGGCCGGACTGACAGCGACGCCCAGATTACAGTCTTTGTTTTTCGTGCGCCGCTTACAACGCCCGAAAAAATAGCCGAGGCGAAGAAGGTCCTCGTCGATAAATACATAGCATCCACCACCAAATCATTCGAACAGGCAGCCGGCCGTCCTGAAAGTTCCGCGGCAACGTCCGAGATAGGTGCGGTTAAGGCGGAAGGTGTGAAGATTCGTGCGTCGCTTGATGGGGTTCCGGGAATGGCAGAAATCCAGTCGGCCGTCGTGGGTCAGCGTCTCGTGGTTCTAACTCTATTAGGTCCGGACAGAGCGCTATTGAAAGCGAGATCTGCGTGGGACACGATACGGACCACCATCAGGATTGAATCGGCCCCGCCGCAACCGAAACCCAGTCCCCAGACTACTCCATAGCACAGCCGGAGGTCAGAAGGCAGAAGGCAGAAGGCAGAAAGCAGAAGGCAGAAAGCAGAAAGCAGAATGAACCGTAAGGTGCGAGGATATCGCCAAGAGCTCCACTTGCGACGGTGTTCGCGCTGCGCGCTCAGTGCGGGCGAGACGCCCGCGGTCCCAGTGAAGAGCTTGAGTCTTTACTTTGAGCTGTAATAGGGGCGGGCTACTCGGTGCCGGTGTTGCTGCCGTTGTATTGATCGAGTTTGCGGTAGAGGGTCTTACGTCCGATGCCGAGTGCGCGGGCGGCGTGAGTTTTGTCGCCTTTGGTGTAGTCAAGCGTGGCTTCAATTGCCTGACGCTCGATCTCG
>DATBRN010000149.1:0-4237 GCA_036560225.1 Pyrinomonadaceae bacterium | reverse complement strand
CCGGGCATGGTCAGCAACGGCTTCGCCAGGAGTCTCAAACGCCCGGGTGGGATTTACACCGGCATAGACGAACTCCCCCCGGGCGTGACCGCTAAGCGGCTCCGGCTTCTGAAGACCGCTGCGCCGATGGTGTCCCGCGTTGGGCTGCTCTCGACGACGCCAGGGCACGGTGGTCATGAGGCCCAACTCGCCGACGCAGAGCAGGCCGCCAAGTGGCTGCGCCTGACGGTCAAACCCTACCGGGCAACAACGCTCAGCGAACTTGAAGCGGGGCTCGCCTCCATCGTCAGCGACAGGATGGATGGTCTCTTGAATTTCCAAGGTGGGTTGTCGCTCGCCAACCGCGAACTCATCGTGAACTCCGCGGCGAAGAACCGTCTGCCGGCGATCTACCAGTCGGCGTTCTTCACCGAAGCCGGGGGCCTAATGGCGTGGGCACCGGACCAGGAGGGCCAGTACCGCGAGGCGGCCCGCTATGTTGATAAAATCCTGAAGGGCGCGAGCCCTGGCGACTTGCCGGTCCGCTATCCCGGCCGATACTACCTGACAATTAACAAGAGTGCTGCCCGGGTCCTGGGCCTAGACTTGCCGCCTGCGCTCCTCGCGAAGGCGGATCAGGTCTTGCCGAAATAGAACGGCGCGCCACCGAACAAATCGTTGGACGCGAGCGGCGGGAGCGTGTTTGTCAACTTGTTTGGTGCGGCGAAGGATGTTTTGATTCGCGCCGCCGCGTCAACTCAACCGTTCGGTGCTTTCTCCCTGTGAACTCAGATGTCGAAGTTTTGGACTTACGTCATTGCGATTCTTGAAATTGTCGGGGGTCTCTGCGGGATTGCTTTCGTGCTCTGGCAATCGGCGACTGCGCCCCTCGAACGCTACAACGTCCTATTCGCAATTATTATTTCCGTAATCTATCTGCTCAGTTTGGTCGCCGGCATTGCTCTGGTGCTCGGGCGCAAATTCGGACGTGTTGCCTCAATCATTGTTCAGGCGATCCAATTGCCAAAATACACATCACAGCTTCTCATTTTCATGTTCAGCTTTGGCTTCGATGCGTACGTCTATGGAATGTTGACCAACAAGGCGCAGGTGGCCTTTGGCCTTGAATTCAAATTTCTCGCTTTCAACCAACTCTTCGTGAATATGGCCGACGCGCCTGCTGGATTCGGTATCAGTATTCCTGCTACTGCGTTTCTGGTAATGTTGCTGCGTAAACCGAAACTTGCCGCGTCCGGCGATGCGCCTGCTGTCGACGCGGAACGCACCGAACAAATCGTTGGACCGGAGCGCGGATAGCCCCTTTCTCAACTTATTTGGCCCGGCGAAGGTTGGATCTAAACGCCGCGCCCGGTCAACTCAGACGTTGGGCAGTTCTCTTTCTTGATGGAAGCCGTCAACGACATCCTGTGTTCGCCGCGTAACCATGATGACTGGTCTGCGTATCATACCATTCGCCGCAAGGTCCTCTTTGAAAACCGTGGCGAGTTTGGTGTCTACATCGAGAATCATCCCGATGAATTCGAATCAGGACATCATCCACTGGTTCTGGTTCACACGGACGCGACAATCGGCGTCATCCGCGTCGATGTAGAGGATCGGGTCGCCTGGTTCCGCAGAGTCGCGATACGCGAGGACCAGCAGGGGCGTGGTCACGGGCGTTGCCTTCTTAGGCTGGCGGAAGCCTTTGCACGCCGGCAAGGTTGTCACGAAGTTCGGTCCAATGTGGCTGCTGACGCGGTTGGTTTTTACGAGCGCTGTGGCTACGCGCACGATATTGCAGAGGCCGAACCTGGCAGCGTGCCAATGAGAAAGGCGTTGGCCTAATACCCTGAACTGCCCAACAAATCGTTGGACGCGAGCGGCGGAAGCGTGTTTCGCAATTAGCTTGGTGCGGCGGAGGGTGCTTCGATTCGCGCCGCCGCGTCAACTCAGACGTTAGGCGTCTTCGTCTAGTGAAAAAACTTTTGGCACCGAACCGGATGGCTGTCGTGAGAAGAGAATAATGAACACTGTGACCATACTCTTAAGATTCATATTCGGCATCGTCCTCGCAGGCGGTCTAGCGTTGTGGGGTGGTATACCTTTCCTTCTGGGCGTCATATTCGTGGTGGCTGTGGGAATCGTGGCTGCGGTGTGGGGTGATAAGTTCTTGCTGGGGTTCATGTCCGTGATGTGGTATCTGAGATAGAGCCGCCTAAGAATGGCATGTACCCGTCGCCCTACCACGTAGGCTCTCCAGCATCTTGTTTGTGGGCGTGGGTGATGCCGGGCGTTATCTCGCATCGTCAGACATATCTAAAAATCCATTTCCCCTGAAACTCACCTTGAGTGATGCCGAGTGACGGCGGGGGCAAGCCGCCCTTCCCAACTTGTGAGACTCTCAGCCCCGAGTTGCTTCAGCGCTGATTGAAAACTTCAGCAGCAGTAAGAGCAAAATAAAACGTTAGCCATCGCCAGCAATTGCCATAGGGCCTGGGATTCCGCTGCGGTTTCACCCCAAGGCGGGGTCCCCAGCCGGGCAGCCCGGCTGGGGTGCGAGACTTTATGCTGTCGCCCGGCTTCGCGGGTTGGAGGCAAGAAAACATAATCGACTTGAACTGCAGTCCCTTTCTGGCGGATGATGCGTCCCACGCCAGCAGACACACGTGAAGGACGGTTTGATGCGCTACGCACTTTTCTGTCTCATTCTCATTCTCGTCAACTTTGCAGCGACCGACGCGCAAGCTTCAATGGATTCAAGCCTGGTCAACAAATTCCAACTTAAGAAGAGTGGGCTCGAACTTGAACGACGAACGCAAGTGGGCAGCTTTTTTGACGTCGTAGGCCACAAGTCAGTCGTGTTTGGCTATGAAAACCGTTCGCTGGAGGCGTGGGTTTATCCGCTTAAAATCCTCGACGATTTCCAGCTTTCCTTTCGTATTGAAGGTTACCCACTCGAGTTTCGCGGCCCTGACATCGGGGTTCTGATAACGGCACGTCCCGAATGCACTATCTTTACCTATTCACACGCCGCGTTCACAGTACGGCAGATTATTTATGCGCCGGTTGATGAGCCCGGCATCATCATGCTGCTCGACGTAAAGACTGCCTTGCCCATGACCGTTACCGCCTCATTTCGACCGCGGCTGAAACTCGCGTGGCCCGCGGGCTTGATGACCGGAAACCTGGATTGGGATGAGAAGCAGCATGCCTATTACATCACCGAGGAGTCGAAACGGTTCGTGGGCATGATTGGATCGCCCGCAGCGCGAGACATTTCTGTGATGCCTTATCAGGAAGAACCCCGCGATGTGCCCGTTCAGTTGGCGATAGAACCTGCTGCAGACGCACTCAAGTCGCACTTCATTCCGATTGTTATTACTGGAAGCGTTGAAGGACGCAGCAAAGCAAAAGAATCTTACGACCGGCTATTGAGTTCCGCTCAGGCACTCTATGACAAAAATGTTTCTTACTACCAGCGATTACAAAACGAGACAACTGATATCACAACACCAGATGAACGTTTGAACACGGCCTTCGAGTGGGCCAAGGTTGGTATCGACAAAGGAGTTGCAACGAACCCTTTTCTGGGAACGGGACTTGTTGCCGGGTTTCGCACCTCAGGCGATAGCGAAAGGCCAGGCTTCGCCTGGTTCTTTGGGCGCGACGCCCTTTGGACCTCATTGGCCATCAACTCGTATGGCGACTTTGGAACTACCAAAACTGCTTTGGAATTCCTGAAGAAGTTTCAGCGGGCGGATGGCAAGATTCCCCACGAGATCTCGCAGAGCGCATCACTGATTCCCTGGTTTACGGATTACGAATTTCCCTGGAACAGCGCCGACGGCTCACCACTATATGTTATCGCCCACGGTGATCACTGGCGGGCAACCGGCGACAACGACTTTCTTCGGACAAACTGGGATTCTATAGTCAAGGCTTATCGGTTCTCGGCCGCCTCTGACACGGATGGTAATCACTTGATTGAGAATTCAACGAAGACGAAGTTTGGTCACGGTTGGGTTGAGGGTGGTGCACTTTATCCGCCACATGAGGAAATCTACATGCAAGGTCTCTGGATCGAGGCATCGCGCAGCCTAGCTGAGATGGCCGAGGCTCTTGGCAATGGTGCGCTGGCCGCGGAGGCGCGCGCTAATGCCGACCGAACACGCCTTGCGATGGAACAAACCTACTGGCTCGCTGATCGATCGTATTATGCCTTCGCAACCAAGCGCCCTCCGGAGGAGCCACCCAAAGC
>DATBRN010000148.1:0-8798 GCA_036560225.1 Pyrinomonadaceae bacterium | reverse complement strand
ACGACGACTGTCGTGGGCTTTAAAGCAAAGTTAGAAGCTGCGCGTGGGCAATGTTACGTTGATGTAGGTTTTTGGGGAGGCGTGGTTCCAGGAAATTCCGGCGAGCTGGAGAGACTTCTTGCTGATGGAGTTGTGGGCTTCAAATGTTTTCTTATTCACTCCGGCGTTGATGAGTTTCCCAATGTTACTGAAGAAGATTTGCGGGAAGCTCTGCCTGAGCTGACGCGGTTAGGGGCGCTGTTGATAGTTCATGCCGAAGTTCCCGGACCAATTAATAGGTCCGGAATTCCTGCCTGTCACCGATCGCTCGAAGACGCGTCGACAACAAATCACAGCCCCGGCCGTCCTATTTCGCCAGACAACAATGATAGTCCTACTGCATACGCCACCTTTCTCAAGTCTCGTCCCCGCGCCGCTGAAGACGAAGCCGTTGCCCTAATGATCCGACTGGGTCGTGAATTTGGCACGCGGGTTCACATCGTTCATCATTCGTCGGCCGACGCGTTGCCGATGTTGCGAGCAGCGAAGGCTGCGGGACTGAATATCACCGCGGAAACCTGTCCTCATTACCTGATATTTGCGTCTGAGGACATTTCGGACGGCGCCACTGAGTTTAAGTGCTGCCCACCAATTCGTGAGCGTGAAAACCGCGAACTGCTTTGGAACGCTCTTGGCAGTGGCACCATAGATTTCATTGTTTCCGACCATTCGCCGTGTCCGCCTGAAATGAAGTTACAGGAGAGCGGAGATTTTCTTTGCGCATGGGGTGGCATATCTTCTCTCCAACTTCGGTTGCCGGTTGTCTGGACCGAAGCGAACCGACGCGGCCATTCACTCTCAGACCTGACACGATGGCTATGTAGTGCTCCTGCAAAGCTGGTAGGACTGGAACGTCGAAAGGGTTTGATTGCGGCAGGCTACGACGCGGACCTGGTTATTTGGAATCCGTCGAAGCAGTTCAATGTGGAGGGTGCGGTGCTTCACCATCGTCACAAGCTAACGCCTTATCAGGGCCGGATCGTGAATGGCGTTGTTGAGAAAACCTTTCTTCGTGGCAGGAACATATATGATGGTGGCGAATTCATTGACGGGCCAGCGGGCCTGCTGTTGACGCCGTCTTTGTAAAGCAAACTGTGGCGGGGTCCCCAGCCAGGCAGCCCGGCTGGGGTGCTTTGATAGTTTGCGGACGATTCGCTGCGCTCGATTTACATTGAAACCTGTCATTTGCGGGCCCAGTTGATCGGTTGCTCAGCCTGATCAATGCGATGTAGATCGACTGCAGAGCACCATCGCAAACTAACAGTTTGCTTTACAGAAAAAGAGGTCATTGATGCCTGAAATAGAATGGGCCCGAACCGAAGATGCGCCGGTGAAGGAAAAATTCGGTGGTACTGTCAGAGTGCGAACACTCTGGCAATCTCCGACTGGAGCCGCAGCGCAGATTGTCGAGCTAGATCCAGGTGCTTGCTGGGAAGGAATCGATCTCCATGAACCGGGACCAGAAGAGGTCTACGTAGTTTCCGGCATCTTCAACGACGGTGTTCGCGATTATCCAGCAGGCAGCTTCATTCACAATCCCGAAGGCTCATCTCACGTGCCGCAATCGAAGACAGGCTGTACTCTGTTTGTCTTTTATCCCGAAGGTTAGAAACGTTATGGACTTTACGGAACTGGTTGATCTCGCTTCGGAAAAGCTAGGCGGTGCAGTGCTCGTTGCCAACGATGAGTTTTTTGCACCCAAGGAAAATCTCCTCAAACCCGAGGCGCCCATCTTTATCGAGGGCAAATACACCGACCTGGGGAAATGGATGGATGGCTGGGAGACCCGCCGGCGACGCACGCCCGGTTACGATTGGTGCATCATCCGTCTCGGCGTGCCGGGAATAATTCGTGGCATCGTGGTCGATACCAGTTTCTTCCGGGGCAATTATCCCGAGCACTGTTCACTTGAAGCGTGCGCGCTTGAGGGACTTCCAACACCGGAGGCTCTGACCAGTGAAGCAATACAGTGGACTCCAATCTTGCCGCAGCTTCCGCTCTCGGGCGATACGCAAAACCCTTTTGTGATCGAGAATGAGCAGCGCCTTACACACCTGCGTTTCAAAATCTACCCTGACGGCGGAGTAGCACGCTTAAGAGTTTACGGCGAGGTGGTTCCGGATTGGGAGCGGCTTAAACGCGTTGGTGGAGACCTCGATCTTGCGGCAGTGGAGAATGGGGCACTAGTGCTCTCCTGCAGTGACATGTTTTTTGGACATCGTCACAATCTCATCATGCCTGGCAGAGCGGCGAATATGAGCGACGGTTGGGAAACGAAGCGACGTCGCGGACCGGGTCACGATTGGGTAATCATTAAACTCGGGGCGCCCGGGCACGTTCGTCGCGTGGAAGTTGACACGTCCTGGTTCAAAGGAAACTTTCCCGAGAGTTGTTCGCTTGAAGCGACGAGTATAGCCGAGTTGCCGGAAGCGAATTTGACTGATTTGTCTGTCGCCTGGAAAAGTGTCTTGCCGCGTACGCGATTGCAGGCCCACACGAGGCACTTCTTCGAAAGCGAGATCCTTGACGCGGGGAATGTTTCGCATTTGCGGTTCAACATTTTTCCCGATGGTGGCGTGAGCCGTTTGCGGGTTTATGGAACAGTCGAATAGCGAAGAAAGATCAGCAAACTTAGATGGTAAAGGAAGATGAAGGTCTTCGACGTTTGAACTCGCTGGCCGCAAATGATGCCACGACGGAGTTTTTGAAATGCTGTGGCTCAAAGGAGTGGGCGCGAAGGATGGCAACCGAGCGTCCTTTCGCAAGTTTCGATGAGTTGCTTGACAGCGCGAGTCAGATTTGGTGGTCGCTCCGGCCGCCTGATTGGTTAGAAGCATTTGACAGCCATCCGAAGATTGGAGAGAAGAAAGCGGCAAGCGCGGTTGCCAGCGATGCGCAACAGTGGTCTGAGGATGAACAATCAGCGGTTCGTAATACTGGTAAGCACACCATGCTGAGGCTGGCCGAACTTAATCGCATGTATGAAGAAAAGTTTGGTTACATATTCATTGTTTGCGCGTCGGGAAAAAGTTCCGAGGAGATGATGGCAATTTTGCGAGAGCGGCTTGGCAACAGCCCAGACCAGGAGTTGCAACTTGCCGCAGCCGAACAAGCCAAGATCACGCGGTTACGACTGGGAAAGTTGCTGGTGAGTTCCCAGTGACAAACAAACGTCTGGTTTTATTTTGTTGACTTAACGACTCCAAAATGTAGACTGCCGCTATTAGAGATGAGCACCATCTCCACGCACATACTCGATATCTCACGTGGCGCGCCAGCGGGTGGGGTCGCTGTTCGCCTGGAGCTGCAAAACACCAACGAAAGTTGGACCGAACTCAGTCATGCCTGGACCGACGACGACGGGCGAGTGAAACCTTTCTTTCTGGTGGAGGAACCACTATCCGGCGGCACCTACCGGCTGATCTTCGACACCGAACCATATTTCGCTGGACTTGATATCGAGTTCTTTTATCCGCAGGTTACCGTTGTGTTCAAGATCGAAGACGCAGCGCAACATTATCACGTTCCGCTGCTGATCAGTCCTTATGGCTACTCTACCTATCGCGGTAGTTAGCCACAGTCCTACAAACTTCAGGAATCTCAATTCCAGCTGAGAAGCATTCAAGCATAAGGTAATTGAGGACTCTTGGACCAGCTTTGACTTGATCCGACTTTCCTAGTCTGTCAAACAAAACATGTCAATCAATCCAACGTTAAGCGAATGGCTCAATCTGATCTTCCGCTGGGTGCACGTGTTTGCGGGCATCATGTGGGTCGGAACGACTTACTATTTCACCTGGCTCGATGCGCGTCTGAGCGAAGAAGAGAAGGGGGTTGCCCACAACGGGAAGAATGCCCAAATCTGGATGGTGCACAGCGGCGGCTTTTATGTGGTCGAGAAACGCAAAGTACCGGATCTGGCTTCGCGCACGCTCCATTGGTTTCGCTGGGAAGCCGGCACGACGTGGCTGAGCGGCATGGCTTTGTTGATTGTCGTTTACTACATCGGCGGTGGAGCACTGGTTGACGCTGACGTGAGCAACATCAGCGTTAATACTGCGATTGCGATCGGAGTCGGAGTGCTGATCGTTGGCTGGCTTATCTACGATCTGATGATGATTTCGCCGCTGGGAAAAAATGAGAAGGCCGTTGCCGTAATCGCGTACTTAATGATTGTCGGCACCGCGTACGGATTAACGCGGTATCTCAGCGGTCGCGCCGCCTATATTCATGTGGGTGCTTTGCTTGGCACCATCATGGCGGCTAACGTGTGGATGCGAATCCTGCCGGCCCAGAAAAAGATGATTGCGGCAATCAACGAAGGACGAAAACCAGACGAGACGTTGAGTGCCCAGGCAAAGCTGCGTTCGAAACAAAACACCTTCATGGCTGTGCCGGTGGTGTTCATCATGATCAGCAACCATTTCCCCGCCGCCACTTACGGCGATCGCTACAACTGGGCAGTTCTCTCGGTGCTGATTCTGGTTGGATGGATCGCGGCGAAGTTTATTAGACGAGCGTAATGCGAAGGCGGATAACCATTAAATACCCAAGCACCGTTTAGAAAGCAGACTTGTCTGCCTCGCGCGGCGGGACACAAGTGTCCTATCTAAACGACCGCGCAAATAAATATCAGACCAAGTGACCTGTCCTACTTTGCCAGGGGGAAAATCGGTTCGATGTCGACGGGCACGTCGCTAAGACGATCGAGTGCGCCCTTCATCGCTGGGCGAATCAGCGAATACTTGTCGAGGATTGCCTTTGCCTTGTCATAAGAACCCTCGGCTTCAAGCGTCAGCAAGTCGTGAGTTAGTTTCCGCACCGCCTCTCTTATCTTTCCATTGTCGATACTAAACTTGCCGGTCCGCTCGTCAAATTTGATCGCCCCTTCGTCCGTGAAGTAGTTAAACTGCATGGCTACGCCGCGCGCGTGAGACTCGGTAAGGCCAAAACGCACTGAGCGAAACATGCTGGCAAGGTACGTCGTGTAAAGCGTGCGTTGCATCGGTTTGCCGATAACGCCTTTGTCGATTAGATATTGCAACGCCCAAAGTCCAGTCACGTCAGCTTTCGCTTCTTCAATCGAGGAATAGAGTTCCTTCAGTTGCAAGCGCACTGTTGTCGCCTGGCCATCGACAGTGATGTTGTGTGGCCCAAGTCCATGCATTAGTTCATGCATGAGTATGTGCGTGAAAAACGAATCGAAGGCGACATCGCGCTGCTGGGCCGGAGTCAGCACTACGAGCGAGATCGGAATGAGAACCTTGTTGAACTTCGCGTCCTGAACGTTCTTCAACATTATTCTCGCGGAACCCTTTTCCTTCACCACGCGTTCGTCGTTGGGAAGATTGAAAGCCGCGGTTTGCACGCCGTTATTCCCCTCACCCGAGGCAAAAACCTCATTCACGACGCGCATGGGCGATGATGCGCCCAGCTTCGGATTTCGATAACCGGCCTCGAGTGGCAAGTTGTTCTCGATGTCCTGCAGGTGTTGGCTAAACTTCTTTAGCTTCGCGCTCTCCACCGCGTCGGTCAACGTGACGTATGCCTCGAACGCCGCTTTGTAGCCAAAGAGTTCGTCTTCGTAGGTTTCGTAAGGTCCGATGGTCACGTCAATCGGCGCCTCGAGATCCATCCAGGCGACATCGCTCTCATAGTAGTCGTTTGAGCCGAAGGCGTCGGCACGCTTCAACAGAAAGTCTTTCAGCGTCTGGTTGGTAGTCAAACCTGCGGCATCGCGCAGCAATTTAGCGGCAGTATCAAGAAACTCTCGGTACTCCTCGCTGTATGGAACGCTCATTAACTTACCGCCAGCGTCGCGGCGGATCGTATAGAAGTAACCGGTAGCCTTTTCTTTTTCGGAGCCGGACAAGCCCGCGAGCCAGGAATTGAATTCATCCTTGGTAATGTTGTCCGGATAGAAATTCGCTTGCGGCGGCTTCTCCCGCGGCACGCCTTCGATAAATGGCTCGTTGTTGTCGAGCCGCGACCACGGGCCATCGTTGATCAGGAAATAATGCAGCCGCTGGCGTCCAACGGCTGTCTTGTCAGCCTCGAGCTTTTTCTCTAGCTCATCGTTGCCGCTCCACACCTGGCGCAAAAACAGCGGATCAAGCAACTTTGCCGCTTCGATGATCTTCTTTAGCGCCCTGCGATCGCCGTCTGAGAGACGAGCAGTGTTAGCAGTCAAAACCGTCGGAGCAAACCGGCTAATCTTCTTTGCCAGCTCAGGATCGCCGCCCACAGTCTTGCTGCCACGTCTTTGAATCCCCGAAACAGTAGTCATGAGCATTGTTCCCAGAAGCAGCAGGCTAACGACTAATCTCATTTGGACCTCCCAAGATTAATTCGAGCGTTCAGAGTACAACCTTTAGGTTGCTCGGTTACGGAAGCGGCAAGCTAAAGCTAGTACTCTAAACTACAGGTTTTGCCGATTGTTCAGAATCTTAACAAAAGAGCCGGAACGCAATTCAGCGACTGTAAGTCCTGAAAGTTCAACTGCCTCTTCTTCCGTCAACGCGCCGCAATTAATCGCGCGCAGAAAATAGTTGAGCAGTCCCTGTCCGGTGGCAGCGTCGTCAAAAACGTCGCCAACCAGTGTTGCCTTGGCGGCTTTATCCACGAAGTTTTTTAAACGCTCCGAAGCGGCATCGAGGCTTTCGAGAAAGAACGCATAGACAGCAGCGTAGCGCGTCGGTAGCTGAGCGGGATGCAGATCCCAGCCCTGGTAAAACGCATTCTCGAGCGAGTGTTGGATGTGATCGTAATGCAGCTTCCAGGCCCGGTGAACTACAGCGCGGTTCTCCGCGATCTGTTCCGGCGTCAACGGTTTTTCACCTTCGCTAAAACGGTGTGGCGCGACCGGCATGATGTTAGTGGCGCCATCGGAAAGCCAAATTCCGCTGCCCGCAAAAGAGACTTGCATCATGTGCTTAGCAAAGTCACAGGCAGGATGCATCATGTGTTGATGAGCCGCCGTAATACTGCAACTCGCGGTGTAGTCGTAGGTCCCGAAGTGAGCTGCCACACAACGACCGCGCGCAGCCGACAGCAGTAACGGAAGATTGATTTCACCGCGCGAGTTGATGATCGATTGCGTCGTTTCGATCATCATCTCGAGCTTGAGAGAGCCTTCGGGAAGCCCAGTCTGCTTTTCCAGTAACTCAAAAAGATCGGCCAGCGCCGCAACCTGTTCGGCAATGGTAATTTTCGGTTGGGTTACGACGAAGTTGTCGGGAAGTCGGCCGTCCGATTTCTCCGCCAGAGTCGAAACAAAAATGTCGAGCGTGCGCATGCTTCGCTGGCGCAGTTCTTCAGTGAAAGGCTTGATGCGGATGCCGATGAACGGTGGCAGGGTACCGTTTTTAAGACCTTCGGCCACTTCGGTCGCCGCCGATGCCGCATGTCCGTCCTCCTCTTCGTCAGGCCGATTGCCATAACCATCTTCAAAGTCAATCCGGAAATCCTCGACGGGTTCGCGGAGGAGCTTTTCGTTGACGCGGTTGTAAATTGAATGCGCGAGCCACGCTGCTTTGTTTTCGCGACGCACCAAGCCGGGGTTTGTCTCGAGGTTTGCCGTGAGTTCCCCGTCTTCTTCGGAGGAGTCGGGCAATTGTTCGGCGCCGGGCAAAGCGATGGCCTTAGCGAAACTCAGAAAATCCGGAGCAAATTGGTCCAGCGAGCGCCGCGCGAGAAGTCCCAACCGCGAAGCGGAATCGGATTTGAAAAGATGAGCACCGCCATAGACTGTGTGTACCGGTTGTCGCTTTCCGTTTTCGCCCGGATAGTTTCTGGCAAAATCCTCGTTTGCCTGATGAAGTCGCGCTGACAGATCTCCCAGCAACTCCTCGCTTAGAGACTTTTTCATAGTGTCCTCTTTTTGCGAAGTGACTTTATTTTACGGACCGCGGGAAAGTCAAAGAGACAATGTCTTGCAGCGAGAAGATTATTTCTATGGTCTAAGGGGCGGTAAACTTAAATGAAGGCTTACGGAGCTGAGTCCAGCCCGCGAAGCGGGTGAAGGCATAAAGTCTCGCACCCCAGCCGGGCTGCCCGGCTGGGGACCCCGCCTGGGGTGAAGCGCAGCGAAACCCCAGGAACATGGGATTGAAAAATGACTAAAGCCCGCCGAGCGGGCGATAGCGTGTAGGATGGTGGAGGCTGTCGCCCGCTTCCGCGGGCCGAAATCTTTCTGGGAAATCTAAACCTAGGGTTCCGCTGCGCTCCACCCCAGCCGGGCTGCCCGGCTGGGGTGCGAGACTTTATGCTGCCGCCTGCTCCGCAAGCTAGATCCGAGCCAATCCTTCAGCCTAAACCGTGACGTGGTTGTCGAGTACTTCGCGCAGCTTGCGCGACAGTGCATCGATGCTGAAAGGCTTGCCGATGAACGCCATTCCTTTTTCCAAAACACCGTGATGAACAATTGCGTCGTCAGTATAGCCAGACATGTAGAGCACTTTCATATCGGGACGTAGAGGCCTTAATCGCTTAGCCAAATCACGACCACTCATCAGGGGCATCACCACGTCAGTTAGCATCAAGTGGATTTCTCCGTCATATTCGTTTGACACAGTCAACGCTTCAGTCGCGTGTTCTGCTTCCAGGACGTGGTAACCATTTTCACGCAGGACTTCGGTAGCCATCGCTCTGACTACATCCTCGTCTTCCACCACCAGCACTGTTTCGGTTCCCTTAAACGTTTCAAGATTTTCGGGTTCTGCGGAAACCTCTGCGACCGGTTCTTCGACGGCGGGAAGGTA
>DATBRN010000147.1:0-40941 GCA_036560225.1 Pyrinomonadaceae bacterium | reverse complement strand
ACTTCAAACAAGAGGCAATCCTTAATTCATGAGCACTGAACCCAACAAAGTCATCTATTCAATGGTCGGGGTTAGCAAGTTTTATGACAAGAAGCCTGTCCTGAAAGACATCTATCTTTCATATTTCTACGGCGCGAAGATTGGTGTAATCGGTCTGAACGGATCCGGCAAATCGTCGCTGTTGCGCATACTCGCCGGCGTCGACAAGGAATTCATCGGCGAGACCGTCATCTCACCGGGGTTTACGGTCGGTTATCTGGAACAGGAACCCCTGATCGACGATTCGCGCACAGTGCGCGAGGTAGTGGAAGAGGCGGTTCAGGGGACTGTCAATCTCCTGAAAGAGTTTGAAGAAATCAACGCAAAGTTTGGCGAAGAGATGTCCGATGATGAGATGGACAAACTGTTAGCGCGTCAAGGCGAAGTACAGGAGAAACTGGATCAGCAGGATGCCTGGGACCTGGATGCACGTTTAGAGATGGCCATGGATGCACTGCGCTGCCCGCCGCCGGAGACACCGGTAAAACTGTTATCTGGTGGCGAACGTCGCCGCGTTGCGCTTTGTCGCTTACTTCTACAAAAACCCGACATCCTTCTACTCGACGAACCTACTAACCACCTCGATGCGGAATCTGTCGCCTGGCTTGAACATCACCTCCAGAGTTATCCGGGAACCATCATCGCAGTTACCCACGATAGATACTTCCTCGACAACGTCGCCGGCTGGATCCTCGAACTTGATCAAGGCAAGGGCATTCCCTGGAAAGGAAATTACACGTCCTGGCTGGAACAGAAACAGGAGCGTCTACGCCGTGACGAAAAGTCAGAGTCCGAAAGACAGAAGACACTGCAACGCGAACTTGAGTGGATACGCATGTCGCCCAAGGCCCGTCATGCGAAGGGAAAGGCCCGCATCAACGCGTATGAGTCTCTATTGCAGGAGGGCTCCGAAAAACGTCGTGAAGATCTAGAGATTCACATTCCTCCAGGACCCCGACTGGGTAACGTTGTGATCGAAGCGGAAGGCTTGAGCAAAGCCTACGGTGATCATCTGCTGGTCGACAACATGAAATTTGCGCTGCCTCCCGGCGGCATAGTTGGAGTGATCGGTCCAAACGGCGCCGGCAAAACGACGCTATTTCGTATGATCACAGGACAAGAACAACCCGATAGCGGCACTATCAAGATCGGTGAGACGGTGAAGCTGGCGTACGTGGATCAAAGCCGCGCACTTGATCCGAAGAAATCCATCTGGGAAGAAATCAGTGGTGGCTCGGATCTTTTGACGCTGGGCAAGCGCGAAGTAAACTCCCGCGCCTATGTAGGACGGTTCAATTTTTCCGGTTCGGATCAACAAAAGAAAGTCGGCATGTTGTCTGGCGGCGAACGCAATAGAGTGCATCTAGCAAAGATGTTGAAAAAAGGCGCGAATGTTTTGCTGTTGGACGAACCTACGAATGACCTCGACGTCAACACGCTACGCGCGCTGGAAGGGGCGCTGGAAAACTTCGCGGGCTGTGCGGTTGTGATCTCTCACGATCGTTGGTTCCTGGATCGCATCGCCACGCACATGCTCGCGTTCGAGGGAGACAGCAAGGTTGTCTGGTTTGAAGGTAACTATTCCGAGTATGAAGAGGATCGAAGGGCGCGGCTGGGGGCGGCTGCGGATCAACCGCACCGGATCAAGTATCGGCAACTGACACGTGGTTGATTACTCATCCCGTAGCTTTGGCCCTTCGCTGTCGCACGAGCGCGCGGATATCGCAGAATAAATAATGAAATCCAGGATCATTCAAGTTGCGGGTCTCGTTTTAACCCTCGCCTATGGCGTATTCATTATTTGGATTTACGCCACGGAGCCGCGCTCGTTCAAAGAAGTAGCAACGAGCGCAGAAGTTACGGCTGGAACCTATCAGATCAACCAGGAAAAATTCGACGCCGGGCACGCCTTGTTTCTTCGTGAGCAGTTTCGCGCCGCGCGCAACGAATGGCAGCAGGCTGACCCGGCGCAAAGCGATGCGCGAACCCAGTTTTATATCGCCTACTCCTTTTACCGCGAAGGTTGGGGTCGTGTTTACTACGACCAGGATCTGTTCAAGCAAGGATTGGAAGCTGCCAATCGCGCCGCCAACCTTTCAGTAACCACTCAGCTAACCGTCGATGATCCAAACCTGAACATGCACACAGTCGCGGAGCTGAAAGCTGAACTGGAACAGGGCCTGGAACGAAGCTGGGGTGACGTCAATCCACTGAAGGTCTTGCGCACGCGGAAGTAGCTCTGTGATTTTCCATTGGTCATTTGACATTTCTCATTTGCCATTTTCATTTCACTGTCGCGGCACTGACCTCATTGGACCGCCGCTTGTGTGTAAAAGATATGGGTAATCACCGTAATCGTTCTCGAAACCTTTCCCTCCTGCATTTCATTGCGCTGCCGCTGCTATTCCTGACGGTGGCGCTGCTGGGCGGACTGCGCATCGGCGCGGACCATTCGTTTATCTTCGTCGCACCTCCGCTAGTAACTCTGGTGCTTGCGGTTCTTTTGATGCTGCTCTTTGTGCGCGGCCGGCTGGTTGAATTTAACCGATGGCTCGCAAGTGACCGTCCGCCGCTGACAAATATCTCGAACGGTTGGATGTTGCTCACGCTCTTCTTCGCATCAGCTCAGGCGTTCAACTCGGTGCTTCCGGAACGTGGCCTGCTTCACTGGCTGTTCTCATTCTTTTTTCTATGGACACTTTGGAACAACCAGTTTTCCACGTTTGATGCAGGCAGGTTATTGCGCAGCCTCGCGGTGCTTTTCGGAACTGCGTTCCTGCTCAAACATGTCTTGCTATCGAGTCTTTACGGCCCGGAAGGTGGCTGGCTAAAGAAATTGGCAGGTGTGCTGTTGCAGGGCGCATCGCTGGGCACGCTGGACGCGCCGGTATTCGCTTCCGCTACGGGCTACATCGCTTTCTTCACCCTTGCTCTCTACGTCATAGGATTGCTTTTGCTGACTCTTCAACCCGCTGCCGAAATTGATGAGGCTGTATATACGGATCAATTAGCATTGCGCGAAGGAATCCTCGAGGAAGATGTTAGTCGTCACAGCATCGAGGCATCACGGAAGAAAACGCTCCCAGACTAAACTAATGCAAATAGTCGTTCCCGCTAGTCGTAATCTGCCCGACGCCCAGTGATGATCGATAAGAAAAGATCTGATAGCTCAGCCCAAGGTCAGCGGCCGGCGGGCGGTGGCAGACACCCTATAGCAAACCTTTTCGCCAAAAAGAATCGCGGACTTTTATTAGACGTATTCGTCTTCGTGGTGAATATCTTCCTCATGCGTTTGTTGACTCGCCAATTCATAGATCTGTTCAGCCAGGTTTCAGCCGAAAACCCAACTGCAAAACTGGCGCTAGGACTTACGTTCCTGGCGATGTGGATCTTGCCGGCCGCGGGCGCGGTGCTGAAACGCTGGAGCTTTCACCAGCGCCTCAAAGCTCAGAGGATCACGGCAGAGCTTGAGGAGACAACGCTTGCGGGCTGTTTGTTCAATCCCATTTTTTATTTTTGCCTTAACCTGGTTATTACTGCGTTCATTGTAGCCAGCCTCGGCGAGTTTGCTTTCGGCAGGCGCGGGCTCGACACCGCTGCAATCTTCATCCCTCTCATATTCAGCGGTATGTTCCTTACCATCGTCCAAACCTATTTGATATATCGCTATTTCTCAACACCGAAAAAGCCCCCCAAGTGGAAGTTTTTGCTTAGTCCGCAAAGCGAAACTCTTGGCGATATCTGCTTGTTCATGAACATGATTCTGTTTCAGGTGTTTTGGAACATGCTGACGTTTGCGGACCTTGGCCACCCTTCCAGCCTGCTCGAATTTGGCGGACGGCTTTTTTTCCTCAGTTTCATCGCCATGCTGATCTACTTTCCGCCGCGAATGTTCTATCTCGCCGAGGACATAAACCGTCCTCGTACTTGGCTGACAATGCTCCTTGCGAATTCGCCCGTCATCTTGCGGGTCCTCATCGGCACTAGTTCGAGTGCGAGCGGCTGGTAAGTCAGGGTCATCGAGTGGCTCCGTTTCTGATTCTTCCCATTTCTTCGAACAGCTTCTATGCTTCTCTCACTGCGAAATATTGGGTGCTATTCCCAGCGAAACCGCCTTCCTTCGGTTCGCCTCCCATGGGTGTACGATTTTGCGATAATTCGCACGCAAATTCGTTCAAATAGATTCCTTCCTGGCGTTACAATTCAGCGTACTTTTCGGGGCTAAGCCGCATCTTTATTCAGTCTCGGTGACTCACTCGGGTTTGAGCAGCGGTTTATCAATACAGCGCGGAAATTTTCTTAACGAACAGGGGAAGTAGCAGTGAAATCAAGAAAGAGCTCCCTCATATTCCTCACCGGAAATTCAATATTTTTCATAATAGTTGCAGCATTGCTCGTGACTCCCCACTGGAGGCACCGCGGCGGTGGCAGCCTGCGCACCTTGGACAATTTGTTGCCCACAACCGCGCGGGCGGCTGAAGTAAATCCCTGGACGCACGCGGTAGAGAAAGTTAAGGAAGAGCGCGGTGAACCTGTAGGCAAACAGGCAAAGATCGAAACGCCTTCCCAACTGCGGCACTACAGCGATTCGCGTCGCTTTCTCGCCACGCAGGTGGCCGAAGTCCGGGAACACCATATTGAGAATCCTCAGGATTTTGTCGATCTGAGCGCCATGATAAAGGCCGGTGAAATGGTGCCGCTACAACCTGTCACGGAAAACTACATTCTTTTCGGGGTCGGTGGAAACGCAGACAAGGATCCGTTTACGCGTTATGAAAACGGCAAAAGCATCAGTCTGTACAACGAAGCGGGGCTGCGTCAGGAATATGCCGGCATTGCCGAGTCGAGAGGAAAGTTTGAAAGTGAGTTGGGCGGTTTCCGCAAGGACTTGAGTGCTCTTAACAAGCGAGACCGTTCGCGCCGTACAAAGCTTCTCGGTCAGATTGCGCCTGTCGAAGGGGCAATCAAATCTGAAGATGCAAAAAAGTCTTTGCTCGATAGTTATTATGGGAATGCCGAGAAGCGACGACAACTCTTCGGTTATTACGCTTCAATTGAAGACTTCGGCAAGAGCCTTCCCGGCCGAGCTTTTGACATCGAAGACGCGTCCGATCGTCGCGACCTGAAGGTGCGCATGCTTAGCTCCCTGCGTCCTGAAGCCTTTAAGGTGCTGGAAGAGATCGCCGTCTCTTACCGCGAGAAGTTTAACCGACCGCTGCCGATAACTTCTTTGGTCCGGCCAGATGAGTACCAACACGAGCTGGGCAAAACGAATCCCAATGCGACCCGCATCGAGACGCCCCCGCACTCGACGGGCCTTGCGTTCGACATTCTTTATCGGTTCATGACAGCCGCCGAGCAGGCACACGTGATGGCGCAGCTCGCCCAACTGAAAGATGCTGGCCGCATCGAGGTGTTGCGCGAGAATCGCGATCATTATCACGTCTTCGCGTTTATTGATGGGTTGAGACCAAACGAGTCACTGATTAACGCTTCTCTGGGCGATACCAGGGCGCCGCAGATTCAGAAGGCCACACTCCAAAAAGCCAAATCGAAGAAAAGCGCAAAGAGTAAAGGCTCGAAGACTAAACGGAAACGATGAGCCTCTCAAAGATATGGACGGCATAAGCCCGGGGTGAAGCGAAGCGGAACCTCGGGCTTTATGCTTTCGCGGACTATGGGATTCGACTCGACGACGCATTTCTACTTGGGTAAAGTAGGTACCTGGAGACGAATCTGGGTATGAAGAAAATCGCAATCTCACGCTGCCTTGTGTCAGGACTTTGCCTGGCTATACCGCTGATGGCCGAAGTACATGTAACCAACTCGAAGTTGTCTGAGAGCGTTGCTAAACACGCAGTCAAGGATTTTCATTCCTATGCGAATCCGGAGGACGTTCGGATACGGCACCTGGATCTGGAATGGCAAGTCTTGTTTGACCAGAAGATCTTTAAAGGTATCGCCGTTCTGACTATTGAAAGAGTTTCACAGAACAGGCAGGCGCCCTTGATTCTCGATACGAGAAACCTGAATATCGCGACAGTTGAGACATCGTCCGACGGCGTAAGCTACACGCCGACGACCTTCACTGTAGGTTCCTTCGATAAGATTCTCGGCGCGCCACTTACCATCCAGTTACCTGAAAGAGCGAGTCGCGTTCGCATCAATTATTCGACTGACCCGGGGGCTTCCGGCGTTCAGTGGCTTGAGCCTTCGCAAACAGCCGGCAAGAAATATCCTTTTGTCTTCACTCAATCACAGGCGATCCACGCCCGCAGCTGGATCCCATTGCAAGACACGCCGCAGGTTCGCGTCACTTATACAGCGCGTGTACGCACTCCACGTCCGCTGCTCGCGGTAATGAGCGCAGAAAATGATCCACGCACGCCGCGTGATGGCGACTATCGCTTCAGGATGCAGCAACCCATTCCTTCCTATTTGATCGCTCTGGCGGTTGGTGATCTGACCTTTAGACCCCTGGGCCGGCGAACAGGTGTCTATGCTGAACGGCCGGTGGCGGATAAGGCAGCAAGAGAATTCAGTGATACTGAGAAAATGGTCCAGGCCACGGAAAGACTCTATGGTCCTTATCGCTGGGGGCGTTACGATCTACTGGTTCTGCCGCCAAGCTTCCCATTCGGCGGAATGGAGAATCCACGACTCACCTTTGCTACTCCTACCGTTTTGGCGGGCGACAAGAGTCTTGTCTCGCTTGTGGCCCATGAGTTGGCCCATTCCTGGTCAGGCAATTTGGTTACCAATGCCACCTGGAGAGACTTCTGGCTGAATGAGGGTTTTACGGTTTACCTGGAGCGTCGGATCTTGGAGGCTGTTTATGGACGGTCGCGTGAGGAGATGGAAGCTGTTTTAGGTCGCCGTACTCTGGAGGAGGAACTGGCCACCTTAGATGACCGGGACGAGATTCTGCATGTCGATCTCAAGGGCCGCGACCCGGATGCAGGTTTCACCCAGGTCCCATATGAAAAGGGCGCGCTCTTTTTACGTCACCTCGAAGAGACTTTTGGACGAGCGCGGTTTGATCAATTCCTCCGGAGTTATTTCGATCACTTCGCTTTCCAGAGCATCACTACGGAAGACTTCGTTGATTATCTGAAGAAGAACCTACTGGATCGATATCCTGATCTGGCGGCACGTGTTCCGGTCGAGGAATGGATTACCAAGCCGGGTATTCCGAGCAACGCTCCCAGACCGGCGTCGCCGGCTTTCAGTATAGTTGAAGGCGAGGCGCAGCGTTGGCTCCGAAACGAAATTCCAGCTTCGAAAATCGCTGCCGCGAAATGGACAACGCATGAGTGGTTACACTTTTTGAAGTCTCTACCCCTGGCCCTCGATCGCAAAAGGATGGAGGAATTAGACCGCACTTTTCATTTGACGCGCTCTGGCAATTCCGAAATCGCCTTCCAATGGCTGCTGATGTCGATCCGTAATCACTACGAACCGGCTTATCCCCGATTGGAAGAATTTCTCACTTCCATTGGCCGCCGAAAACTTATCAAACCACTCTACGAGGAGTTAGCCAAGACACCGGAAGGAAAAGAACGCGCTCTGGCGATCTACCGGCGGGCACGGCCTACGTATCATCCCATCGCCGTGGCATCAATCGATGAAGTCCTGCACTGGAATAATCCTTAGTGCTCGCGGCAACGCGACCGCTGATTGTTAAGGGATAATTGTTGCTTACAAGTCAGTGATTTCTAATCGTGGCCCACGTCTCGCTGTGTGCTAACTTTTCCGTTTGTCATTGATGACTGATTGGACTTGCAACCATGCATGGTCTGTTAGCGCTTGTTCTATTGCTGGCTGTCGCGCTCGTCTTACCGATATCGTTTGGCTTGATTAAGCTCTACCGACGCGCGGTCGCAAAGTCGATGCGGAGGCGCGCCAGCTCATTGACGAACGAATCCGAGCGCTTCACGATGAGCGCGCTTCCCCAGCCTGGGTTGGCGTCGCCTAAGCTCAGTGTGGTTGACGCTGCTACTCGGGTTCCTGCAGCAGCCCAGGTAGCCCTCTATCGTCGAGTTCTTCGCGCACCTTGGCGCATCGCGGCCGTCTACACAGTGGCTGGAGCTTGCTACGCCATTATCCTGAGCATGATTTTCTTTGTCGCCAGCAAAATGGACATTGCTCCCATCCGGTTTCTTGCACTGTTCTGGATCTACTTCTGGCCAACTGTGCTCACCGTTAACCTGGTGGCTGCGGCAACCTGGCGAACGAAGTTGCTGACTGTAGCCGCATATTTTCTCGTTTCTGGCGTTATTACAGCCATCAGCCTCGCTAGAAGTCCTGAAGGGAGTTGGACCCAACATGTTCTCGTGTGGGTAATCTACAACTTGCCCGCCACACTACTGCTGCTGACCTTCCTTAATCGCCGGGTCCGCGCCGTTGGGCCACTGGTGCTGATCTTTATGATCGTCGCAGTCTTAGGCGCACAACTCGCACTCTCCGTGCTCGAGATCAGTGATCAGATCACGCGCACTCTGGCCGCTGTGGCGTCGATTACAGGGATGGGCTCTTACATAGCTTTCTTTGGATTCGCTCTGCTTGGCTTTTTCATTGCTTGGCCTCTCGGTTGGCTGATACTGCTCTTAATCAGACGCCTGTATGAGCGAAAGAAAATCAGCGATCAATCTATCACCGTCGATGCGATCTGGCTCATGTTTGGGCTTGACAACTCCCTGCTGCTTGCATCGAATGGGGCAATTTGGCTCTTCTCCGGCTTACTTGCCTATGTAGGGTTTAAGGTAGTTGTCTGGATTGGATTACGACTATTGAGATCGGGCACAGCGCAGACTCAAAAGACCCCCAGACTGTTACTGCTTCGCGTATTCTCTCTGGGCAAGCGAAGCGAGAGGCTGTTTAGTGCGCTGACTACTCATTGGCGGCATGCTGGCAGCATCGAACTCATCGCCGGACCCGATCTGGCAACCGATACAGTTGAACCCCATGAGTTTCTCGATTTCCTGAGCGGCAAACTCGCGCGCCGGTTCATCGATGGGCCTCAAACACTCCAGAGAAGATTTTCTGAAATAGATACTAAACCCGATCAAGACGGGCGCTTCCGAGTAAATGATTTCTTCTGCCACGATGACACCTGGAGGATTGTCCTGTCGCAACTGGTAAAAGAAAGCGATGCCATACTCATGGATCTTCGGGGCTTCACCTCGCAAAACAGAGGTTGTATCTTCGAGGTAAATGAACTGATCAACGTCGCACCGATGGGACGGGTAATATTCATCATTGATGACACTACCGACGAACATTTTCTGCTGGAGAACGTGAGGCAGTCATGGGAGCGCATGCAACCAGTCTCCCCCAACCGGCTATCTGCGTCAGGGCAGCTTCAACTCTTCCGATTTACCGGATCGCGCAGTGGAGAGCTCCGTCAGCTGCTACGCTCTCTATGCATCGCAGCCAATCCAGCATGAGCCCGAGACAGGAGATGAGACTCTTAATGTCTATTGACGCCTCGGCGTGAACAACGACAGGTTCGGGGATCTCCGCCTACGTTACTACGCTCCCCAGAGTTTTCTTAGTTGAGCTTCGCTGCCATTAAACATGTCCCGATCGCAACGCCCAATTCCGTTTACTGAATGAGGCTCTGGACCGATAACTCCATCCGTGTATTGCCACATGGTCCATGTTTTCCAGTTTGGCGGAACAACTGGAGTCTTCCCGTACTGCGCCAACCAGAGCCAACAGTTCGCCAAGATCGGATCAGAGTTGATCCCAAGCAGTTGTTTTATGAAATGACCGGAATAGAATCCAGGAAACTTTCCAGTCTGCTCCTTGACATGAGTAATGAAAGCCCTGGCTTCTTCCAAACTCATGCTTGGCCCTGTAGGATTCGGCTCGAAGTCAAGAACCAGAAGAGTCTTGGGATCATCTCCCACGACATTGAGAAAGTTATCAGCTTGTTTCAAACCGTCACTTCCCGTAGCAAAGTGATAAGCACCCCACAAGAGACCCGCATTAATAGCCTTAGGTTTATTAATCTTGTAGGTAGGGTCGACGTTTCCTTGTCCTTGAGAGGCTTTCTGAATCACTCCGATGATCCCCGCGTCTTTGACTTTAGCGAAGTTTACATTCCCGTTGTGATGAGAAATGTCCACAACTACGTTCAATGGTGTCGGCATGTTGTTCTCCTCAGGTGAGCACGAAAGCTGAAATCTCGTGGCTCGAGAGTTGTAGCAAGGCAAGGTCTTGCCAAGGTGAAGTAACAGCGTGTAAACCGACTCGGCACTCGCGCCGAGACGTTCGCTCAAAAGGGCTCCACATTGTAACCCAAAGACGTTAGGTATGGAGCAAGTCAGGAACTTCCGAATGCAACATCTGGCATTATCGCAACAAACCATTCCAGGAAGAGTTCTTGGAGTTCATGAACGCGAATGCCATCGAGTATGATGAGCGATATTTGTGGGGCTGATTCAATCGTCGCTAACGCGACGGGGATGCGCGCAACATCACCTTGCCCGGCCTTAAAAGGACCGGGCTAAAGTCATGCCGGCACTACGCGCCGAAGACCCGTTGCAGGGCGACGATGACCTTAGTAACAACCATCGTAAAAGGAGCAACACCATGTTATCTCGAAGACTAACGAGCTTCATCGTTGCTTTACTGTGCGCGATTTCTCTCGCCGCTATTGGTGTCGCAAATCAAGCTACCGGCCAGGTGGCGGCTGGTCGACTGGTGGAGGTTAAGGTCGCTGCTCCTGCGCTCAAAGGGAACTTATTGGGTGATCCAGTAGAACAAGATGTCGGCATCTACCTTCCTCCAAGTTACGAAACTTCGCCAACAAAGCGATTTCCGACGCTTTATTTGTTACATGGTTTCACGGCCACAAATAGCGCCTGGACGAGCGGCGGTTATCAGGGTATGACTCTGCAGCCCCTTATGGATGAAATGATCAAGAGTGGGAAGAGTCGCGAAATGATCGTGGTCATTCCAAGCGGATGGAATGCCTACAAAGGCGCCTTCTACACAAACTCCACTGTAAACGGGAACTGGGAGGATTACATCTACCGCGAGTTGGTCCAATACGTCGATACGAATTACCGAACGATCGCCCGCGCTGAGAGCCGGGGCATTGCCGGACACTCAATGGGAGGATACGGCGCCATTACTCTAGCGATGAAGCACCCTGATGTGTTCGGCGCGGTTTACGCGTTGAGTCCGTGTTGCCTGGGTATGGAGGCCGAGTTTACTTCAGCGAACCCTGCCTGGTTGAAGACAGTTCGTCTGACATCCAAAGATCAGCTGAAGGCACAACCGCAATCGTTTGATGACTTTTTTGTACTCGCGTTCATCGCAGTGTCTGCAGCATTCTCACCCAATCCCGCGCGGCCTCCTTTCTACGTGGACTTTCCTTACCAGGAGCGGGACGGGCGGTTGGAAAAGAATGAAAGCGTTTTTGCGAAGTGGCGAACGAAGATGCCCGTGTACATGGTTGACGAGAACAAAGATAATCTTCTGAAGCTACGCGGGATATTTATTGACGTCGGACAGAAGGAAGAATTTCCGCACATCAGGATTACCACCCAGCAATTCTCAAAGGCCCTTGCAGAACGAAATATTCCCCACGTGTTCGAGGTGTATGAGGGTGGAACTCACGGTAACAAAATCAGGGAGCGAGTGGAGACTCGCCTGCTCCAGTTCTTCTCTGAGAAGCTGGTTTTCCCAAGTCCGTAGTAACCAATACGAACCGTCATGGCCGAGCGAAGGGGATGCAGACCTGAGCAGTACTAGTCGCAATCGTCGATCATTTGCGCGCTAAACAAGAGGAGATACTAAAATGAGGGAAATCAATCAAGCAGGCCTGGACCTGATAAAGAGCTTTGAGGGTATTCCGGACGGCGACCCGACAACTGTAAACATTGATCCTTATTTGGATCCGGTGGGTATTTGGACCATTGGCTGGGGGCACGCAATAAGAGTCGGCAACGACTTTCTAAGAGGCGCACAGAATAGAGCCCGAGCTCGTGGACTGTATCCAGGCGGCCTTACACTGGCGCAGGCCGAAGCCCTCCTGCGAGCGGATCTAATGGATACATGTAGAGATGTCGAAGCTGCGGTGAAGGTGCCAATTTCTGATAATCAGTTTGGGGCCCTGGTGAGTTTTGCTTTCAATCTTGGTGTAGGGAACCTCAGAAAATCCACCCTTCTTCGATTGGTAAATGCTAAGCAGTTTGGACCTGCTGCGGGAGAGTTTCAGAAATGGAACAAAGCCGGAGGAAAAGTACTGGCAGGTCTAACGAGGCGGCGGGCGGCGGAGGCGACGCTCTTTAGATTACCTTGATAGAGAATCTAGTGAAAGCAAAACGAGGCTTTGCGAAAAATGTTGTGGCGGCTATTCGCGATGGCAAGATCCTCGGCATACGCGCGGGTACCAAGCCGCATCGAGTCATCGGCATCTGGGCAGTTGTGGTTGAGAATCGCGTGTTCGTGCGGTCATGGAGTATGAAGCCGCGAAGTTGGTATCGTACTTTCCTCGAGGAGCCGCACGGCGTAATTGAGGTTGATGGTCGTGAGATTCCGGTGCGTGCGGTCTTCACGAGAAGTGAGCGCCTGAAGGACAAAGTCGATCGCGCCTACCGCGAGAAATACAACACGCCGGGGTCACTCTATTTTGTACGTGGCTTCGCGCACAAGAAGCGACGTGACACCACAACGGAGCTAGTGCCGGGAAAAACAGTAGGCAGTCGGCAGAAAGCAGTGCGCAGTCGGCAGAAAGCAGTGCGCAGTCGGCAGACGGCAGTAGGCAGGAAGAAAGAGAGCAGCAAGCGGTGAGCGCTATCTATCAGTCAGCAGTTCGTCCGTTACATTTAATTTCGTCCGTTACATTTAATAAGGAACGTGTCGCAGTGTGAATTCTTTGCTCCGTAGGAGCCAAATGTTTATAGAAACAAAGCCAAACCCTGGACCCTTCTCGCTCCGATAGGAGCGACACCTTCTTCTCCACACGCATCAGAGAGAGTTAGGGAGACTCGAAACATAAATACTTTACTTCCGGCCAACGTAGCTCGGTGATTCTGTTCAATGTGCTCCCGCAGTTGCGCCAGTGTCGATCAGCTGGTCGGGACGGAGATCCGAAGGTTGCTTAAGGGCCAGTAGCTTTCCTGAAATGGCGACCTCGAAATCGGGCGTGCCGTGGAAGGCCCACTCGTAGCGTGCAAAAAGAAAATAGGACAGTCGATTTCCCAACTGTGACAGAATCTGCTTGCCGTCTGAAGTTCTATTCCTCACTCGACTCGCAACAAAGCTCTGGCCGTTTGGCGCGAGATAGATACCGCGTTCTCGAAGGTGTTTCATACCTATTGGCTGGGCATTCGCTGTGCCACACCGGAAAAAGCAACAAACTGTTGCGTGAGGGAGTCGCCAGTAAACGAAGTGGTTAATATCCTGCTCGAAACCGTCCATAAAAATTGATTGGACTGAAAAGATAAACGGTTGGAGCCAACAGCGCGAGAGGCTTCAGCGGCGACTCCATTGCGCACTACTAGCCATACTAACAGTTTGCGTTACAGATCCGGTGACAGTTTGTGTTACAAAACCAAGAGACTGTTAGGAAGTAAAACCGCACGTCGACGTCGCGACGTCACGTTAGTCCAGTAGTTAAGCTAGAAGAAGAATACAGTCGTATCTACACAGCGAAACAAGGTGGTTTCACTCAATAAAGTCTTATTGTTGTCCGTCTCTGCTGGCGCGGGTCACGTCCGCGCGGCACAGGCGATCGAGAAAGCCTTCCACGAAGCCGGCGCCGCGCGGGAGGTCCGCCACTTTGATACCCTTGAATTCACCAACAAAATCTTCCGCCACTTTTACTCCAAGGCTTACATCGAGCTTGTCAACAAGATGCCGGAAGTGCCGGGTTATTTTTATGACAAGTTGGACACTCCATGGAAGAACGAACGACGGCGCTTGGCGCTTGACAAGCTCAACACGCGCCGCTTCGTCAAACTGCTGCGCGAATACCATCCCGACCTAATAGTCTGCACACACTTTCTGCCCGCTGAAATTGTCTCCTGGCTCAAAGCCAAAGAGCACATAGCAAGCCGTCAGGCCATCATCGTCACCGACTTCGACGTCCACGCGATGTGGCTGTGTCATCATTACGAGCAATACTTTGTGGCCATTGACGAAGCGCGCGCTTATCTTGAAGCCCTCGGAATTTCAAAGGATAAGATAACTGTCAGCGGCATACCGATTGACCCGGTCTTTGCTCTTCATAAAGACAAGAAAGAGATGCGCCTGAAACACGGACTGGACTCGGATCGCACGACGATAATCGTGTCTGCAGGTGGCGCCGGTGTCGGCGCAATGGAGCATCTCGTGACGTCGCTTTTCCCAATGCGACATTCAGCCCAAGTAGTTGCGATCTGTGGGCATAATGATGAGTTGAAGAAGCGATTGACCAAACTGGCGTCACGCATCAGTCCAAACGCCTCGGTGATTGTGAAACCGATCGGTTACACCCGAGAGATGGACGAGCTCATGGCTGCTTCGGATCTCGTGCTGGGAAAACCGGGTGGTCTGACAACATCAGAAGCCCTGGCAAAAGGATTGGTCTTCGTCATCGTCAACCCGATTCCAGGACAAGAGGAACGCAACTCAGATCATTTACTGGAGGCAGCGGCGGCTATTCGTTGCAACAACCTGCCGGTACTCGCCTATAAAATGGATCGACTCTTAGCTGACCACGGGCGATTTGCCAGGATGCAAGCAAATGTCAGAGGAATGGCACAGCCGAATGCGGCGCGTGACATCGTCAAAAAACTGTTGGCACTAAGATGAGCCCCGCACGGCACTGCGTTTCAATTCAGAATAGTGCTTTGGCCAGGTATTGGGTCAGTTTGATGTCCGATAAGCTTTAAGCTTGTCGTGACGCCTCGACAAACTAAAGTTTATCGGACATGTCAATGATCTGGTACATAGTCAAGTTGTTTCTACTTGTCGTGGCCGGCCAAATCGTCCTGGGGCCGTTTGTGCTCTACTTAGTCAACCGACAGGCAGCGAAACCACACTTTCAAAGCTTCGATCTCCAGAACCCACCGATGCCGCTTCCTCCGAGTTACACTCGGAGCATCGCACTGTTGGAAGAACTTGGCTTTCATGCTGTGGGCCACCTTTTCGGTATTGGGCAGAACAGATCCGTTCGTTATGTGCTTACTCTGTTTGTGAATCAGTCAGACAAAGATATGGCCAACGTGGTTCACATGTTGAGCGAAGTCTCATCAGTCACGCGCACGATTTTGAACTACGTA
This sequence comes from Pyrinomonadaceae bacterium, assembly GCA_036560225.1. Classification (GTDB taxonomy): domain Bacteria; phylum Acidobacteriota; class Blastocatellia; order Pyrinomonadales; family Pyrinomonadaceae; genus PSRF01. The sequence continues at coordinate 25,624 of DATBRN010000147.1, read as the reverse complement.
GAGTTTTCCACTGAGTTTGAAGATGGTAGTGAAGTTTGCACAAATAATTCCAAACAACCAAGTGGCTTCCTGCAAGTGCCCGAGAAATTAATATTGCGCTTGCCTCACATTACTGAGCCGAAACGGCTCTATGCTGTTCACCGCGCGGCGTTGGCCCAGAGATCCGCGCTAAACAAGCGACTGCCGCCAGCGGGAGAAGAAGTGAGTGACTTGATTGCTTCAATGGAGCGTGACCTCGCTCGCGAGGCGAGCTTTGGCCGGCTAAAGCTGGATGCTTCCGGATTGTGGTATCGCCTTACGCTGAAGTCGGCGATTCTGTATTCGTTGAAGTTTAGTTGGCCGATGGGATTTCTGCGCCGCCGTCTTCAGCAATGGCAGGGCAAGCGCCTGGCTGACCGTCTCCTGGCTCAGGAGTGAGGATAGCATTCAGTTAGCATTCAACGCGGAAGGTTGCACGCGACGCTAGCTCCATAGGGAGCCAAATGTTTATAGTAACTCCAGCACTAGCTTCTTCGCTCCATTATTATGCCAGCCTTAATCTTTGATCTTGACGGAACTCTGGTCGACACCGTCTATGCGCACGTTTTTTCGTGGCAGCGCGCCCTGGCAGAAGCAGGGATGGCTGTCGATGGCTGGCGCATCCATCGGCGCGTAGGCATGAGTGGCGGGCTCTTCACGCGAGCGGTTGCTCGCGAACTGGGACGCGAGATTTCGCTGGCCGAAGCTGAGTCACTACAACGGCGACACGGAGAATTGTTTCAGGAATTCTTGCCTGAGCGCAGAGTATTGCCAGGCGCAGTCGAGCTACTGCATTCTTTGCGCGTGAGTGGCATCTCTCACGGTATTGCAACGTCTGGCCGGCGACCTGAAATCGACGCGTCATTAGACGCGCTTGGTGTGGGCGCCGAAACGCTTGTCGTCGAGCGTGGCGACGTGCAGCGTGCGAAGCCAGCTCCAGACCTCTTTCTTAACTGTCAACAACGGCTGGGTGTGGCTGTCGAGGAATGCTTTGTTGTGGGAGACGCGGTTTGGGATCTACTAGCAGCGCGCCGCGCACGAATGCTTTCGATCGGTCTGTTGAGTGGTGGCTACGGCGAAGACGAGCTGACTCGCGCTGGAGCGTTCCGCGTTTATAGTGGTCCGGCTGAGCTCCATGCCTCGCTGGACGAGTTGGGAATATTGCCATCGAAAACGGTCAGCTGATTTGGAGTGCGGTGATTAAAGACGCCAGAAAAGTCGGAAACGAACTGGATCGACGTAGATTTCTTCGGTCTGCGTTGATAGCAGGTGGCATTGCGGTTAGTGAACCCCAGTTATCGCTGCGCGCGCTGGCTGGCGAAATCACTCGTTTTCCCGCGCCTGCGAAGCGCTATTTCCCTGCCTCCAGCGAGCCGCCTCCTTTCGCGCCGGTTAAAGTTGCTCGCAACCGAATCATTCGTGAAGTAGTTGGCCTTAGACCATATCGTTCTGAAGGTTTTGTAGTAGAGGCAGAGCGGTTGGGCAACAAACTCCTGGTCCACAACTATGGTCACGGCGGCGCTGGTGTGACGCTCTCTTGGGGGACAGCATCGCTCGCCGTTGATCTCGTCCGAGATTTCATTCAATCGCAGACGCACGGACCCCTAGCGACAGCAACGCTAGGCCAAAAAAGGCGCGGAGCTCGAGCATGGCCGAGGCGTTTTGCGGTGCTCGGGTGCGGCGTGAGTGGTCTTTCAACTGCCCGTTTGCTTCAGCGGCGTTTTCAGGATGGCACGAGCAATGTCACCATCTACGCCAAGGACCTTCCCCCTGAAACAACTTCGAACATCGCCGGCGCCTTTTGGTATCCCTCAACGGTTTTTGATCCGGAAAACGTTACCCAAAAGTTCTCGGATCAGTTTCGACTGGCCTGCCAGATTTCCAATAGAGCCTTTCAAACTCTTGTGGGAACCGAGTATGGCGTCCGTTGGACCGAAATCTATGAACTGTTGCGAAACGAATCTTCTTCCCAGCGCGAACTCCTTGGTGGCGCGCAACTCTACCCCCAAACCGAAATTCATCGCGATGCAGAACGGTACTTTGGCTTTCCTTATGTTCGGCAGTTCAGCACGATGATGATCGAACCACACACTTACCTCAGGGCGTTATTGCGCGACTTCTATGTCGCCGGCGGGAAAGTGGTGGTAAAGGAATTTCGAACGCGTGAAGAGATCGCGCGCCTTGCGGAACCGGTTATCTTCAACTGTACCGGGTTAGGCGCTAAAGCGCTCTTCAATGATACGGAGCTTATTCCTGTGCGCGGTCAACTGGAAGTACTGCTGCCACAGCCGGAAGTGGACTATTGTTACCTCAGTGGTTCTTCTTACATGTTCCCGCGTCGTGACGGAATTATTCTCGGTGGCACATTTGACCACGAGAACTGGTCCCTGGAACCCGACCCAGCGCAAACCACGGCAATACTTGAAGCTCATACCGAGATAATGAAGGGGTTGAAGTAGCCAGAGGCGAAACAACCTGACGAAGTAATTCGTACGATGCTGTCTAATCCCATTTCGCAACTTATCGACGAGAGGAAGATCTCATGATAAACAGACCTGCACACGCTTTAATTCAGTGGCGCAGCTCCTTTCTGCGTCAGCTACTTTTGATTGTTTTCACTCTGTCTCTTGCGCTGGGAATCGCACTGGGAACGATGGCTCGGAAGCCCGCGGCTGCAGACGGAGAATCCCGTTATGCGAAGCTTGACCTGGGTACTGCCGGCACTGCGCGTATTCATTACAAGAGCTACGGCAAGGGCCGTGAAGCGCTCGTCTTGATTCACGGCTGGAGTTGCAACCTGGACTATTGGCGCGATTCAATTTCAGACTTCGCGAAACGCAACCGTGTGATCGCGATAGACCTTCCTGGTCACGGGCAAAGTGATAAGCCCGACGTCTCCTATAGTATGGACCTCTTCGCGCGAGCCGTGGATGCTGTGATGCGCGATGCGAAGGTGGAGCGCGCGGTTTTGGTGGGTCATAGCATGGGAACGCCGGTGGCGCGGCAGTTCTATCGCAAGTATCCGCAGAAGACCCTCGCAATTGTCGTAGTTGATGGCGCCCTGCGTCCCTTCGCCGATAAGAAAACGATGGAAGGCTTCATAGCCAGTTTTCGTGGACCAAACTACAAAGAGTCTGGCCGGCAGATGTTTGCTATGATGGCGGGCCCGGGCCTTACCACCGAACACAAGGAGCGAATTCAAGCTTCATTTCTGAATACGCCGCAGAAGGTCCTCGTAAGTGCGATGGAAGGAATGGCCGACGACTCAATCTGGGGGCAGGACCAAATTAACGTGCCTGTGCTGGCCATCCTGGCCAAGTCACCTTTTTACCCACCCGATATCGAGCAGATTTATCGCAGTATCGCGCCGGATCTTACTTACCAGATGTGGGAAGGCGTGGGCCACTTCGTGATGATGGAGAAACCGAAGGAGTTCAACGACGCTGTCATAGCTTTCCTTAACAATAAGAAGCTGTTGCAAAAGTAAGCGAACCACGACGATCCATGCTACTCAAAGCCGCAATCAACGGCGGGCGATCGAGGTCGGAACACATGGCAGTGCCGGTGAGTGCTGCTGAACAAGCAGCGGCCGTGGTTGAGTGTCTGCGGGCTGGAGCAAACGCCGTCCACCTCCATGTTCGTTCGAGCTCGATCGAAGAGAGCTCGCCAGAAAAAGAGAGCCTGTCTGCGGAAGACGTCGCGCGAACGCTCTCGGCTGTGCAATCTGTTTCTCCCAGAGCACAGACCGGGATTAGTACTGGTGCCTGGATTTTGCCGCACCCGGCGCGACTGCAGGCGGTGGCAACATGGAAAGTGTGGCCTGGATTTGCGTCGGTGAACTTCGGTGAGGACGGCGCGGTTGAACTCGCTGAACTTCTCCTTTCGCGAGGTGTGGAAATTGAAGCCGGGCTATGTGACGCGGATGCGGCCAAGGTCTTGCTAAAAAGTGGTTTGACTGCACGGTGCCTTCGCGTACTGATTGAGCCGCAGGAACAGGAGATGGACCAGGCGGTTGAAAGCGTGAGCGCGATTGAGAAAGTTCTGAAATCGCCAGCGGTAGAACTTCCCAGCCGGCTTCAGATTCTCCTTCACGGCACAGAAGCGACTTCCTGGCCCATGATGGACGAAGCTATCGCTCGCGGCTATGGCGTGCGTATTGGACTCGAAGACACACTCGTTATGCCAGATGGAAGAATGGCACGAGATAATACGGAACTCGTAATGGAGGCTCTGCGCCGCGTCGCCGCTGGACCTGAGCAATCCAGGTCGATGAATCGCTAGAGCGATGATCCCAAAGGCAGGTCCTGAGACACATCTACGACTTTGGTACAAAGTTACCGTCTCCGCAGGCTTCCACTTGCAGAGGTTTCTTGGGTAGACAAGCACCGGCTTACTGAATGTTAAAGCTTTTCTACTTAGTATCCAGCGTCTTCAGCTTAATTAACGGAGCCTGGATGCTTCTCTTCCCTCTTTCATGGTACACGGGTCTTCCAGCCGACGTTCCGCACACCGGCCCATTAAACCCACACTTTGTTCGTGATCTGGGTGTTGCGTTCATCGTAGTCGGTTTGGCGTTCGGATGGTCAGCCTTTCATCTCGAAGAATCTCGTCCGGTCCACCTTGCTCTGACGGTTTTTTTCACCGGGCACGCGCTTATCCATGTCTCCGACATCGTGATGGGACGTTTGCCTAACAGTCATTGGGTGATCGACCTGCCCGGAGTATTTGTACCGGCCTTAATCATGCTTGCCCTGGCAGTGCCGTCAGTTCGGAAACTAGTATCAAGCAAATAAGAACTAATGCGTACCCTGGGTTAGGTGTATATGCCACGCGAACTTCGAAGTAAAATTGCTTCAGTAGTCTTCACAATTGCTGTTTCATTGACTGGTGCACTCGCGCAGGAACCGAAGAACAACTGTACTCAAATTGGATATTCAGAGCGCCTCACTAATCCCCACCGGTACCGGCTTAAGACTATTGAAGGACAAGCAGTTTATGGAGAGGTTTCTGAAAAAGGGGAATTGGTGTCAGCCTCAGGAGTGTGTATCGCTCTCTTCAACAAAACCGATAAACTTCTGATAGCCAATGCTAAAACCGAGAGTGGGGGGCAGTTCAAATTTGCGGATGTCGCTCCGGGCAAGTATGTGCTGATTCTTTCCGTGAGCGCCTTGCACGAAATCGTCATTCCCGTTGAGATAGACGATAGTCCCAGAGCGCACTTGTTCAAACGATGGGGTCTGCTGCTACACCTGCGGTCGAGAGAGGATCGAAAAGAGAGTTTTGTAACGCCGATCACTCAGCTTGGAGTGCGGGAAGAGCTGCTCAATATGGTGCGCGAAGATCAAGCAATCCGTAATGATTTGATCAAAAAAGGTGCAGACCATCCCGACAAGGCAATAGAAGCGCGCATGGCGGTGATTGATTCCAACAGCACTACCCGATTGAAAGATATAGTTAGGAGATACGGGTGGCCGGATCCCGAACGGGTCGGCGCAGATGGCGCCGAGGCCGCGTTCCTCATCTTGCAGCACAGTCCTGAGCTCGCTTTCCAGAAGGCGATGTTGCCTCTGGTTCGCAAGAGCTTTGAGAGAGGCAAACTGTCTGCCTGGAATTATTCCCTTTTGCTGGATCGCGTACTTATGCTTGAAGGCAAACCACAGATATACGGCAGCGCTATCAAGCCCTGGGTGGGGAAAGAGCCGGTACCTTATCCAATAGAGGACGAGGCCAATGTGGATAAGCGACGAGCGAGTATCGGGCTTCCTCCCTTACGCGAATACCTTGAGTCGCTGAAGCGGCAATATTTTCCGGAATGAGTACTGAGTGCTGAGTGCTGAGTGCTGAGTGCTGAGTACTGAGTGCTGAGTACTGAGTGCTGAGTGCTGAGTGCTGACTACGGACCACTCACCACTGAGAACCCACAACTGACCACTGACAACTGACTACTGAGTGCTGAATACTGAGTACTGAACCTTGCCGCGCTGTTGTGCTTTCGAAATTCGAAATCCGAAATCCGAAATTTCGAGTCTACCGCGCCATTTCGTCTTCCAAAGACTTCAAGGCACGTTCGAGCATTGTACGATAAGCGGGGTTAGTCGCTAAGGCTAGTTGACTCAAAATGCGGGAACGTGAGAGCCGCAGCGATTCAATTTTCGCATTGCGGGCGCGGTCTTCGGCCGACAATGAGCTTCGAGTTACACGAGCCTCTGAGGCCGCTTGCTGCTGTTCGAATACCTCTTCCATCTTACCTGCCAAATCATCGCCATCCCATCCCATCGCGCCACCTCCTAAAGCTGCAACCATCCTAACACCGATTCCGTAAACTTGCTCTAAACTTGAGAGAGTTGTAGGTGCCGCACTCCCTGACGGGCCCCTGCAGAATTTAATGACGGAGGCCCTACTTGCTCTTTCGGTCCCACGCTGAGACTATTTCCGCGGGCCCAATCTTATGAGTACAGCGATTAACAATCAGAAAAGCACGGAAAAAAAGAAGCACATCTCGCCAACGGCAGCGTGGCGCGACGCGCGCGAACTTATTTACGCTCATCGACATCGCCTGGCGTTTGGGATGTTGCTGATGATCATTAACCGGCTCGTGGGCCTCGTCTTACCCGCCAGTTCCAAATATCTAATCGACGAGGTCATTCTCAAACATCGCAGCGAATTATTGCTGCCCCTTGCGCTCGCGGCTGGTGGCGCAACTCTCCTTCAAGCGTTGAGCTCATTCGCTCTGACCCAGATTCTGGGCGTAGCAGCGCAACGCGCCATCACGGAGATGCGCAAGAGCGTGCAGGAACACGTCGAACGTTTGCCCATTAGATATTTCGACTCGACTCAGACCGGGATACTTATCTCGCGCATCATGACCGACGCCGAAGGCATTCGAAATCTCGTGGGTACCGGATTGGTTCAGCTAGTTGGCGGCCTGGTAACGGCAGCGATCGCGCTGGGCGTCCTTTTCTATTTGAATTGGCGACTGACTCTAATCACGCTATTTGCGCTTGGCGCGTTTGGCGGTGCAATGGCGCTCGCCTTTAAGCGGTTACGGCCGCTCTTTCGCGAACGCGGTCAAATCAACGCGGAAGTCACCGGGCGCCTGACTGAGTCGCTGGGCGGCATTCGCATTGTTAAAGCCTATGCTGCTGAGAAGCGCGAGGAACTCGTTTTCGCGCGCGGTGCGCACCGCCTTTTTCGCAATGTCGCCCGCTCAATGACAGGTGTCTCCGGAGTCACCGCCTTTTCCACGGTCATCGTCGGGGCGATTGGCGTCATCCTCATACTCGTTGGAGGACGCTCCATTCTCAACGGCGAGATGACGCTTGGCGACTTTTTCATGTACATGATTTTTACGGGGCTCGTGGCCTCGCCATTAGTTGAGATCGCTTCCATCGGCACGCAGATTACAGAGGCCTTTGCGGGTCTTGACCGCATACGCGAGATCAGGCGCATGGCAACTGAAGATGCGGACGAGGACAATCGCCTACCATTGACGGAGATTGGCGGCGAAGTGGCGTTCGAGAACGTCAGTTTTGAATATAATGAGAGCGTGCCTGTCTTGAAGAACGTTTCTTTTCGCGCGGCGGCGGGCTCTACAACGGCACTGGTGGGCTCGAGCGGTTCAGGCAAGTCGACGCTGATTAGTCTGGTGATGGCCTTCAATCGACCACTCGAAGGCACAGTCACTGTTGACGACCGCGACCTCGCTTCGATTCGCTTGAAAGATTATCGCAGCCAACTCGGCGTGGTATTGCAGGAGAATTTTCTTTTCGATGGCACGATTGCCGAGAACATTGGCTTCGCTCATCCCCATGCCACGCGCGAACAGATCATCGCGGCGAGCCGAATCGCCCATTGCGAGGAGTTTATCAACGGCTTTCCCGACGGCTATGACACGGTCGTCGGCGAACGCGGGGTGAAGTTATCCGGTGGGCAGCGCCAGCGTGTGGCCATTGCTCGTGCAATTCTGGCGGAGCCAAGAATTCTGATCCTCGACGAGGCCACGTCAAGTCTCGACAGCGAAAGTGAAGCGTTGATCCAGGATGGCCTTCAATCGTTGCGTCGGGGCCGCACAACTTTCGTAATTGCTCATCGGCTCTCAACGATTCGCAGCTCGGATCAAATTCTGGTTCTGGAAGGCGGAGAGATAGTCGAACGCGGCACGCATGAGGAACTGTTGGCTGCTGGCGGTCGTTATAAGCAATTGTACGACAAGCAGTACCATTTTGAGCGGAACCAGTTCATCAACCCCGGCGAGGATTTCACGCCCGAATTACCGAAGCCAACTCGACCAGCGCCTGACTCGTCTGCAATGCCAACAAACTTATGAGTAGTAAGATCAGGAGAGAAATATGGCAACCGCACAAACTTTCGCAAACCATACGCGTTGGCATCCACCGTTTCACTTTTTCGTGCTGCCGGTAATGTTGATCAACTTCATTTGGTCCATTGTCCAGTTTTTCATGGCTCCAGGTTGGAATTCCGGTTGGTGGGTCGTGGTTTCACTGGCCCTGGCAGCGCTGACGGTATTTGTGCGTACCAATTCACTCAGGGTTCAAGACCGAATCATCCGACTTGAAGAAAGACTTCGTTACCAGCAACTCCTTTCATCTGCGGTTGCCCAACAAACCGGAGCGTTATCGATTAGCCAGATATGTGCTCTGCGATTCGCAGCTGACGAAGAATTGGAAGATCTGGTCAGCGCCGTTGCAACCGGCAAGCTTGCCAACCCAAAAGAGATCAAACGGGCCATAAAAAACTGGCGCGCCGACACATTTCGGGTTTGAAGCGTGGAGTACCGATTAGAGGATTTGTAGGGGTGGCACTCAGTGGCCACCCCTTTTTGGTTGGGTCGCAAGATCCTTCGATGGCAAAAGGCATGGAGTGGTGTGCCTAAGTAATCATGAGACACGCTATTCCAAATCGTGCAAGCAAGTGCTCACCAATTCGCACATCGTCTAACGCTCGCGAATGACCGCTTTGGTAATCGTCTGACACCGCCTCTAACTCAAGTAATAATTAGAGTTCCACCGAACGTCAGCCAAAAGGACAGCGTTGGCACAGCCGTTGCTGAAGTACTGACGGAGCGCGGCGTGACACTGCAAGAAAGAACCAGCGGCGGCGGCGCGCAGTTGGGATGATGGCGGTGATTGAGATGCTTACACTCAAGAATTGCAAAACTCAAACGCGATGTGGGCGAACACCTGGATCGAAACTGCGCCGGCTGAAATTGCGCAGGTTGAAGATGCGAAGAATGGAAATGAAAACTGGAACCACTAATCGACTTACACGAACTTTAACAAGCGCTCTAATTCTGCTCGCGCTTATTACTTCGACGGTCATTCCAGCTCTGGCGCAGACCAAGCGGCGGCCTGTACTAAGGCGACGCGCGCCGGTGCGCAAGGTCGTAAAGCCAGCCGCACCTGCTGTTGTCTATTACAACGTCAGCGCTGGTCAGATAATTCGCGTACGCATGAATCAAAATATTTCTTCTGAAACGGCGCGAGTGGGTGATCAGTTTACAACTACGGTTGTCGATCCAATTTATGCCAATGGTGTCGAAGTGATTCCTTCGGGCAGCCAGATCACTGGTCGGGTAACCACTGTGAATCGCGCTTCGCGCAAGAGCAAAGCTGGCACGATGGGTGTTCACTTCGTTTCGTTGCGCTTACCAACCGGAATCGCACGCGCGATTAATGGCGACTTAACAGATCTCACTGCTGAGAGTGTGAATGCCGATAACGAAGGTGGGATTTCTGGACGATCTGCCACGAAGCGAAACGTGGTGTTTATTGGTGGCGGTGCAGCAACAGGTGCACTCATTGGCGCTATCGCTGGTGGCGGCAAAGGCGCGGGCATTGGCGCAGGTGTTGGAGCGGGCCTTGGCGTTGCCGGAGCTCTGTTCTCAAAGGGTCACGAGGCGGTGGTTAAGTCGGGCACTGAGTTTGGCGTGATCTTGAACCAGACAGTGTCGCTGCCGGCCGCTAATGTTCGGTAATAGATTCTGTGTCCGGCAAACTTTGGAATATTGAGCGGTTAGGTTAGCCATGCGACCAACTGAAGTTTATCGGACATAAAAGAATCGGCAGCCTCGCGGCCGCCGATGCATGGGGGCCCGCAAGCGAAGGGGAGAGCGCGGGCGGGTCTCCAATAGAAAAAGGATGAAGGATGAACTGCCTGAATCCAGGAAAACCGAACAACGACGAACGATGAATTGAGAAAGAGCAAGAAGGAGTCTTGATCCTTCATTTCAGTCGCCCCTGTTATAACGTAAGTAGGCGACTAACCGAAAAGCCCGTCGCGAAGGGGAGATTGCGACGGGTTTTTCGTTTTTGGGGCGGCCGCAGGCTTAGGTCTTAAAAGCGCGTCCATTGCACGGCTCAAGCCACGGCAATTTGCAGGTTAGGAAGGTGGGCTTGCCCCCGCAAGAGGACGGTAACTTTCAACTAACAGGAAATTCTGCCGATTGAAGAACCCCCGCACCTAGACGCCTCCCACACTTGTGGCGGGGGCAAGCCGCCCCTTCCTCACCCTGAGGTTAACTGACTTGTCTCATTACCTTGCTGGCTTGAGAGCCTTTTCAAGAGCGGGATCAAGCCACGCTTCCTAACCTGCAAATTGCCGTGGCTTGAGCAGTGCTATGGCAGCACTGAGTTTTCAGACAGTCTCCCATATTACTTTGCAGAGGCGTTGAGATGCTTACTTTCTGTGACGCGAGTGTAATTGGGATTGAGGTAGACCACTCGGCCGCCGACGATTGTTGCCACCGCAGCGCCTGTCATTGACCGGCCATGAAACGGAGTATTGCGGCTCTTCGACCTTGATGACGCCACGTCGAAAACCCATTCGCAAGCGGGATCCAGAATCGTTATGTCCGCATGAGCGTTAGTCGATAAGCTCCCCCGATCCTGCAAACCAAAGATGCGCGCCGGATTGGTGGAACATAATGAGACTAGCCTCTCGAGATCGATGACCCCCTGGTTCACCAGATCAAAGGCAAGTCCCACGGCAGTTTCCAGTCCGGTGATACCGAAAGGTGCTTGATCAAACTCCAACTCTTTTTCGTCGGCGTGGTGAGGCGCGTGATCGGTAGCAATCGCATCGATGGTTCCGTCTTGCAACCCTTCCAGCAAGGCAGCGACGTGATCCCGACTTCTTAGCGGTGGGCTCATTTTCATGTTGGTGTCGTATTCAACCAGGGCCTCGTCCGTTAGCGTCCAGTGATGCGGTGCGACTTCACAAGTAACCGGCAGTCCCAGTTCTTTCGCCCGACGAATTGCATCGAGCGCTCCCCGCGTAGATACGTGCGCGATATGCACGGATGCGCCGGTAAGTTTTGCGAGGACACAATCGCGAATAACGTGTACATCCTCGGCCGCGGCGGGCATTCCTCGCAGTCCAAGGATGAGCGACCAACGACCTTCGTGCATTACGCCGCCGGCACTCAAAGAAAGGTCCTGGCAGTGGTCCACTATCGTAAGATCGAAGCCGTGCGCGTATTCCATTGCCCGGCGCATGATTCCTGCCGTCGGCACTGGGCGGCCATCATCAGACGCGGCGACAATGCCGGCGTTCTTCATCTCGCCCATTTCTGAAAGCTCCTGGCCTTCGGAGCCTTTTGTGATGGCGCCAATAGGAAAAACATTGGCGAGTTGTGCCCGCTCTGCCTGTTCGATAATGAAGCGGGTTACCGCCGGACTATCATTTACTGGATCGGTGTTAGGCATCGCGCATACTGACGTCCAGCCACCGGCCACTGCAGCTGCCGCACCCGTCGCGATTGTTTCCTTGTATTCCGCGCCCGGCTCGCGCAGGTGAGTATGAAGATCGATGAAACCCGGACTCACGATCAAACCAGTCGCGTCGATCACTGTTGCGTCTTCCGGCACTTGTTCACTTCGGTCCAGTAAACCAGCCACGCGCCCATCCGCAACCAGGAGATTCTTGCCGGTATTGATTCCCTGCGCCGGGTCAATCACGTAGCCGTTGGCAATTAGGAGCTTCACTTCAATGACCTCTCTCTTCCAGTTCCGTGCGGCCCCCTCCGGCAAGTAGATAAAGCACCGCCATGCGCACCGCTACCCCGTTTGCGACCTGATCGAGAATTAGGGAACGGCTGCCGTCGGCGATTTCCGATGCTATCTCGATGCCGCGGTTAATTGGACCGGGATGCATCACTATCGCGTCGGCTGCGGCGTGATCCAAATGCGCCGGCTTAAGACCGAAGTGTACGGCGTACTCGCGCATCGAAGGAAAGAACGCAGCGTTCTGGCGTTCGCGTTGGATCCTGAGAATCATTACGACATCTGCGCCTTCGATCGCATCTTCGATTCGCTTCTCCACGCGCAAGCCCCGTTCGACAAGTTCGCTGAACTCTGCCGGCACGAGCGTGCCGGGCCCGGCAATACTCACTGTTGCTCCAAGCTTCGTAAGCAGATGAATGTTTGAGCGAGCAACTCGCGAGTGGAGTACGTCGCCAAGAATCGCGACGCGTAATCCTTCAATGCGGCCCTTGTGTTCGCGAATGGTCAACGCGTCCAACAAGGCCTGGGTGGGATGTTCATGCGAACCATCGCCGGCGTTGACGATCGGCGCTTTGCCCATTCTTGCCAGGTGGTGGGGTGCACCAGCCATCGAATGACGGACAACAATGCAATCAGGCGACATGGCTTCAAGATTGCGCGCTGTGTCGAGGAGCGTCTCGCCCTTGCTTACGCTGGAAGTGGAAACGCTGATGTTGATCGCATCCGCTGAGAGGCGCTTGGCAGCAATTTCGAAGGAGGTACGAGTTCGCGTAGAAGATTCAAAAAAGAGATTGATGACAGTTCGCCCACGAAGCGCCGGCACCTTCTTGATCTCGCGATTGGAGATATCGCGAAATGTTTCGGCCGTATCGAGCAAGTGGGTGATCTCACCGGTTTCGAGTTCGCGGATACCTAATAAGTGTTTGCGACTAAACGTCACGGTTAGTAGTCAGTGGTCAGTAGTCAGTTGTCCGTACCTAGTAATGCTCAGTAATTCCGACTGCCCTGGTGGTGCGAGAAGCTCCAATTGAATTGAGATATGCATTCAGCGTCGGCGCCAACTCATCGATCATTGGCTTGAGCTTGGCTATTTGTGCAACGGTTAGAAGACTTCGTTTGTGTGCTCTTCGAAGCCAGTGTTTTGTTTCATATAATGAACCTCTCGCAATCCTCACGAATCTTCTATTGTCCAGAAATCGGCCGCGGCCCGCACCTTCTGCTATGTTAGCGCCGATGCTATCTCCCGCACGCACGAGCTGTTTTCCAACTGTGTCACGTTCAAAGTAACCCCAAGCCATAACAACTCTCCACAATTCATCTGCCAACTTCTCAGACAATCTGTAAACCCTCAGCTTTTCAAAATTCGTCCTTTCCATGTTGCCTCCTGCAGGTCGCGCAGCGACTCTTTAGTATTTGTTCCTAATTGATAGAGTCATCTACAACAAACCGGAGACAAAAGACAACGGACCACTGACTACTGACCATTTACAAAAGATACAAAAAAAACGGCCATCGCTGGCCGTTGTGCTATTCCGGCTCTCCCGGTGGTAGCTCGACAATTAAAACACCCTCTTCTTCATCAAACTCCTGAAGCATCACCTTTATTATCTCGCTCTTTTTCGTCGGCACTAATTTGCCAATGTAGTCGGCGTGAATCGGAAGTTCACGATGCTCTTTGCCGCGATCGATCAACACCGCAAGCTGCACGCGTTTAGGCCGGCCAAAGTCTATTAACTGGTCGAGCGCCGCGCGAATTGTACGACCTGTGTATAGGACATCGTCAATCAGGACGATATTGCGATTCTCGATGTCGCCCGGAAGGTCGGTGCGATTGACTATTGGCTTGGCGCCAACCGTGGATAAATCATCGCGGTAGAGTGTTATGTCCACAATTCCAACTGGCGGGCGATCTCCTTCGAGGTCCGCGATTTTATCCGCCATGCGTTCCGCTAGTGGTACGCCTCTTCGCCGGATACCGACCAGGTAAAGATCGCCGGCGCCATGATTCTCTTCAACGACTTCCGAAGCAAGCCGCGCAAGCGCGCGATTGATTCGCGGGCCATCCATAATGCGCGCTTTCTCGATGAAATCCATTCGCGGGATACTAGCAAGAACGGGCAACAAGTGACAAGGAATGGTCAACCACACTGCTGTCGCTATTTTGTTGGGTCGGCCTCCGTGGCCGCCCTTCGGCTGGACGTAGAGCAAACTGTTGGTTTGCGTTCGTGGCCTAGACACAAGTTCGTGGTAACGAAGCATCGCAAACCAACAGTTTGTTTTACAGTGCGGCCACGGAGTGCCGCCCCCCCAATCTCTCAAGCTACAATACTTTTAAGGTGCTGACGCTTGTCACCATCAATGGGCTCTGTTAGTCTTTCTCTTGCTGACGCAGAAGCAAGACAAATCAGAGCCGTTCATGCTCTATCGATCATTGCTGCGACCTTTACTCTTTCGCCTACCACCTGAAACGGCACACGAACTGGCATTGCATTCGCTTTCCCTGGCGCCAAAACTCACCAGGACATTATTAGGCGACCGCTTCAAACGCAGCCCGTTTGGAAAGCTGCGACGTTTTGGCTTGACCTTCTCAAATCCGGTGGGGCTCGCGGCCGGATTCGACAAAGACGGAGTTGCGCTGAATTCTCTCGCTGCGCTGGGGTTCGGTTTCATCGAAGCCGGTACGGTGACCTATCACTCCCAACCCGGCAATGAACGGCCACGGCTGTTCCGGCTCCCGCTTGATAAGGCGTTGATTAATCGCGCCGGCTTCAACAACGAGGGTGCCGTTGAATTTGCTCAACGCGTGAAGAACAATCGACCTGATTGCGTGCTGGGCGTCAGCATCGGCAAAAGCAAAGTAGTCAGGCTCGAAGATGCTGTTGCGGATTATCTGAAGAGTTTTGAAGTTGTATATCCTATCGCTGATTATGTTGCGGTCAATGTGAGTTCGCCAAACACGCCTCGTTTGCGTGAGCTGCAACAGGCCGGACAGCTTGACGAACTCTTGCGGGCCCTCCAGGAACGCAATCACGAGCTGGCCGAACAACCTGACGGTCGTGGAGTCTTGCCTCTTCTGGTAAAGCTTTCGCCAGATCTCAGGCACGAAGAGCTGCAAGACATTGTGAGCGTGGCACAAAGAAACAAAGTCGCAGGACTCATCGCCACTAATACCACCACCGCGCGGGCGCCACTCGAAACGAGCGGTAAAGAGATAGAAGCGTGCGGCGATGGTGGCTTGAGCGGCGCTCCTTTGCGACGTCGATCGAGAGAAATGGTGGCGACCCTTTACAATATGACGGAAGGTTCGATGCCTTTGATTGGGGTTGGCGGAATCTTCAGTGCGGAGGATGCCTGGGAAATGATCAGGGCTGGTGCAAGCTTGCTGCAAGTCTATACCGGATTCATTTATGAGGGACCATCAATCGCTAAGGTGATAAATGAAGGCCTGCGGCGCCTCATCTCCGCTAGCGGTTTTGTTTCGCTTGACGAGGCAGTAGGCTCACACGCAAAGGAGTTTGCCGCGGGCTAGAGCCGTTATCCCTTTAGCAAAGAATGAAGAGAAGGCTGATTCATATGGCGAATGCTGAGAACAAAAAACTAATTGTTGCCCTTGATGTAGAAACCGCGTCGCAAGCACGCCAGCTGGTGAATGCGCTTCGCGGTATCGCGGGAATGTTTAAGATCGGGCCACAGTTATTCACAGCTTCTGGTCCAACTTTGGTTCGAGAGATCGTCGACTCCGGCGAACGCGTGTTTCTGGATCTTAAATTTCACGACATTCCCAACACCGTCGCTGCAGCCGGTGTTGAAGCAACGCGCCTGGGTGTTTCGATGTTTAATCTCCATGCCGCCGGTGGCAGCGAAATGATGCGGCGCACAGCGACGGCGGTTGCTGACTGTGCAGGCTCGGAAGGAATTCCTCCCCCGCTAATCCTCGGCGTCACCCTTCTCACCAGTGCGGACGCGGATACACTCGCCGAAATTGGCTTTGGTTCGGAACCGGCAACATTCGTGCAACGTCTGGCGCTGCTGGCTGAAGCAAGTGGTCTGGATGGAGTGGTCGCGTCGCCACGCGAGGTCCGTATCGTCCGTTCAGCTGTGAAGAAGCCTGACTTCGTAGTGGTTACGCCCGGGGTTCGTCCAAGCGGGTCGGTTCTTTTCGACCAGAAGCGCGTAACGACGCCGAACGACGCAGTAATGGCCGGCGCCGATTATATTGTAGTGGGCCGTCCGATTCTTGACGCCCCCGACCCGGCCCTGGCGGCGCAACAGATTATTGAGGAATTGGAAACTAGCGCAGCAAATAGCGTAGGTATTTGAAGGGAACTGAAGCCTCCGGGATGCGTGTATAGTTGTGCGCATAGGCTGCGCGATTTGTTCTGATCGAATTTTGAACTATGATTCACGGGTGACGCAAAGGTTGAAACTCGCGGCTGCTTGTCTCTTATTGGTCCTTGGACCGTTCGCTTTATCGTCTTCCGCCCAACAGACAGATGATCGACCGTTCTCTCCGGCTCCTTATAGAATCGGCGAACAACTAACCTACAACATCTCCTTTTCAAACTTCATTAGCGCCGCTCACGTGCAGGTGCTCGTGGCCTCGCGAGGAATATTTTTTGGTCGCGACGCCATCCAACTAAAGGGACACGTTGAAACCAACGGCGTGGTCAACGCGGCGCTGTTTGCAGTTAATAACGACTACGTCGCTTATGTAGATCCGCTGAACGGTTTGCCCTTCCGCAGCGAACAGACACTTCGCGAGGCTTCACGCACGGCTGAAACAGCCACCGACTTTGCTCAGCCTGCAGGTACTGACGCAATTCCACCAAAAAGCATGGGCGAAGTTCCTGGGACAGCTGATTTCCTGTCAGCTCTCTATCGCTTGAGATCTCTCCCCCTCAGCAATGGATTGACCTACGGCCTTTCCGTCCGCAACGACAACCAGAACTATCGAATCGAAATTCGAGTGACGGGCAAGGAAATGATTAAAACTAACGTGGGCTCGTTCAATACACTCGTTTCTCAGGTTCGGGTAAAAAACGAGTCGTTGGGAGGGGCTTACAACCTGAAGGCCTATTTTAGCGACGACCAACGGCATGTTCCGGTTTTGGTAGTCACACGCATTTCGGCGGGCGAGATACGAGCCGAACTGGCGGGTACAGGGTTTGTCACCCCGGCAGTTTCGCCGACTCCGGTTCCAACACCAGTAGCGGGAACGCCGCCAGCGAGGTCGCCTGTGGTGGTCCCTGGCGCGTCCGGTGGCGACGATGGCGGGACAACCGACTTGCCTTTCAAAGTTGGCGAACAACTAAACTACCAGGTCTTTGTTCCCAGCATTCCTACAGTGGCAGCAACTGCGACCTTTCACGTGCGCGCGCGTTCTAAGTTTTTTGATCACGATGGCCTGCAGTTTACAGCTCATGCGCAGACAACCAACGCATTGCAAAGGGTGTTTACGGCAAGCGAAGTCATGACCTCTTATGTCGATCCAAAAAGCCTGCTTCCCTTCCGCTCGGAATTGACTTCAAACGAAGGCCGTCGACGCGTTGTCACTAGGCTTACGATAAATCAGGACTACGGTACGGCTGTTGGCGAGAACGGCGAGAGGATAGAGATTCCGATCGGCACCCACGATTATCTTTCATACTTTTACGTTTTGCGGACATTCAACCTGACGCCGCCAAAACGCAACGCCATATCGATCCTCGTAAACAACAAACCAAAGACGCTCTTCATAACTGCCTTGAAGCGTGAAAACCTGCAAATTGGTACACAAACAATCCCCGCGATTCAGGTCTCGCTGACGACAGACGATGCCAATAGTGACAGATTTCAGATTCGCGGCTGGATCAGCGACGACAAACGACGCTTACCTCTGCGCCTTACCGCAGTTACCGAGCTGGGTCCGCTGCGCGCCGATCTGGCTATAGTTCCAGTTACAGCTCAATAGCCTTTCTTGCCGCCTTCTAAGAAGAAGACCTTTTTGAAATTGAAAACTATTTTCAATTAGGCTATACTCCAGCCTGCGTCGTGATTTCACGTCGCAACCGCGCTTTCAGCACCCGATAGTCTCCCGAAGGTTGTTTCCATGCTTAATTCATTTGTTATTGTCTTTCGCGAGGGGTTCGAATCGATTCTACTTGTTGCCGTCATCCTCTCTTACCTTCGCTCGACCGGTCAAAAGTGGTTGACATCCGCGGTTTACGTCGCGCTGGCGTTGGGTTTGTCGGCGAGCGCGGCGCTCGGTTACGTGCTTCGAAATGGCGTTGAGGATTCGGTTCTCGAAAGAATGTTTGGTTCGTCTGTTGGCTCTTCTCTCGGTCAGTTTCTCGGGAACGAATCATTGCGCGAAGGCGTCCTCGGACTGGTCGCGATGGTGATGGTTGGGAGTTTGGTGATTTACATGTTACGGACCGGCCCGAAGGTGCAGCAAAGAATGCGGAGTCGTCTTCGCGCAGTGTCGTCCCGAAGTTCTCGACTCGCAGCCATTGCCGGAGTTTTTATTTTCACGTTTTTGATGATTACGCGAGAAGGCATGGAAACGGCGCTTATGCTGTTGCAGGTGCACGGCTCGGAGATGTTTGTCGGGGCGTTGCTGGGTCTCCTTGCAGCCGCAGGGTTCGCCTGGAGCTGGGTTAGATTCGGGCATCTGATCAACATAAGGAGATTCTTCCAGGTAACTGGCATCTTCCTTCTCCTTTTTATGCTTCAGGTTGGCATCTATTCTTTCCATGAGTTTTCAGAGGCTGGTCTGCTGCCAAACAGCGAAGCTCTGCACGCGGCAACAGAAAAGTTTTCACCTGATGGGTTGTATGGAAAGTGGTTTTCGGTTGCGATGGTGTCAGTTTGCGCGCTTTGGTTGTTGGCGGGCTGGCTAAGGGATCGATTGAAACTCACCTCGCCAAAACGCGATCAGCCTGGGAGAAACATAGAACAGCTTCCAGTGTGAGCATAGAGTAGGGCAACGTCGAAGGAGTGCCACTTACAAAAGGGGGTCTGCTCAAGTAAGCAGACCCCTTCGTTGTATTTAAGAGCTAATCAGTTAACGCTTAGTGATTAGTGGAACTGACGCATTGACCCTGGCTCTTAAAGGGCTCGCCAGTTGCAGTTGTATGGGTCTGCCATCCGCCGTTTTTGCAGTCGTCCTTTGTTAGTGGCGGGTTTGCCGCATTGAATCTGATCGACGGCTTAAAGCCTGTCCAGCAGCCAGCATCCAGCCCAAACGGAATGATTGGACCGTTCGTACATGAGCTAAAGATTGTGTACTGATAGGCATCATCCGGAGCCGGGTTAGATCCCACTGTATTGTAAACAGCCGGGTCTACTACTCCGACGTTGAGCGCGTCGTAGCCGCAGCCTCCCGGGCTCGTGTTACAAGGCGCCAATGGCCCAATTGGCGTGTAGCCGTAGTGGGTTGTATTGTAAGCAACGCCGAAGATTACCTGGTTGGGAACGGTAAGGCCGCTCAAACTAAACGTAATATCGCTCGCCTTGCCATTGAAGCACGTGTTCGAGCTGGCGTCATACCATTTGCCAACATTGGCACCCGTGCAGTTTACATTGTCCGCTGACGGACGGTAGGGAATCGCAAACGTCTGCGTTACTGACCCTATCAGTGTGCCGACCTGGTTGCCGGCTACAACGTTGTAGATATTGAGCGTGATGGGATGCGAGAAGGTCGCACCCGGAGCGGTGACGCAGTCGCCGCTGTACCAGTGGCCGGATTGGCAGCCCCAACTGCTCATGGTTAACGTTACCGTCGTCAGAGAACGGCCGGTCGCGGGGGCAAACATTATGCGGTCGCCGAATTCGGAAGTGCCACTGGCCTCAAAACCATAGCCGGCGACGTTCCCCGGGAGTGGACTGGGAATGTTGTTGTAAATCGGTAGGCCTTGAGCGAAGGCTTGTGAGGCTCCAACAGTGACGAGAAACAGAGCCAAAACAAATGTGCTTACTTGCTTTTTGTTCATTCGAAAATTCTCCTCTGGAAGATGTTTATGAAGACTCCACACTGTGATTCCTGGCAGAAAGGTTTGTGTCGGAGTCTTATTTCCGCGCTGGAACAATGCTTATCGCGGAAACCATTTGAAACTTTGAAAGTTGCGGTGTCTAGGAGCGAGAAAGCGGAAGGGAGGAAGCCCTGGGGCTTTGTCCTTGTAACACCACACGCTACCGTCCAAGCGCCCGCACTTAGCCGGCGGTGATGTAAACCTTAGTGTTGAGCGGCGATACTTTACGCAATAGTTCCATCGCTGTCAAACGACACTTCGCTATTAACAAATAGACCCGCTCCTGATTGCTAAGGAGTGGGTCTTTTGCTTGTTTCTATCGCCGCCGAGCTGACCCGACGACGGGGATAACTAATCTCCGATTCTGGTTTGCTTACTTAGCTCGCGCTTGAGCAGTTTCCCGGTGGGACCTTTGGGAATGTCTTTTACTATCCGCACGCTCTTCGGACATTTGAAATCGGCGAGGCGTTCGCGACAAAAAGTAATGAGATTATCTTCAGTCGCTTCCTTTCCCTCTTTCAGCACAATGAAAGCAGCGACTTCCTCACCATAGAGGGGGTCGGGAACACCGATGGTCGCCGCTGCCGCTACTGCAGGGTGCTGATATAGAACTTCATCGATCTCGCGCGGGTAGATATTCTCACCACCGCGTATGATCATATCGCTCTTGCGATCAACGATGTAGAAGAACCCGTCGTTGTCGCGATAACCAACGTCGCCCGTGTGAAACCAGCCGCCGCGAAACGCTTCAGCCGTCGCCTGCGGACTCCGATAATAGCCTTTCAGAATATTCTCGCCGCGCAGGACGATTTCTCCGAGTTCTCCATCGGCCACTTCCCTGTCCTGTTCATCGACCACCTTCATTTCATTCCCTATTGGCTTGCCGCACGAACCGGGCCGTCGTCGCTCGTCGGGCGGATTAAAGGTTGAGCGGCACGTTGATTCAGAGAGTCCGTATCCTTCGATAACCAAACAATTGAAAGTCTCTTCGAAATGCTTCATGACTTCGGCGGGCACAGGCGCGGAGCCGCACATGGCAAAACGCAGCTGGTCTGTCTTCAAACCTTTGGGAACACCATCAGGATAAGTGGTCAGCAGCATCGAAAGCATTGTTGCTACAGAACCAAATGATGTGATCTGGTAGTCAGAAATAATCTGCCAGAAGCGCGACGCCGAGAACTTGGGACTAACAACAGTTGAGCCGCCGACATACAGCGCGGACATAGTGGTGACCGACACTGCGTTCATATGAAAGAGCGGCATGATAGTTAAAAGCCGATCGTCGGCGGTGAATCCGAGCCATTGGCTGATCTGCCGGGCATTGGCGATGAGGTTGCCGTGGGTTAGTAAACATCCCTTTGGTTTTCCAGTCGTTCCGGACGTATAGATGATGATCGCTTCGCTATCACGCTCGATCTCTGGCAAACTTGAGTTGGTTGAACTTGCCGCCTCCTCCTCATTATCGAACTGTTTTGTGGCCACCGCTTCGTCAGCAAATGTGATCACCGCACCCAGCTGTGGTAACTCTTTTCTGATGCTCTCGATGGTCGGAAGAAAATCGGGATGAACCAGCAGAGTTCTGGTTTCCGAGTCTGAAATGACGTAGGAGACTTCCTGGGCCTTCAACAAGGAATTTACCGGACCCGCGATGGCACCCAATTTCCAACAGGCAAAATAGGCGATGATGTACTCCGGACTGTTTGGCATCAGCAGACTGACTACGTCGCCTCTGCATACACCGTGTGACGCAAGCATTCGTGCAGCTCTATCGACTGCCGAGATGAACTCCTCATAGGAAAACTTCCGCCCATCTGCCTCCGAAAAAAGAAAGCTCTTTTGCGGCATGATGTCCACTCGCTGCGCGAGCAACTCGTGCAGGTTGTTTGGTTCACGGGAAGTTTGGGTCGGAGAAGTATTCGTCATGTGGGTTTGGTCAAGCGAAGGCTATGTATACGCACTCCCCCAGTGTCTGTAGTGCACCCTCTGGATTCCCGGGCGTGAATAGGGCCGGCAGAACAACAGCGAGCACAATAATTATCTGGACAACTATGCCTCCGATTAGTGATTTGACGAGCCTTTTCATGTTCAGCGAAACAGCGAGCAATTGTAGCCATGCGTGCTCAAATTCAGAAGCACTTGTTGTACAATGAAAGCCTCGAAATCAACAACTGAGGTGGCGAACGTGAGCAGCCAAACTGTTTCCCCAACCACTGGGGAGTCTATGGACACTTATCGTAACTTCATCGACGGCAAATGGGTTGAGTCTGCTTCGTCGCGGACGGTTTCCAATGTCAACCCGGCAAACACGGACGACGTGATTGGAACAGTCAAACAGGCCACACGCGATGAAGCAAAAAGCGCCGTGGATTCGGCGGTAGAAAACTTCCCAGACTGGCGCGCCACGCCAGCGCCGGCGCGTGGAAGAATTGTGGCCCGCGCCGCTCGCCTGTTGGAAGATCACAAAGAGGAGTTAGCGCAAATCCTGACCCGAGAAGAAGGCAAGACGTTGGCCGAGTCGCGCGGAGAATTGCAGCGGTCCATAAATGTCGCGGAGTTTTGCGCCGGCGAATCCCGGCGAATGAACGGTGAGACGATTCAATCCGAGTTACCATCAAATTTCGCCTACACAATAAAGCAGCCATTAGGGGTGGTGGCTTGTATTACACCCTGGAATTTCCCAGTGGCCATTCCGATCTGGAAGATTGCCCCCGCGCTCGTTGCCGGAAACACCGTCGTGTTCAAACCCGCAACGCTTACTCCGGCAACAGCGGTACGCATTGTGGAATTGTTCGCGGAGGCGGGAATACCTCCGGGAGTTTTGAATTTGGTGTTGGGCTCAGGCTCCGAGGCCGGCGATGAAATCATCAATCACCCCGCGGTGAAAGCAGTTTCCTTTACCGGTTCAAACGAAGTTGGCACCCGGCTCTACGAAGAAGTCTCAAGACGAGGCGCAAAAGTCCAATGCGAAATGGGAGGCAAGAACCCGGTGATAATTCTGGAAGATGCCGACCTCGATCTCGCCGTCGAATCTACTGCGCAAGGCGCGTTTGGATCGTCGGGACAACGTTGCACTGCCACGAGTAGAGCAGTTGTCGTTAATGACATTGCGGACGAATTTGTTGAGCGCATCGCAAAGCGCGCTGAGTCGATGCGTATTGGCGACGGCATGGATCCGAATACGGAAATTGGCCCTAGCGTGGATGGAAGCCAGTTCAAGACGGTCCTGAAGTACATTGATATCGGACTCGAGGACGGCGCAACGCTGGTTTGCGGCGGCGCGCCCGCAAACGGGAAAAGCCTGGAAAAAGGATACTTTGTAAAGCCAACTGTCTTCGATCATGTAACCCCGGACATGCGTATCGCGCGCGAAGAGATTTTTGGGCCGGTGTTGTCAGTACTGCGCGTGAAGGATTTCGGAGAGGCGATGCGAGTGGCAAATGACACCGAATACGGACTCTCTTCGTCGATCTTTTCAAACGATGCTGCCCGCATTTTCCGTTTTGTTGACGAGATTGAAACCGGGATGACGCACATCAATTCGCCGACCACCGGTGGCGAGGCGCATATTCCGTTTGGTGGAATCAAAGGCACAGGGATCGGCGATCGGGAACAAGGATCGACGGCACTCGATTTTTATACCGAACTCAAAGTCGTCTATGTCGATTACACCGGTCGAAAGCGCGAAGGAAATCTTTACTGAAGACTGAACCTCCATAGAAGGGGCTCAACCAGCCCGTTAGCGGGCGACAGCGTAAAGCCCAGCGTGAAGCGAAGCTGAACCCTGGGTAAAAGGCCGAAACTTTTCTTCCGCAGCCCGTGAAACGGGCGACAGAGCATCGGTCCCGCAAGCGGCTGCCGCAGGCTCGTTGAATGGTTCGGACGGATTTTCTATTGGCTCGCAATTGTTAGCCAGAACATTGCTAGAGAAACAGAAACCAAAAACAAAATGAGCACCGCAGAACAACAAAAAAATTCCAGCACGGCCACAGGGAGTTCGGACGCAGTTCGCAAGCATAAAGAGTTTCTCTTCCCGGCGGTGGCCACTTATTACGAGGAGCCGGTGGCGCTTGTGCGTGGCGAGGGGTTTCACGTTTGGGATGATCAGGGCAAGAAATATCTCGACTGTTTTGGCGGCGTACTCACCGTCAGCGTGGGCCATGCGAACCCCAAAGTTACTGAAGCGATCATCAACCAGGTAAAGACGCTGCAACACACGTCAACGCTTTACGCCAACCAACCGCAATCGGATCTCGCCGAGAAGCTACATCAGATAACGCCAGGACGTCTGAAGAAATCTTTCTTTACCAACAGCGGCACCGAGGCTGATGACACAGCCGTTCACGCGGCCAAACTAGCCACCGGCCGTCACGAGATTGTTGTGCTACGTCACAGCTATAGCGGCCGGTCAGCGACCTCCCTTTCGGCTATGGGTCATGCTCCCTGGCGGCCTTTGCCGGCGCAGGTCGCCGGCTTTGTGCATGCGCGTGCACCTTATTGCTATCGTTGCCCTTTCAAACTCACCTACCCGGAATGCGGTCTCGCCTGCGCAAACGACATTGAAGAGCTGATCATGACGACAACCACCGGCGAGATAGCGGCGTTCATGGCGGAACCGATACTTGGAGTAGGCGGTTTCATTGTTCCGCCACCGGGTTATTTCGAAAGGGCCGTGGAGATAACGCGTCAGCATG
This sequence comes from Pyrinomonadaceae bacterium, assembly GCA_036560225.1. Lineage (GTDB taxonomy): Bacteria > Acidobacteriota > Blastocatellia > Pyrinomonadales > Pyrinomonadaceae > PSRF01. The sequence continues at coordinate 886 of DATBRN010000147.1, read as the reverse complement.
GCGGATTGTTTATCGCAGATGAAGTACAAACTGCGTGGGGACGCACGGGAGATAAATGGTTTGGTATCGAACACTGGAACGTCGAACCCGACATTATCACCTCCGCAAAGGGTCTTGGTAATGGAGTGCCAGTCGGAATCACTGTGGCCACGCCGGAAGTGGCGGACAAGTTTCCGGGCCTGACTTTCTCGACCTTCGGCGGCAACCCTGTCTCGATGGCAGCCGCTCTAGCCGTTATTCGTGTAATCGAAGAGGAGGATTTGAAAAAGAACGCCGCCGTGGTAGGCGCATATTTCCGCCAGCGTTTAGAGGAGCTGAAAGACAAACACCCAGTTATCGGTGATGTGCGGGGCATGGGACTGATGCAGGGCCTGGAACTCGTGAAGGACCGCGAAACAAAGAAACCGGCACCGCAGGCTGTAGCGAGAGTTCTTGAAGAGACTAAACGCCGGAGCGTGCTTATCGGCAAGGGCGGTCTTTACGGCAATGTGATCCGAACAGGCCTGATGCTCAACTCTTCAAACGATCATGTTGACCAGTTGATCGAGGCTCTTGATGCGTCGCTTGCGTCTCTGAACTAAGCAGCCGTTACTGGGACCGCGGGCGTCTCGCCCGCACTGAGCGCGAAGCGCGAACAACCCGTTCGCTATACGCCTCATGACAACTATTACAGTTCTGGTTTGCTCTAATTGGTGTCTCCGGGCAAATCCTGGGTGCTTTCGTTTTTCTGCAACGGCAGACGCTAGGCAGTCAGGCTTTTCCGCCGGATTTCCAGTGAAACCCTAATGCTTCCTAACACGTACTAGTCAATTCAGTTTCAAATACTCAATTCCCATCCAACGAATGAAAAGAGGTTCTATGACAAGTTTTTCCCGCAAATCCCTTG